>NZ_BCYU01000052.1 GCF_001598355.1 Sphingomonas asaccharolytica NBRC 15499
GCTGTGGCACCGGCTTGAGGCGGCCGCCAGCCTCTGGTCGATCGCGCTGATCGCGCTGACCGCGACCGGGATTATCGCGCTCAAAGCCTTTGTGACCTTCCTCATCGTCGCCTCGGCGGTCGCGGTCATCAACCAGGTGCGGACGCTTGTCGCGCATCTCTGGGAGAATGAGGGCGAAGCGATGACGGTGACCGCGCAATATCTCGATTCGGTCAACGTGCCGCCGCCTGCCGTGCTGCCAATGCTGTGGGCACCGGTCGGGCTGCGCTATCACGCGCTGCACCATCTGCTGCCGGGGCTGCCTTATCACGCGCTCGGCACCGCGCACCGCCGCATCACGGCCGCGCTCGAGCCGGACTCGCCTTATCACAAGGGCAATTACAAGGGCCTGCCGCACCTCGCGACGCGGCTGGCGAAGAGCACGTTTCAACCGCGTTGAATTATTCCCCTCCCGCTGGCGGGAGGGGTTAGGGGAGGGCGTATCGCCTTCCCGAGAAGCCCTTTGGGTAGAGCGGACAACAGGCCCTCCCCCACCCCTTCCCGCCGGCGGTGGCTATTCCTCAGTCCGGATCAGCACCGCCTCGCCAATCATCAGGAACAGCACGAACGGCGCCCAGGCCGCGAGCATTGGCGGATAGGCGCCGAGATTGCCCATCGCGAGCGCGAAATTGTCGACCACGAAATAGGTGAAGCCCAGCGCCATGCCGACCACGGCGCGGATGAAGAGCTTACCCGATCGGGCGATGCCGAACGCTGCGATCGCGCCGAGCAATGGCATCAGGATCGAGGAGAGCGGTCCGGACAATTTGTGCCACAGATCGCCTTCGAGCGCCTTGGTCGGGCGGCCCGCCGCCTTGAGGTCGCCGATCGCCGACCATAATTCGGTGAACGACAGGCCATCGGCATCGACCGTCGCCAGCGTGAACTGGTCCGGGCGCACGCCTTCACCAACCACTACAGCGCCCAGGTTGGTCGCTACGCCGCTGGTGACATCGAACTTCTGCGCCGGCCAGATCCGCCAGCCCTTGCCTTCGCGCCGACCATGGGGAGCGGAAATCGTCGCCTGCAGCTCGCCGGCCTTGTCGCGATCGTAGAAGGTGACGTCGGTCAGTGCCGCCGCGTCACCCTTGCCCTTGACCAATTTGACGCTGATCAGATCGTCGCCCGACCGCGTCCACACATTGACGCGATCGCCGCGGTCGATCGGGATCGGCGCATAATCGACCTTTTGCCAGCGGTTGAGCGTGTCCGTTGCTCGGCTGACGATGCGGTCGTTGAACGCGAAGCTGATCGCTGCGACGCCGATCGCGGCGATGATCATCGGCGCCAGCACCTGATGCGCCGACAGGCCCGACGCCTTCATCGCGATGACTTCCGAATTCTGGTTGAGCGTCGAATAGGTGATGATCGCACCGAGCAGCACCGAATATGGCAGGAAACGGGCGATGATCTCCGGTGTGCGCAGGCTGATATAATGCCAGACTTCGGCCTGGCCGTTGCCGGCATGGGCGAGGATACGTCCCGATTCGCTCAGCGCGTCGAGGAACTGGAGGACGATGACCAGCGCCGCGAGCACCGCGAAGGTGCGCACGAGGAAGCTCTTCGCCATATAGATCGTCACCGTCCGCGACGGGAAAAACTGCATCGAGATCATGCCGGCTGGGCCTCCGGCCCGTCGTCATCGCCGTTACGGCGTTGTCGCCTGAACGGAAGCCAGCGCACGACGACCTTGCTGATCTTGGCGAAGACGCGTTCCAGCGCGCCGATCGGCTGGCCGCCGGGGACGAACGCGATGGTGTAATACATCCAGAGCACCAGTCCGGCGAAGATCGCGAACGGCACCCACAGGGCGATGAACGGGTCGACCCGGCCCAGCCCGCCGATCCCCTCGCCATATTCGTTGACCTTGAAATAGGTCACGATGATCACGATCGACAGGAACACTCCCAACGCGGACGACGACCTTTTGGGTGGAACGCCCAGGGCGAGCGCCAGCATCGGCAACAGGAACATCGACACCACTTCGGTGATGCGGAAATGGAACGCGGCGCGGCTGGTGTCGCGCAGCGGTTCGGGTTGCGTTCGATCGCGGCCGATCTGGGCAAGTTCGGGCAGGGTGAATTCCAGATTGCGTCCGCCGCGCGCGCGGAACGCGCTGGTCGGGGGCAAGCGGATCGGGAAATTCCATATGTTGAAGCGCAGCACGCGCGGTACCGCGACCTTCGCCTCCTTGCTGACCAGCGTGCCGTTGGTCAGCTGGAAGATGATTTCGTCGGGATCGGGCGCAGCATAGAATTTTCCCTTTTCCGCGGTGACCGCGAACGAGCCGCCTTTGCCGTCGTTGCGCTGGACGAAGATGCCCTTCAGCTCGCGCCCCTCATCCTTGCTTTCCTCGATCCGAACGGTGGGGCCGTTATTCGGGAAGGTGGTGAATTCACCGACCTTGATCGAGGCGCCGAGCGCGCCGGTGCGCAATTCGTAGCGCAAATTCTCGTAAGCGTAGCGCGCCTTGGGCTGGACATAGCCGACGATGAACAGATTGAGGATCGCAAGGACGATCGTGTACATGTACGGCACACGCAGCAGCCGTCCGTAGCTCATCCCCACCGCGCGCAGGATGTCGAGCTCCGACGAGGTCGCCAACCGTCGAAAGGCGAGCAGGCAGCCTAGCATTAGCCCGATCGGGATGCCGAGCCCAAAATATTCGGGCAGCAAATTGGCCAGCATCTGCCACACGACGCTGATCGGTCCGCCCTCGGTCGCGACGAAGTCGAACAGCCTCAGCATGCGGTCGAGCACAAGCAGCATAGCCGCGATCACCAGAGTGGAGAATAGCGGCAACGCGATCAGCCGGGCCATGTAGCGATCGATGGACTTCATGGCTGACGAAAAAGGAGTCCTTCTCGGCCGGGAGCGGCTGGGGAGATGATCGAACGGCTATAGGGCGGCATTCGGTCCGCGTCAGCCGGAAAAACTGTTTAGAGCGACGTGTCCGATTTCTGAATCGAACACGTCGCTCTAATTATTCGTGGACGCATCGCTTTCGCGGAAAACAGGTACCCACTTTTCCCCGCGATGCCCTATTCGGCGGCCAATTGGTCCGTTGGTGTCGGTCGATCCGTGATCGCGTCGGCAATCGCCCGTTCCAGTCCGGCGATGGTGAAGGGTTTGCGCAAGACCGGTCGCCCGCCGAAATCGGCCGCCGACCCCTCGCCGGCATAACCGGTGACGAATAGCACAGCGAGATCGGGGCGACGTGCCAACAATCCGGTGATCATCTCCGGCCCGGTTTGGCCGGGCATCAGCACGTCGGTGATGACGAGATCGAACGGTCCGAGATCGTCGAGGATGCGCGGCGCGTCAAGCGGATCGGGGCATGGCACGGCGCGATGCTTCAATTCCTCTAGCGCGCCGATGGTGGCGTTGAGGACGCGCGGATCGTCTTCGACCACCAGCACGCCGAGGCCGCGAATCGACGGCACCGCGGACGGCGACGCGACGTCGGCTTTTGCCGCGGCTTCTCCGGCGCCGGCATGACGGGGAAGGTAGAGCGTCACCGTGGTCCCTTCGCCTTCGACCGAGGCGATCGCGATCTCGCCGCCCGATTGCCGGACGAAGGCGAAGATCTGGCTGAGTCCCAGGCCGGTGCCCTTGCCGACAGGCTTGGTGGTGAAAAACGGTTCGAACACGCGCTCCAGAACCTCCGGCGCCATGCCGCAGCCGGTATCGCTGACCGCGATCGCGACATGGTCCCCTGCGAGGCAATGGCCGATCTCGTTGGCCGCGAGCGTCCTCGCACTGGCCCGGATCGTCAGCCGTCCGCGACCGTCCATCGCGTCGCGCGCGTTGACCGCGAGGTTGAGGATGGTGTTTTCAAGCTCGTGGCGGTCGGCCCAGATATGCCAGGACGATCCGTCGTCGCTCGTCTCCACGGTGATCGCGTCTCCCAGCGTGCGGTCGAGCAGATCGGACATGCCCTCGATTGCGGCGATCGGCGTGAGCGGTTCCGGGTTGAGCGCCTCCTCGCGCGAAAAAGCGAGCAAGCGCCGGGTCAGCGCGGCGGCGCGATGCGCGCCCTCCGTGGCGTTGTCGAGATGGCGGCCGACGCCCTTCGGATCGCTCTTCAGGGTGCGCCGAGCGAGCTCCAACCCGCCCAGAACGACCGCCAGCATATTGTTGAAATCGTGAGCGATTCCGCCGGTCAGCTGGCCGACCGCTTCCATCTTCTGCACCTGGCGCAGCTTGGCTTCCTGCGCGCGCAATGCCAGAGTGGCTTCGTTCACCGCATCCTCGAGCGCGGCCGACCGTTCGCGTTCGACATCGGCATCGGCACGCGCCGCGGCGCGCTCGCGCATCACGCCGATCGTCAACCAGCCGAGCACGACCGCCGCGACCAGGATCAGCATGCCGAACAGCGCAAGGATCATTGCCACGGTGTTGGAGCGCTGGATCGATGCCGCCGCCGTCGCCACGCGCTGGTCGAGCAATCCGTGTTCGGAATCGATGATCGCATCGAGTTGACGGTCGATATCGCGCAACGTCGCCGACTTACCCGCGGCGTAGAAGCGCGAATAGGCCTGGCTGTCTTTCTTGTACGAGGTGCTGAGAGCGGTGACCGCCAATTCCTGGCCCCGCGCATCGTAAGTCGCGCGCAACTGGTCGATCAAATGCTGCTGCACCGGGTTGTCGTTGGTCAGCGCATCAAGCCGGTCGATCTGATTTCGCGCCGAACTCCATTCGTCATAATATTCGCGGCCGACCAATTGGTCGCGGCTCATCACATATCGTCCCAGCGCCGCTTCGGCGTGCGCGATCGTGCCTGACAGCGTGCGCGCCAGGATCATGACGTCATAGCTATGGCTCTGCGCCTTGAGCGCGCGATCACGCTGCGCGGTCGTGTCCGACAGGATCACGATCAGCGCGACGACGATGCCGGTGCCGAGTAACGCCATGACCGCCAGGGCAATGCCCCGCCAGACCGTGCGTGCCTGATCGACGAGCCCCGGCTCGGCGTCGTTCCCGCTCATGGCCGTCTTGTACCGAATCGGTTGAATCTAGGAAACCCCGTAGGTTCCCTCAACTTATCGCGCGCGCTGCTCGGCCTGCCGCTTCGAACCGTTCCAGCACCGTCGCGATCTGCTCCGACGTGTGTTCCGCGCACAGCGAACAGCGTAGCAGGTAGGTGCCGGCGGGAGTCGCCGGCGGCCGCGCCATGTTAACATAGACGCCGCTGTCGAGCAGCCCCTGCCACATCGTTACTGCTTGCGCCTGATCGTCCAGGATCACCGCGATGATCGCGCTATCTGGATTCTCGGTACCCAGCTTGAAGCCCAGCCGGGTCAGTCCGCCATGCAATTGCCTGGCGTTTTCCCAAAGATGCGCGCGCTTGTTGTGCGCGTGCTGAAGCTTGCGGATCGACATCGCCGCGGTGGCGACGACCGAAGGTGGCAGGCTGGCGGTGAAGATATAGGGACGGCAGGCGAGACGGATCGCCTCGAACTTGGGGTGGTTGGACACGCAGAAGCCGCCGACCGTACCGACCGATTTCGAGAAAGTGCCGACGATGAAGTCGACATCGTCTTCGCAACCTTGGGCTTCGTAGACGCCGCGGCCATTGGGGCCGTAAAAGCCCATCGAATGGGCTTCGTCGGACAGCACCATCGCATTGTGCTTCTTGGCGACCGCGACCATTTCCTTGAGCGGAGCGACATCGCCGAGCATCGAATAGACGCCTTCGAGCACCACCAATTTGCCCGGCTCCTTGGGCAGGCGGCCGAGCCGCCTGTCGAGATCCTCTACATCGTTGTGGCGGAAGCGGACGATCTCGGCATAGCCTTGCTTGCAGCCGTCATAGATTGACGCGTGGCTGTCGGCGTCGAGAATGACGTACTCGCCCTTGCCGGCGAGCGTCGAGATCATGCCGAGATTGGCCATATAGCCGGTCGAAAACACGATCGCCCCGGTCGTGCCATAGAAATCGCGCAGCGCCTGCTCGACTTCCATATGGTCGCGGAACGTGCCGTTGAGCATGCGGCTGCCATTGGTGCCCGATCCGAACTGGTCGAGCGCGTCCTTGCCCGCCTGGATGACATCCGGGTCGAACGTCATGCCCATATAATTGTAGGTGCCGAGCAGGATCGTATCCTTGCCCTTGATCACCGCCTCGGTCGGCGACTTCACCTGCTCCATCACGATCGCGAACGGATCGGTCACGCCGCTGTCGAGCAATGCCTGGCGCTCGGCGATCAGGCCGTCGAACTTCGACATCAGATCGCGCTCGGGCGCGATCGTGGCGGGGTGCTCGGGCAGCGCCTCGGCAGTGTCGATAGCGTCGGTCATCATGTCTTCCTTATCCACCGTGGTCAGGCGTTCTTCAGCTTCTGGACGGCATCGACCAGCTGGCCGACCGTCTCGATCTCTGCCTGCATGTTCATGGTGATAATGATGTCGAACTCATCTTCGATCGCCGCGACGAAATCCATCACGGTCAGGCTGTCCCACTCCAAATCGTGCTGGAACGTCGTCGCGTCGGACAAAGCGACGCCCTTCTTGTTGAACGGCTGGATCAGGCCGGTGACGGTCTCGAATATTGCTGCGCGGTCGCTCATTGTCATGTCCTTGTGGGTCGCGAAGGCGTTGCCCGCCAAATGCGGCGGCTTTCCGGCAGGGTTATAGCGACCCTTGGGCGCGATACCATTGCGCCGTCGCGGCCAGCGCCACTGACGTTTCCTCTTGCGGTGCCCAGACCTCCGTGGGCGGCGTCGCATGGCTGACCCAGTCGCGATGGCAGAAATAGGCGACGCGGTCGGGAGTCAGCTTGGCCTTCTTGCCGCGGAACATCCCATCGAGCGCGGCGATCAGGGTCAGCACCGGGCGGGGCAGGGGCAGCGGCAATACCCTGCTGCCCATCGCGGTGCCGATCGCGCGGGCGAAATCGCGATGGTCCCAGCCATTGGCTCGGCCATCGTCGGGTTCGACGATCTCGCGGATCAGCGCGTTGCTGGTGGGCAGCGTGAGCAGCAGCCGGATGAGCTCGCCGACCGCGATCACCGACATCCGTCCGCCGGCCGGGGGCAGCGGCACGACATGGCGTTTGGCGAGCTTGAACAGTTCGAGCATCTCTTGATCGCGCGGGCCGAAGATCGCTGGCGGGCGCACGATCGTCCAGTCGAGATTGCTGGCGATCAGCAATTTGTCGGCTTCAGCTTTCGACCAGCCATAGAGCGACAAATCCGGCTCGCGCGCGGTCAGCGACGACACCTGGACGAACCGGCGGATGCCGGCCGCTTCGGCTGCGGCGATCAGCGCGCGCGTCCCGTCGATGTTGCCCGCGGCGAAGCCCGCGCGGTCGGGTGCGTTGATCACCCCGGCGATGTGCAGCACCGCGTCGGCGCCCTGGACCAACACCGCCAGGCTGTCGGGTTTGTCGAGCGCGCCTTCGACCCAGGTGATGCCGGCGCGCTCCGCCTGCGGCCGCCGCGTCAGCGCGCGCAGTTGATGGCCTTGGGCCAAAGTGTGTTCGATGAAATGACTGCCGACGAACCCGGTGCCGCCGGTGACCGCGATCACTGTCATGCCAGCACCATGTGGTTGCGATGGACCAACGCGGCGCGCGGCGCATAGCCCAGGATGGCGGCGGCCTCGTCGCTCCGCTTGCCCGCGATCCGCACCGCGTCGGTCACGTCATATTCGGCAAGCCCGCTCGCGATCACGCCGCCGGGTCCCGCGATCGCGATCAGGTCGCCGCGCGCGAAGTCGCCCTCGACCCGGATGGCGCCGGCTGGCAACAGGCTCTTGCCCTGATTGAGCGCGGCAACCGCGCCCGCATCGACATGGACCGTTCCCCGCACCGTGAGCCGTCCGCCCAGCCACGCCTTGCGCGCGGGGGCGGCGCGCTGCGCGGGGAACAGTGTGCCATGACCAGTCTCGACATAGCGCGCGAACGGATGATCGACCCGGCCGGAAGCGATCGCCAGCGCGATGCCGGCGCGGGTTGCGATCTTGGCGGCCTGGATTTTCGAGATCATGCCGCCCGATCCCATGCCGGACATGGATCCGCCCGCCATCGCCTCGATCGCGGCGTCGATCCGCGGCACCCGATCGATCAGCATCGCGCCGGGCAGGGTCGGCGCACGGTCGTAGAGCCCGTCAATATCGGACAGCAGCAGCACGCCTTGTGCGCCCGCCGCCTGCGCGACCCGCGCTGCCAGCCGATCATTGTCGCCGAAGCGGATTTCCTCGGTCGCGACCGAATCGTTCTCGTTGATCACCGGCACTACACCGAGCCCGAGCAGCCGGCCCAAAGTTGCGGCGGCGTTGAGATAGCGCCGCCGATCCTCGAGATCGTCGAGCGTGACCAGCATCTGCGCCGCGGTCAGCCCTTCCGCCTCCAGGCACTCGGCCCAGACCTGGCTCAGCGCGATCTGGCCGGTGGCGGCAGCTGCCTGCGCATCTTCCAGGCTCGCGCGTCCGCCCTTGGCGAGCTTGAGCCGCCGCGCACCGAGCGCGATCGCGCCCGACGAGACGATCGCGACCTGCTGTCCGCTTCGCGCCGCTGTGGCGATATCGGCGGCAAGTCCGGCCAACCAGTCGCGCCTTACTTCGCCTTCCGGCGTCACGAGCAGCGACGACCCCACCTTGACGATCAGGCGCGGGCAGCGCGCCGCGGCAAAGGGCGAATTCTCCAACATCGCGCTTGCGCTTAGCGGGCGTCACGCCGTCCCGCTACAGATACGATCAGACCGGCGACCATTGCACCTCATCCTCGGCGCCATCGTCGTCGACGGGCGACTCGTTGGTCGGGATCGCTTCGAGCAACTTGTCGAGCACCCAATCGACCCCGACGCCGCTAGCGCCGGAAATCGGGATTACCTCGGCGCCGGTTGCTTCCTCGAGCTCGGCGGACAAAGCGCCGATCAGCTCGTCGTCGAGCGTGTCGATCTTGTTGAGCGCGACCACCACCGGTTTGTCGACCAGCCCGCCGCCGTAGGCTTCGAGTTCGTCGCGCACGATGCGATAGCTCTCGGCCACGTTGGGATCATTGGCGTCGACAAGGTGGAGCAACACGCGGCAGCGTTCGATATGCCCCAGGAAGCGGTCGCCGACGCCGGCGCCTTCGGCCGCGCCCTCGATCAGCCCGGGAATGTCGGCCACGACGAATTCGCGCCCCTTGTGCCGCACCACGCCCAATTGGGGTCGCGTGGTGGTGAAGGCATATTCGCCGACCTTGGCCTGGGCGTTGGTCACCTGGTTGATGAAGGTCGATTTGCCGGCGTTGGGCAATCCCACCAGCCCGGCATCGGCGAGCAGCTTGAGCCTGAGCCACACCCAGGCTTCTTCGTACGGCCAACCGGTCCCGTGCTGGCGCGGCGCGCGATTGGTCGACGTCTTGTAACTGGCATTGCCGCGGCCGCCATCGCCGCCGCGCAGGAAGACGATGCGCTGGCCTACCTTGGTGAGGTCGAAGAGCAGCGAACGCTCTTCGTCATCGGCGAGGATCTGGGTACCGACCGGCACCTTGATGACGAGATCGTCGCCGCCGGCACCGGTGCGGTTCGACCCCGCACCGCCGGTCCCCCGCGGCGCGCGGAAATGCTGCGTGTAGCGGAAGTCGATCAACGTGTTGAGGCCGGCGACGGCTTCGAACACGATGTCGCCGCCCTTGCCCCCGTCGCCGCCGTCGGGACCGCCATATTCGATATATTTCTCGCGTCGAAAGCCGACCGCGCCGGGGCCACCGGCGCCCGAACGGACGAAAATCTTGGCTTGATCGAGGAAGTGCATTGGACCGCCTTAGCCGCGGAACGCCGCGCTGCTAACCCCCGACCGCCATTCCCATATTCTAATGCCGCTTGATCCAGGGCAATTGCCTTTCTTGCTGCGGTGCACATAAGGGGGCGCGGGGGTATCAAGATGGTCGTTGATGTGTCTCATGTCGGCGCGTCGCTTTTCGGCGGACGGTTTGCGACGAGCGATTTGCCCGAATGCGATCGGCACGAGGCGTGGTGCAGCCGTTCGCCATCGACCGTGGGGCGGCTGTACGAAACGCGTCCGCACGAACCGTTCGACGTCGCCACGGATCTGGTGATGCTGGGGCCGCTCAAGATCCATTTCTCGACGATTTCCGGGCAATCGTTCGAGCGGACCCGGGCGATGGCCGCTGCCGACGGCGTCGACGATCTGGTCGTCAACGTGCGGTTTCGCGGCGGGGCGGTAGGGGACATGAATGGCGCCGCGCTCGATGCGCTCGGCGAATCGACGTTGCTCACCGATATGGCGCAGCCGCAGCACCATGTGTCGGAAGCGAGCTCCACCGCCTATTTTCACGTCCCGCGCGCGCTGGCCGAACGATATCTGCCGAGCGTTCGTTCGCTCCATGGCCTGGCAATCCCGCCCTCCACGGCAGCGTTGCTACGCGAGCATCTGCAGCAGATCTGGCGTCACGCCGATCGCCTGCCGGTCGACCTGGGCGCGCGTCTGGCGGGAACCGTCATGGATTTGCTCGCGGTCGCGGTGGCCCAGGAACGCGGCGGCCGTGCGACACCTGCGGCAGTGGCAGGCGCCGCCATGACGCGTGCACGGGCGGAGATAGAGGCGCGGCTGGGCTCGGCGACGCTGACCGTCGCGACCTTATGCCGCGCATTGGGCATGTCGCGTTCCGCGCTTTATCGTCTGTTCGAGGACGAGGGCGGCGTGCATGCCTATGTGACGCGGCGCCGGTTGGAGAGTGTCGCGGCGGCGCTCAGCGAATCCACCGAGCGCGACCGTATCGCGGACATCGCCGAGCGTTGGGGGTTTTGCGACGCCGCGTATCTGGGGCGGCTGTTTCGCGAACGGTTCGGCATGACACCGTCCGATTATCGCGCCTTTAGTCGCTCTCGGACCGCAACGCGGTCCAGTGAGACGCCCCGCGCGGCCTGACCATGCCGGTGCCGCAACGTTTGCATTGCGCGCGATAGCCATTGCCCTCGTGCCAGACTCGTTGCGAGCGGCGGTGGCCGAGAATCCGGCAGATCAAGGCATTGGTATCTGGGCTGAAAGGCATGAGCGCGATCTAGGACAGCGCGGGCCGGCTTGAAGCCGACCAGCGTCCCGCGCACTATTGGCCTTGTCCCAAATCGGGTGGATCGTCAGCGATCGGGCGAATTGCCGTCACGCAGGGCCTGATAGGCGAGTTGCCGTGCTCGGTCGCGCGGCAGGCCGAGCGCACGGGCCAGCGGCGCGCCGAACAGGGCGTCGCCCAGCGCCATGATGACGAGCTGAAGCGTTTCGTCTTCGATCGGACGATCCTGTTTCGAATGACCCTCGGTCAGCTCGTCGACCAGATCGTGGATCGCGTTGAGGATCGGGTCGAGCGCATCCTCGTTGCCCGACAGGATCATCCAGCTCGCCAGCGCACCGGCGCCACCGGTGTCGAACGCATCGAACGCCAGGTCGACGACTTCGCGCGGGTTCTGATCTTCGGCGCGCTGGCGAATCACGGTTTCGCGGATGGTGGTCGAGATGAACTCCGCCATCCGTTCTATCAGTGCTTTTTGCAGGCCCGCGGCCGATCCGAAATGGTGGAGCAGATTGGCATGCGTCCGTCCGATGCGCGCGGCCACCGCCTTCAGCGTCACCGCTTGCGGACCGAATTCCACCAACAAGCTACGTGCCGCATCGAGCGCGGCATCGCGCGATTCTTCGGGGCTCAGGCGACGGCGGACGGGGAGGGGGCTTACGGACATGAACGACCTGTCGGCGCTTTACCGCGCGAAATCAATGCGCCGCCGCCCGGCGCGGTTCCGGGCGGCGACGTGATTGGAGATCAAGCCGCGATCGGCATTCGGCAGGCCGGTTCATTGGCGTCGAAGTCGAGCGTCAACGTGACGCTCTCCACCGCGTGCCCACGCGCGAGGCTATAGGTCGCGGTCCGCCCCGTCGGCCGGAAGCCGAGCTTCGTCAACACTTTCCCCGAGGCGGGATTGTCGACGAAATAGCGCGAGCGCAGGCTCTTCAGGCCCATCGCAAAGCGCGCGATGCCCAGGACCGCCTTGCCCGCCTCGGTGGCATAGCCGCGGCCCCAGGCATCGGGAGTCAGCCAATAGCCGATCTCGTAGCCACCGAGATCCTCGGCCGGGTGAATGCCGATCCCGCCGACCAGCCGCGGCGTCGCTTCCTCGTGTGCGAGGATCGACAGCGACACATTGTCCTTGGCCCGCGGCATCGCCAGCCATTCGGCGGCGTTGGCCTCGGTATAGGGCCAGGGCACCCGCGACAGCTTGGTCACGACTTCCTCATGCCCGATCGCCCGAGCGATCGCGGCGGCGTCCTCGGGCCAGCCGGGCCGTAATGTCAGTCTCTTGGTCCGCGCGAACATCTCACTCTCCGTATCGTGCCGGGCCGCTCGCACGTCGATGTGACGTTTCTGCGACCCGGAAGTGGAGGGAGCATGAAAAAAGGGAGCCGGGGCGACCCGTCTCCCTTGTTCGGTCTCTGGTTAGCCCGAGACCCGGGTCGCCCTGGTGGGCAACCCGTGCGGTTGCCCGTTATTCTGCGGCCTGCGCCATAATGTCTACCGAGCAGAACTTTCGGCCGAGCTTGCCCTCGTGGAAGGTCACGCGACCGTCGGTAAGCGCAAAAAGGGTATGATCCTTGCCCATGCCGACATTGCGACCGGCATAGAATTTGGTCCCGCGCTGGCGCACGATGATGTTGCCGGCGACGACTTCCTGTCCGCCGAACTTCTTCACACCGAGGCGACGGCCAGCCGAATCGCGACCGTTGCGCGACGAACCGCCTGCTTTCTTATGTGCCATCTCTACTCTTCCCGATCTTAAGCTTCGGCAGCCGGGGCTTCAGCGCCGGCTTCTTCGGTCTTCTTGGCAGCGGCCTTCTTGGGCGCAGCCTTCTTCTCGGCGGCGCCGATCGACACGATCTTGAGGATCGTGTGGTTCTGGCGGTGGCCGTTGCGACGACGATAGTTATGACGACGACGCTTCTTGAAGACGATGACCTTCTCGCCCTTCGCCTGCGCGACGATCTCGGCGGCGACGGTCAGGCCGTCGGTCGACTGCAGGTCCGAGCCCTCGCCGGCGAGCAGGACGTCGCCCAGCGTTACCGAGCTACCGGCTTCTCCGTCGATCTTCTCGACGACGATCTTGTCTCCGGCGGCGACGCGATATTGCTTGCCGCCTGTGCGCACGACTGCGAACATGGCCCTATTTCTCTTTCAAATCCGTATGCCCGCGAAGGCCGGGGCCCCACGGTTGAAGGGGCGCGCCTAAGGTAGCGAGGTGATTCTGTCAACCGGGGGCGGCGCGGTTTTGTGACCGCGCCGCCAGGGAGCGTCGATCCTTACCAGGTGATTCCAATGCGTCCGTACAGATAGCGCCCGTTGAACCCGAACGGCGAGTAATACGGGAAGCCGACCAAGCCGGTGCTGTTGAGCTGGGCTCCGCGGGAGGAGAGCACCTTCACATAATCTGGATAGGTGTCGAACAGGTTGTTCGCACCGACCGCAAGGTTGAGGCCCTTTGCCGGCTGATAGCGCGCCTCGAGATCGAAGATCGTGTGCTTGCCGGTATGGATGTCGTCAGCAGCAAAGCCGGTACTGCTGGGCTGTGTGACATCCCCATAATAAGATCCGCGAGCGGTAAGACCGAAGCCTCCGAGCGACCATTCGACAGTGCCGACAACCTTGGTCCGCGGCGTTCCTTCCTCGAATGAGATGATCCGCTGCCGGCTGAACAGCGTGTAGGTCGTGCCGAGGATCGTCACCGGCGCGGGTACGCGCGTCACCTTGATATCGTTGACGTTCCCCGCGGCAGTCAGGTCGAATGTCCCAGCGTTCGCCGTCCTCACGCGATAATGGGCGACCACGTCGATGCCCTTGGCCGTCGAGCGGATGCCATTGATGAAGAACCGCGCCTGGCTGACGGTGAAGATGTTGTTCTGCGCTAGTACAGTCGTGATCGAGGCGCCCGCCAAATTCTCGGACAGCGCCAGCTGGTTGCGGACCTTGATCTGATAACCGTCCACCGACAGATCGAACCCGCCGCTGCGAACAACGAAGCCTGCTGAGAGGTTCGTTGCCTTTTCCGGCTCAAGTGGCTTGCCGCCGAGGGCGCGTCCGACCGGGCTGATCGATGGGAACAGACCCGATTCGACAATCGTGCCCCCGCTGAGCACAGACGCAGTCGAGGTAAAATATTCCTGCTGGAGCGACGGCGCACGGAAGCCGGTAGAGGCAGTGCCGCGCAGTGCGAACCAAGGCGCGAGCTCAAGTCGCGCCGAAAGCTTGCCGTTCACCGTGTCGCCAAAGTCGGAGTAGTGTTCGCCGCGCACGGCCGCCCCGATGGTCAGCGCGCTGATCGGCTTGGCCTCGAGATCGAGATAGCCCGACACGTTGCTGCGATGTTGGTCGACCACGTTCGACGGCTGGAAACCCGGAAAGCCCTGCGCGCCTGACCCCAGCGACGAGGTCGCCGCCGGACCGCGGTCGTACGACGCGTGCTCGCCTGCACCGATGGCAAATCCTTCGCGGCGATATTCGCCCCCGAATGCGACGTTCAGTGTGCCGCTGCCGAGCGCCAGTTCCTTTGACACGTCGACCCCACCCACGATTTGGTCATAGGTCAGCGTGCCGTCATAGAAGCGTGTTTGCGACGCCGAGCCGTAGGTCGAGTTGCCCGAATTATCCGTGTAGAATGTCAGCTTGTTGCGGCCGTACGACAGGTTGAAGTCGATCTTCCAGCCGCCGATGTCGCCGCGAATCCCGCCGGTCGAGGTAAGATCGGACGATCTGACGTTGATCAGCGGCAGAAAACCGTCGGGATAAAGCGCGGCAAGCGCCGCGGCGTTAGCATTATTATCGGTGCCGCCGTTGATACGCGGAGTAGCCGCGCTGATGCTGTTGCGGTGCTGGTAACCGCCAAAGGCGTAGAGTTCCCATCCGCCGCCGACTGGCAGGCCTGCATTGGCATAAAGGCTGTACTGATCGACGTCGGGATCGCCGAAGCGCGACCGCACGCGGATCGGCGTCTTGCGCGGATCATAATCGCCGCGGCTGGTGGGATCGCGATCTAGATATTCGGCCGAGAGCGTTAGGAAACCTTCCTTGCCGAGCGCGAAACCCTGCCAGCCGGATACGGTGGCTGTGCGTCCATCGTGCGCGTTGCGATCACCGCGCGCGGTGGTGACGTCGGTGAAATAGCCGCCATAAGTGAAATTGGCGCCGCCACCGCTCCGCGCCTCACGCAGTCGCAAGTTGATCACGCCGGCGATCGCGTCCGAACCGTATTGTGCCGACGCGCCATCGCGCAGCACCTCGACACGGTCGAGCGCAACTGCGGGGATCGTATTCAGATCGACGGCCGTTGCGCCGCGCCCGACCGAGCCATTGATGTTGAGGAGCGCCGAGGTGTGTGCCCGCACGCCGTTGATCAGGACGAGCGTTTGGTCGGGCGACAGACCGCGTAACGTTGCCGGACGGATCGAATCCGTGCCGTCGACGGCGGACGACCGCGGGAAGTCTACCGACGGGACAATTGCGGACAGTGACGCCGCGAGCTCGGTCGTACCCTGATTCCGAAGGCTCGCGCCGCTCAGCACGTCGACCGGTGCGGTGGTATCGAACTTCGTGCGGCCGGCGACGCGCGTGCCGGTAACGACGATCTCACTGCCCGGGGCGGCGTCCTGATCGCTCGCGGCTGGATCGACTTGCGGCGCTGCGGTAGCGGACGTGGTGTCTTGGGCGAAAGCGGCATGACTGGTCGCCAGCGCGGTCACCGAAACGGCGACCGCGAGTGCGGTACGGTTCAACCTCATGATTATAACCCCTTATAAGCGGGGGACGCACGTCCCGATTACCCTGTTGCGACGGATATCGTCACAGGTCGGTAACATTGCTAGACGCAGGGCGAGACGATGCACCGCAAGTTTTTCTTGCGGTGCACAAAAGTCACACAATGATCGATTGACGGACGCGTGTCCTAGTGGCGATGCTCGCGGCGCAGATTATAGCGGCCGTCGGCAAAGCCGGTGAACAGCCCGTCGATCGCCGGATGATCGACCGGTTCCTCGCTATCGTCATGCAGCAGGTTCTGCTGACTGACATAGGCGACGTAGCTCGACTCCCCGTTCTCGGCGAGGAGGTGATAGAAGGGCTGCTCCTTGGACGGACGCAGTCCCTCGGGGATCGATTCATACCATTCGTCGGTGTTAGCGAAGACGGGGTCGATATCGAAGATCACGCCGCGAAAATCGAACATCCGGTGGCGAACGACGTCGCCGATCGTGAACCGCGCGGTCGCCACCGCCGGCATCGGCACGCCGGATTGCGAAAGCACATCATGGGGTTCGGAACGAGTCATGACCACAATGTAGAGTTTCTTCGGCGCCGCACAAGCGGACCGCTTGCGCGCGCGGACCGCCTGCGTTAGAGGCGCCGCCTTCGACCAGCACCCGCACCGTCCAGACAGTGCATCAAGGTGCGGAACTCCCAGTGCGGAGAGGTGCCAGAGTGGTCGATTGGGACGGTCTCGAAAACCGTTGTGCGGGTAACCGTACCGTGGGTTCGAATCCCACCCTCTCCGCCACCTAGTCTGCCTGATTTCGGTAATTTCCCCGCAGGTTCGCGCGCGGCCGGGTTTCACCTTCCGGCTTGACTGGCGCCCGTCGCTCGCGACTTTTCTACGCGGCGCTTGCGCTGGCAAGATGCTGCGAAGCCGCTTAGGGACGAATCGGTGAGCGCGATCCTGGAAATCTGTGTGGACGACGCGGCCGGGGTCGACGCCGCCGTGGCCGGCGGGGCCGATCGGATCGAGCTTTGCTCGGCACTCGAACTGGGCGGCCTGACTCCGTCCGCCGCTTTGCTGGATCATGCGTTGAAGAGCGGCCGTCCGATCCACACGATGATCCGCCCGCGCGCGGGCGGATTCGTCTATAGCGAAGATGATCTGGCATTGATGGTCGAGGAAATAAGCGGTGCGGTCGCACGCGGCGTTGGCGGCGTGGTGGTCGGCGCGTTGCGACCCGATGGGAGGCTCGACCGCGAGGTGCTGGGGCGTTTCCGTGACGCCGCGCGCGATGCGACGATTGTGCTGCACCGGGCGATCGATCTCGTCCCCGATCCGGTCGCGGCGGTGGGCGAGGCGATTGCGCTCGGCTACGACAAGATCCTGAGTTCGGGCGGCGCACTAACCGCGGTCGAAGGCATGACAACGCTCGCGGCGATGGTCGCGGCCGCCGGGGAGCGATTGTCGATCATCGCCGGGGCGGGCGTGCGGCCTGACAATGTCGCGCGGATCATCGCCGCGACCGGCGTGCGCGAAGCCCATGGATCGGCGAGCCGTCCTGGCCCGCAGCCCGATGACGCCACGGTGCGGCTTGGCTTTGCAACGGGACCGCGACGCGCGACCGATGAGGCGATCGTGCGACGATTGCGCGCCGCAATCTGGGAAAAAGGGAGCGAAGTATGAACGACGGCATTTCACGGCGCGGGGCGTTGGCGATCGGCGCGGCGGCCGCGTTCGCGGCGAGCGCGGCCAAAGCAGCGGAAACCGATCCGGTTGCCGTCCTTTCCACCTGGGATTTCGGCAAGGCGGCGAACGAGGCCGCGCTGGCGCGCCTCAAGGCCGGCGGGTCTCTGCTCGACGCGGTCGAAGCGGGAGCCAAGGTGCCCGAGGCCGATCCGACCAATCATTCGGTGGGTTATGGCGGCTATCCCGATCGCGACGGGCATGTGACGCTCGATGCGATCATCATGGACGATCGCGGCGGCGTCGGCGCGGTCGCCGCGCTGGAGGATATCGTCCACGCCATCTCGGTCGCCCGGCTGGTGATGGAAAAGACCCCGCACACGCTGCTGGTGGGAGAGGGGGCGACCCGGTTCGCGCTCGACCAGGGCATGAAGCGCACCAATCTGCTCACGCCCGAGGCCGAGAAAGGCTGGCGCGAATGGCTCAAGACCGCGAAATACCAGCCGATCGCCAATATCGAGAATCGGCTGCCGGGACCGCCGGGATCGAAGCTCAACCACGATACGATCGGGATCATGGCGCGCGGCTTGGACGGCGCGATGGCGGCGGCGTGCACGACGTCGGGCATGGCGTTCAAGATGCGCGGACGGGTTGGCGATTCGCCCCAAGCCGGCTGCGGGCTGTTCCTCGAAAAGGGGGTGGGCGCCGCCGCATCGACGGGAGTGGGTGAGGAAGTGACGCGGATTGCCGGAACCGCCCGGGTCGTCGCCTCGATGCGCGCGGGGCTGTCGCCCCAGGCGGCGTGCGAGGAAGCGGTCAAGCACATCGCACAACTCCGCGGCGACGCGATCAAAGGGCTGCAGGTCGGTTTTCTCGCTTTGGGTCAAGATGGCCGGATCGGCGCTTATGCCCTGCTTCCGGGGTTCACCTATGCGGTGACGCGCCATTCGGGCGCTAGCGAGGTGTTGCCGTCGACCAGCCTGTTCAGCCAAGCCGCGTAGCAACCGGTTTCGCGATCCGGATTAGCGCGTCGGCGGGCTGCCATCACTCGCATTGGGGCTGGATAAGCGGCGCCGCACGCCGTACTGGGCGTCGCCTGCCTTTCGGGTACATGCCTTTTCGCCGCCTATGGACGACGTCCCTCCCTCCGGCCTTCAGGCCGTCATCCTCGCGAACAGGGAGAAGCTGTTGCGATTCCTGATCGCGCGCGGCGCGGGAGACGCGGCCGAGGACGTACTTCAGGACCTTTATGTGCGCGTCGCGACCGCCGATGCCGGACCAGTCGCCCAGCCTTTGTCCTATCTCTATCGCGCGGCCAACAATCTGATGGTCGATCGCTTCCGCTCGCGACGCCAGACCGAGCGGCGCGAGCAGGATTGGAGCGAGGCTGCCGGGCCGACCCAGCCGGACCGGTCCGACGCGCCGTCGCCCGATCGTAGCCTGGTGGCGCGGGAGACGCTGGCGGGCGTGCAGGCTGTGCTGGACGGATTGGGCGTGCGCACCGCGACGATCTTTCGCCGTCACCGCATCGACGGCGTCCAGCAGCGCGACATCGCGCGCGAATTGGGGGTCAGCCTGAGCACGGTGGAAGCCGATCTCAGGCGGGCCTATCGCGCCTTGCTCGACTATCGGAGGTCGATCGATGAGGTTTGACCCGACCGAGTCCGTCTTCGCTAATAGGAGGCGGACATGACCGACTGGACGCGTGAGATGGAGGAGGAAGCCATCGCCTGGCTGATCCGCCAGCGCGATCCCTCGTTCGATGACTGGGAAACGTTCGAGGCATGGCTTGCCGCGGACGCCGCGCATGCGCGTGCTTATGCCGAAACCGCTGCCGCCGACCGTGGCCTGGATGCGCTGCTGACCGGGGTGAACTGGCCGGCCGAGGCCGAGCCGGATCTCGACGAGCCGATCGTTCCGTCGCGTCGCCGCTGGCTGGGGGGCGCAATGGCGGCCTCGGTAGCACTTGCGGTCGCTGCCGGGTCCTGGCTCGCCTGGCCGTCGCGCGATCTCTATTCGGTGCAGACCGCGGCGGGCGAACGCCGCACGGTAGTTCTCGCGGGCATCAAGCTGGAGCTCAATGGCGAGACCAGGATCCAACTCGACCGCAAGGATCAGCGGTTCGCACGGATGGAACGCGGGCAGGCGCTGTTCACGGTCAAGCACGATCCTACTCGGCCGTTCCGGCTGGAAACCACCGACGCGACATTGGTCGATGCCGGCACCACGTTCGAAGTGACCACCGGTGGCGGCGCGCTCGATCTCGCGGTGAGCGAAGGCATGGTCGTGGTCGATCCCGGCAAGGCCGGTATCGACGTGCCCGCCGGCCAGCGCTTCACGCTCGCCAAGGGACAGCGCACCGGTCGTCT
The DNA here is from genome assembly GCF_001598355.1 of Sphingomonas asaccharolytica NBRC 15499. GTDB lineage: Bacteria > Pseudomonadota > Alphaproteobacteria > Sphingomonadales > Sphingomonadaceae > Sphingomonas > Sphingomonas asaccharolytica. The sequence continues at coordinate 19,829 of NZ_BCYU01000052.1, forward strand.
GAGCGCGGTGAAGCCAGCCGATGTCGGGGCGTGGCGCGGCGGCCAACTCTTCTATGACGGCGCGCCGCTGTCGCGCGTTGCCGCCGATCTGCAGCGCAATCTCGGCGTGCCGGTCAGCGTCAGCGACGCCGCCGCTGCGCGGCCGTTCCGTGGTGTCGTGCGGCTCGACGGTGGTGTCGAGCCGACCATGGCGCGGCTTGGTATCCTTCTCGGCGCGAATGTGCGCCGTTCAGGCAAAGGGTGGGTGATCGCCGGACCATGAGGGGCTTCGCCGGCCCCGCGGCATTGGCGGGGCTCTGTCTGATCGCATCGCCGGCCGAGGCGAAGGACCAGGCGATCGACATTCCCGCCGGGACGCTCGGCCAAGCGATCGCGGTACTCGGCGCGCAGGCGCGCGTCAGCATCGTCGTGGCGGTGAGCGATCCCGGCTTGCTCCGCCGCCCCGTGCCCGCCGTACGCGGCACGATGGGCGCCGGCCGCGCGCTGCAGTTGTTGCTGAAGGGGACGTCGGCGCGGGCGATATCCCCCGCGCCTGGCGTTTGGCGGATCGTTCCGGCGCCGCCGCCCAGGGTAAAGCCGGTCGCTCGCGCCATTGCCGCCAGGCGGCCGGTGTTGCCGACACCCGCACCGCAACCGCAAGCAGCAGACGATATCGTCGTGACCGCAAGCAAACGCGACACACGGCTGCAGAGCTTTCCCGGTGCGGTAACGGTGATCGGCGGCCTCGATCTGGGCCGCAATCCCGACAACGGCACCGACGCCATTGTCTCTCGCGTCGCCACCGTGTCGTCGACCTATCTCGGCGCCGGGCGCAACAAGCTGTTTATCCGCGGCATCGCCGATTCGAGTTTCACCGGGCCGACCCAGGCGACCGTCGGCCAATATTTCGGCGATGTGCGCCTGACATATAATGCGCCCGATCCCGACCTCAGGCTCTACGATGTCGGTTCGGTCGAAATATTGGAGGGGCCGCAGGGCACGCTGTACGGCGCCGGATCGCTTGGCGGCATCATCCGCGTCATCCGCAACACGCCCGATCTGACGACGATAGGCGGGTCGCTGACCGGTGGCGTGTCAGCGACCTGGCACGGCGCCCCGGGAGCAGATCTCGCCGGCGTGCTCAACATGCCGATCGCCGAAGATGCGCTGGGCATTCGCGTGCTGGGCTATGGCATTACCGAGGGGGGCTATATCGACAACCCGCTGCTCGGGAAAAAGGACATCAACCGCTCCAACATCTTCGGCGGCCGCGCCACCTTGCGGGGCAAGGTCGGCGGTTGGACGTTCGATCTGGGCGGTACGTTTCAGAAGACGCGCAATCTCGACAGCCAATATGCCGATCGCGACGCGCCGCCGCTTACCCGCAACAGCCGTCTGCCGCAGGGCAGCGACGCGACTTATGGATTGGGGGAACTGGTGGCGAGCCGGCGCTTCGACAGCGGCCTGCTGTTCGTCTCGTCGCTCGGCATCGCGCGGCAGCGGCTGGAAGAGCTCTATGACGCTACCGAGCCCAACGGTCCCGAGCGTCTGTTCAAGCAGAACAACCATACCGACCTGTTCTCGTTCGAGAACCGCCTGTCGCGGCCGGTGACCGATGGCCTGGGCTGGGTCTTCGGGATGAGCGTCGTGCGCAACACGACCAAGCTCAGCCGCGCGATGGGTGATCCCGACATGCCGCTGCCGGCGACCGGGGTGGTCAATCGCATCACCGAGGCGACCGGCTATGGCGAACTTTCGGTTGAGTTGCTGCCCAAGCTCACGCTGACCGGCGGCGGCCGTTACAGCCATGTCTGGCTGACGGGCGAGGGCGCCGACGTCGTACCGCTGATCGCGCGGATCAATGCGGACGTGACCGCCGAACGCGAGGAAAGCGCATTCCTGCCGTCCTTTGCGCTGTCGGCGACGCCGCTCGATCGGCTGACGCTCTACGCCCGCTATCAGGAAAGTTTCCGGCCCGGCGGCTTGGCGATCGAGGGCGATTTCGTCCGGCGGTTCCGCAACGATCGCGCCGCGACGTTCGAATTCGGACTGCGGCGCGGCGTTCCCGGCGCCGATCCGATCGCAGTCTCGCTCAGCGTGTCGCGGACCTTGTGGCACAACATCCAGGCGGATTTCATCGATGGTCGCGGATTGCCGAGCACGGCCAATATCGGCGACGGTCGGATCTGGACGGTATCGGCGTCGGCCGATTGGCGCCCGGCGCCCGGGTTGAGCCTGGAGGCCGGCATTTCGCTGAACGACAGCAAAGTGGTCAATCCCAGCGCGTTCTTCCTCAGCTTCGTGGTCCCCGGCCCGAACAGCGAGCCGACCACGTCGCACATCGTCAACGCGGTCGCCGCCGACGCGGTGACCTATGGTCGTGTCCCCAACATCGCCAATGTCGTCGCGCGGGGGGCAATCAAATACGAATTCGCTGTCTCCGATACGGCGCAGATCTCGCTCGCGGCGTCAGCGCGATATACCGGCCATTCGCGATTGGGCGTGGGTCCGATCCTGGGCGCGGAACAGGGCGATTATCTCGACACGCGAGCGTCCGCGCGGCTGTCGTTCGATCGATTCGCGCTGACCGCCAGCGTGACCAACCTGGCCGATGAAGTGGGCAACCGCTTCGCGCTGGGCACGCCGTTCGCGATACTCAGCGAACAGCAGATCACGCCGCTGCGTCCGCGCACAGTGCGGATCGGCTTCGACGCCGCTTTCTAGAAAATTTGCCCTAATCCCCAAGGTTGCGCCGCGTCTGCGTCGTCATCGCCTTTGAACGGATGCCATCCTCCCCAACCGGCATCCGAAAAAGGGACTGCAGATGCGCGTATTGCTTGCTTCGACTTGCCTGACCCCCGTCATCCTGTTCGCTGCCACCCCCGCCGCGGCACAAAGCACGATCTCCACGGCGATCACCACGCCGGTGAAAACATCGACCGCCAATAACGGCGCGCCGTCCGACGTTAGCATCACCTCGGCCGGGTCGGTGACCGTCACCAGTGGCACGGCGGTGACGATCGACAGCAATAACAGCGTCAGCAACGCCGGCACGATCCAGATCACCAATTCGGACAACGCGACCGGCATCGGCGCCGCAGCCGGCGTTACCAGTTCGATCAATAATACCGGCAAGATCATCGTCGACGAGACCTATACGCCGACCGATACCGACAATGACGGCGACCTCGACGGCCCGTTCGCCTCGGGCACCGGGCGCGCCGGCATCCGCACCGTCGGCACCTTCACCGGCGCGGTCACCAATGCCAAGGGCTCGACGATCACTGTCGAGGGCAACAATTCCTACGGCATCGTCCTCGGTGGCGCGCTTAACGGCAATTTGTCGACCGACGGCTCGATCACGGTCACCGGCAACAATTCGGCCGGCGTCAAGACCGGCGACATCAACGGCAATGCGCGCATCGCCGGCACGATCACCGCGCAAGGCGGCGGGTCGAGCGCGGTGCTGATCAACGGCAATGTCTCGGGCGCGCTGACCTTGCAGGGCGCGATTTCCAGCACGGGCTATCGCTACACGACAGTGCCGGCCGACCCCAGCAAACTCGACGCCGACGACCTACTCCAGGGGGGCCCTGCGGTCTCGATCACCGGCAATGTCGGCGGCGGCGTCATTCTCGCCGTCGCACCGACGACCAGCACCACCGATCCGGATACCGACAAGGACGGCATTCCGGATGCCGACGAGGGCTCGGCGGCGTTGACATCCTACGGCTCTGCGGCCGCGCTACAGATCGGCGCAGCCGGCAATTCGGTTACGTTGGGTCCCGTCGCCAACACCGCAGGCTATGGTCTCATTATCAATGGTACTGCGACCGGCAATGGCCTCTATGCCGGCGTCAACGCCAACGGTGTCGTGATCGGCGGGCAGGGTGGGGCGGTCACCGTCACCAACGGCATGCAAGTCACCGGCGGGATCGCTGCGACTGCCAATGCCGCAAATGCGACAGCGTTGCGTATCGGCGCCGGTGCGACGGTGCCAACCATCGTCAATTCGGGCAAGATCACCGCGAGCGGCGCGTCCACTACTGGCCAGTTGTCGCAGGCTATCGTGGTCGATGCTGGTGCCAACGTGACCTCGATCCGCAACACCGGCACGATCTCGGCAACGGCAGGGACTGCCGCTGGCGCGACCGCGATCGTCGACAAATCGGGCAGCGTGACCTTGGTCGAAAATGGCGGCGCGATCACCGCGAGCGGTGCCGACACGACATCGAACCGCAACATAGCGATCGACCTCAGCGCCAACACGACCGGCGCGACGGTCAAGCAAATCGTCGTCGCCAGCGGTACCGCGCCGTCGATCGCCGGGGACGTCCGCTTCGGCAGCGGCAACGACACGCTCGATCTGGGCGACGGTTCGCTGACCGGCAACGTCACGTTCGGTACGGGCAACAATCTGCTCACCATGTCGGGCGACGCCACGATGACCGGCAACGCCACGTTCGGAGCCGGCAACGACGCGATGACCCTGGCCGGTACGGCGGCCTATACCGGCGCCGTCGACTTTGGCGGCGGCGCGGACACGCTGACGATCGGCGGCACCTCGACCTTCGCGGGTACGCTCGCCAACGCGTCGGGCCTGGCGGTCACGGTCAATGGCGGCAAGTTCACCAACACCGGCACGACTCCGGTGGCGATCGGTTCGCTGAACGTGACTGGCGGCGGCACGCTGGGCGTGACGGTCAACACGACCACCAACACCGCCACGCAATATAACGTTGCGGGAACAGCGAACTTCGACGCCAATTCGAAGCTGGCGATCAAGCTGACCGGGCTCGTCACAGGGACCGGGCATTATACGATCCTGACCGCCGGCACGGTCACCGGCGCGAGCAATCTGACGACGTCGTCGGTTGCGTTGCCCTACATGTACAAGACCAGCATCGCGACCGGCGGTCCGGCCAACCAGATCGCGATCGACATTGCCGCCAAGACGGCGAGCGAGCTGGGCCTCAACCGCTCAGGGTCCGCTGCTTATAGCGCGATCTACGCGGCGCTGAGCCAGGATACCAAGGTCGCCAATTCGTTCCTCAACATTACAGACGGCACCACCTTCCAGACCGCGATCCGTCAGATGCTGCCCGATCATGCCGGCGGCACCTTCGCCGCGGTCAGCGCCGGATCGCGCGCGATCGGTCGGATGCTGACCGATGGCGGCGCGCCTTATGTCGACAAGGGGCATTGGGGCTATTGGCTCGAAGAAGTCGCCTATGGCGGGTCGAAGAGTTTCCTCAACACCGCGTCCTACGACATCAACGGCTGGGGCACGTCCGGCGGCGCCGAGTACAAGACCGAGCTCGGTAATTTCGGTCTGTCGCTCGCCTATCTGCATGGCAACGACAACGACAATGGCACCGACAATACGGTGTCGTCCGACCAGTATGAGGTCGCCGCTTATTGGCGCGGCGACTGGAGCGGCCTGCGACCGTTCGCCCGAGTCTCCGCGGCGCACGTCAATTTCGCCAGCGAGCGCAGCTTTGCCGGCGATGACGGCACCAGCACCGCGGTTGCGCTCAGCAACAGCGCGAAGTGGAACGGCAAGATGCTCTCCGCCACCGGTGGCGCGTCCTATGAAGGCGCGGTCGGGCATTTGACTTTCCGCCCGATCTTGTCGGTCGACTATTACCGCCTGAACGAGGGCGCCCATACCGAGACCGGCGGTGGCAAGGCGTTCGACCTGTCGATCGCCAAGCGCACCAGCGACGAATTCGCCGCTAATGCGACGATGGCGGTGGGTCTCACCTTCGGCTCGACCGAGGACGGCTGGTTCCACACCGAGGTCGAGGCGGGTCGCCGTCAGATTCTCGGCGGCGAGCTCGGGTCGACTACGGCGAGCTTCGCCGGAGGGCAGGCCTTCACGCTGATCCCCGATAAGCGCACCGATGGCTGGGTCGGCCGCTTCCGCGCCTCGGGCGGTTCGCCCGGCTTCCGCATCGGCGGCGAAGTGGGTGCCGAGGAGCAACAGAGCCGCGCCGCGATCTCGCTGCGCGCGACACTCCAGATCGGGCTTTGATAAAGAAAGAGTTGGCGCCGTCACGGCACTCGAGACGGTTCCGGCTCCGTCCCCGATAGGCTGAAACGGTAAATGCACTCAGGGCCGGTTCAGCCAGCTCGTCGAGAAAGGGCTAGGCGGTACTTCCGCCGCAATTTACGGCATGTGGATGCGCGAGGAATAAGGTCGCCCTCGCGCATCCGGCAAAAAACAAACCCCTCGCCAAATCATTCGCCATCATTGCATAGTCGCGACGCGCAATGTTGGTCTGTGCTGGGATCATATCCCGGAATACTTCCGATGAAGGTGCCGCCTCCGCCTCCCCCTCCGGTGCCAACGCCACCTCCGCCTCCGCCCGTCTGCTCGTAATAATATGCTACTGCGGTGGCGTAGCAATGGTCATAACTATAATAGCCTAAATCTGCCCATCTATCGTTGCTGCATTGCTCTGTTGCATAGGCATCAGAGGACATGTCATCGGCGATAGCCGGTACTGGCGTAAACGTCGCGAGGACGAAAGAAGCCATAACCATACTGGTAAGAATTTTCATCTCGAGACTCCCTTAGTAGATGTGAATCCGTCGTTTCCACTGGGTCGCGTTTAACCTTTTTTCTAGGGTGAATAATTGTTGTCCAGGTATTCGCGCCGATACCGAAGTCCCTCGCCCGCAATTTGGCTGATCCACCGAATAAGATAACATTCCAGCGGAGGGGCGAGCCAGAAGGCTGGCCGGCGCGGAGCGAAGGGCAGTCAATTATCAACTCCCATGACAGGCCGGTGATCGGACAAAGGCAAATCTTAGTGCTAAAAAACATGGTCTTCAGCCTTCACGCAAGCGCGATCGAATCCAAAATGGATAATATTTTCGTGGGATAGGCTATTTCGGCTGCGGTAGGAGGCGCTGTACTCGTAGCGCTAGGGTCGATTTCGGATTGCTTGAATCGCTTTGGGGATTCCCAAGGGCGGTTGTTTCTGATTCAACCTGCTGGCTGGGGCTGGAGGCCAGCAGGGATGGCGAGACCCTATTCGAACGATTTGCGTGAGCGTGTTGCTGCGGCGGTTTTAACGGGTCGCAGTTGTCGCGAGGTTGCGTCGCTATTTGGGGTGAGCGTTGCCAGTGTGGTAAAATGGCCGCAACGCCAGCGGGCGACGGGGACAGCGGCGTCGCGGCCGATGGGTGGTCACCGCAAGCGATTGCTCGAACCACACCGTTCGCTGGTCATCGGCCGGCTGAAAGCGGTGCCTGACATCACGCTCAAAGGTACTGGTCGCGGAGCTGGCCGAGCAAGGTATCGTGACCAGCCCGGTATCGGTGTGGCGGCTGGTGCGTTCGGAAGGGCTGCGCTTCAAAAAAAACACTGTTCGCCGTCGAACAGGAGCGACCGCTGATCGCAAGACGGCGCGCGCAGTGGAAGAAATATCAGGGCCGACTTGATCCTCGGCGCCTCGTCTTCATCGATTAGACCTGGGCGAAGACGAATATAACGCCGATCCGGGGTTGGGCACCACGCGGGCAGAAGCTGGTCGCCCGCGCACCGTTCGGCAAGTGGCGCACGCTGACTTTCCTCGCAGCTCTACGCCATGACCGGATCGACGCGCCGTGCGTACTCGATGGCCCCATCAACGGCGAAAGCTTCACGGCCTGGGTCGAGCAGTTCCTCGTGCCGACACTGTCGTCGGGCGATGTCGTCATCATGGACAATCTGGGGAGCCACAAGGGCGCGGCCGTCAGGAAAGCGATCCGAGCAGCTGGCGCAAAGCTCCCGTTCCTGCCGCCCTACTCGCCAGATCTGAACCCGATCGAGCAGTTCTTCGCCAAGCTCAAGCTACTCCTCCGAAAAGCCGCTGAACGATCGCTCGATGCCACCTAGCGCCGGATCGGATCCTTCTCGATGCCTTCCCACCACACGAGTGCGCCAACTATCTCAGAAACTCAGGATACGCTTCAGCCTAAGTGAGAACAACTCTAGGCCCCGACTGGGGGGACTCCCAGAGTCCTGAAGCCTATGCCGACGGTCAGGGCAAGTTTGCGGCCAGTTCATCCAGGAACGGTTGGGCGGTTCCATCCGATGGTGCGCGCCAATCTCCACGTGGGGACAGTGCGCCGCCTGCGGATACCTTCGGCCCATTGGGGATCGCCGAGCGCTTGAACTGGCTGATCGTGAAGAAGCGGAACAGGAATTTTTCCAGCCAACCGCGGATAGTCGCCAGATCGTAAGCGTGTCGCGCGGCGGCGGGGAAATCGCGCGGCCAGCGGCCCGCGCTCGTGTCTTCCCACGCCTTCAGCGCCAGGAACGCGGCTTTGGACGGCACCATGCCGTGACGCGCGATATAATGGAGGAAAAAGTCGTTGAGCTCGTACGGGCCGATCTTGCTCTCGGTCGATTGGATCGCGCCGTCGGCGCCGGCGGGGACCAATTCGGGCGAGATCTCCTGCGCCAGGATCGCGTCGAGCACGCGGTCGGTCTCGGCATCATATTGGTCGGTGCGGATGCACCAGCGGATCAGGAACTGGATCAGCGTCTTGGGCACGCCGGCATTGACCGCATAATGGCTCATCTGGTCGCCGACGCCATAAGTGCACCAGCCGAGCGCGAGCTCGGATAGGTCGCCGGTGCCGACGACCAGGCCGTCATGCTGGTTGGCCAGGCGGAACAGATAATCGGTCCGCAAGCCCGCCTGGACGTTCTCGAAGGTCACGTCATAGACCGGTTCGCCGCTGGCGAACGAATGCCGCATATCCTCGAGCATCTGACTCGCGGCGGGCCGGATGTCGATCTCGTCGCCCGCCACGCCCAGCGCGCGCATCAGTGCCCAGGCGTTCGACTTGGTCCCCTCGCTGGTCGCGAAGCCGGGCATCGTATAGCCCAGGATATGGTCGCGCGAGCGGCCCAGCCGGTCCATCGCCTTGGCCGCGACGATCAGCGCATGGGTCGAATCGAGCCCGCCCGACACACCGATCACCAGCCGCTTGGCGCGCGCCGCCTCGATGCGGCGGATCAGCCCGGAGACCTGGATGTTGAACGCCTCGTAGCAATCGGCGTCGAGCTTTTCGGGTGCGTTGGGGACGAACGGAAAGCGCCGCACGTCGCGCTTGAAACCGACATCGGCGAAATCGGGTTTCGCCTCGAAGCCGATGAATCGGAAGTCCGCGTCGTCGATCCCGGCGAAGCGCGCGGCGTCGGCGAACGTGCTGTTGCGCATCCGTTCGTGCCGGACCCGTCCGCAATCGACATCGGCGACCAACAAGCCCGATCTAGCCGGAAAACGCTCGGACTCGGCGATCAATTCGCCCAGTTCGTGCACCATTCCCTGGCCGTCCCAGGCGAGATCGGTCGTGCTTTCGCCCGGACCCGCGGCGGAGAAGACGTAAGCGCATACCGCCCGGTCGGACTGCGATCCCGACAGAAGCATCCGTTGCCGCTCTTTGCCGATCAGGACGTTCGACGCCGACAAGTTGCAGCAGACCAGCGCGCCGGCCAGCGCGGCCCAGGTCGAAGGCGGGACAGGCGCCCAGTAATCCTCGCAAATTTCGGCATGGAAAATGAAGTGCGGCAGATCGCTGGCGGCGAAGATCAGGTCGGTGCCGAACGGCACGCCGGCTTGCCCGGCAATGTCGATCTCCGCCCGGACCACGCCGTCGCCACTCGCAAACCAGCGTTTCTCGTAATATTCGCGATAATTGGGCAGGAAGGTCTTGGGCACGATGCCCAGGATCCGGCCGCGATGGATCGCCACCGCGCAATTGTAGAGCCGGCCATTGCGCGGGATCGCCGCACCGACCAGCAGCACCGGCCGCAGCTTGGCGGTCGCCGCCGCGACTTCGGCCAGGGCCTCTTCGGTTGCGCGCTGGATCGTCTGCTGCAGATGCAAATCGTCGATCGCATAGGAGGTGAGATTGAGTTCGGGATAGACGAGCAGGTCGCACGCTTCCTTGTGTCCGCGCTTGGCCAGCGCGATCGTCTCGCGGACGTTGGCCGCGATGTCGCCGACGCTGGCCACGGGGGTGCAGGCGGCCACGCGCAGGAATTCGTGCGTGTGGTGCGAGAAGAAACGATGGGTCTTCGCCATGCCCGCCGCTTAGGCCTCACACCGTCCTATCGCAAGGTCGTGAGGTAGGCCGCGCTCATTCGGTTTTCTCGATTTTGACCAGCAGCGCATCGACTTGCACCTGCGAGCCCACCGCCGCGTTCAACTCCGCCACCACGCCGTCGAATGGTGCGGTCAGGCCGTGTTCCATTTTCATTGCCTCGAGCGTCAGCAGCTTCTGGCCTTTGGTCACCGTCTCGCCGGCGGCCACGTCGACCGCGATCACCCGGCCCGGCATCGGTGCCAGGATCGCGCCATCGCCGGCGGCGCCCGCGGTCCCGCCCGCCGCACGCCAGGTGGTCAATTGCCAGACCTGGCCACCCTCGGCGATCAACAGACTGTCGACCGCCTCGGATCCCGGCTCCGCCACATCATGCTCGATCGCGACCGTGGCGCCGTCGAGCAGGAACGTGTCGGTCCGCCGCGAAGGCGCGTTAAGGCGGAGCCCGGCCATCGGCACTTCGCCAATCAGTGCGGCAGCGGCGTCGGCCAGCGCCTCGTCGGACGGAAATTCGGGGGGCATCAGCGCATCGCCTTCACGCGCAATCAGCCCGGTGTCGACATTGCCCTCGGCGAATGCCTCATGCTCCAACGCCTCGACCAGGAACCCCGCGTTCGACCGCACCGGCCAAACGATCGCATCGGACAGCGCGTCGGCGAGCAATTCGCGCGCTTCCTCGCGATCCTCGCCCCAGGCGATGACCTTGGCGATCATCGGATCGTAGAAAGGCGAGATGTCGGCGCCTTGCGCGACCCCGGTATCGACGCGCGCATCGTCGCCCAGGTCGAACGCCTCGAGCCGCCCGATCGAGGGCAGGAACCCCTTGGCGGGGTCCTCGGCATAAAGCCGCGCTTCCATTGCCCAGCCGTTGATCTCGAGCTCGTCCTGCGTCCGCGGCAGCTTCTCGCCCGAGGCGACGCGCAACTGCCACTCGACCAGATCCTGGCCGGTAATCTCCTCGGTCACCGGATGCTCGACCTGGAGCCGGGTGTTCATTTCCATGAACCAGATGCGGTCGGCGCGCAGGGCTTCGCTGGCATCGGCGATGAACTCGATCGTGCCGGCGCCGACATAATCGACCGCTTTTGCCGCACGCACCGCCGCTGCACAGATCGCAGCACGCGTCTCCTCGTCCATGCCGGGGGCCGGCGCTTCCTCGATCACTTTCTGGTGGCGGCGCTGGAGCGAGCAATCGCGCTCGAACAGGTGGACGACATTGCCGTGGCTGTCGCCGAACACCTGCACCTCGATATGGCGGGGGGAGAGGATGTATTTTTCGATCAGCACGCGATCGTCGCCGAACGACGAGGCGGCTTCGCGCTGGCACGAGAGCAAGGCGCCGGCGAACTCCTCCGACGCATCGACCCGCCGCATCCCTTTGCCACCGCCGCCGGCGACGGCCTTGATCAGCACCGGATAGCCGATTTTGTCGGCCTCGGCCTTCAGATGATCGGGACGCTGATCCTCGCCGAGATAGCCCGGGGTTACCGGCACGCCCGCGGCGATCATCCGTTCCTTCGCTGCGTCCTTCAGCCCCATCGCGCGGATGCTGTCGGGATTGGGTCCGACCCAGATCAGTCCGGCGTCCTTCACCGCTTGCGCGAAATCAGCGTTCTCGCTGAGGAAGCCATAACCGGGGTGGATCGCCTCCGCGCCGGTCTGCTGTGCAGCGGCGATGATCTTGTCGCCGACCAGATAGCTTTCTCGGGCCGGCGAAGGGCCGATGTGCACTGCTTCATCCGCCTGGCGAACGTGGAGGGCGTTGGCGTCGGCATCGGAATAGACCGCGACGGTGCGGATTCCCATCGCCCGCGCCGTGCGGATGATGCGGCATGCAATCTCGCCGCGATTGGCGATGAGAAGCGAGGTGATCACGCGGCGGGGCATCCGGTGGTGCGGCTTGACCAAGTGATGTTCTGCACTAGCCATTTGCCGTTTTCGCGGACGAGGTCGAAATGGTCGATGCCGCAATGGTGGACCTTGCCATCGATCAGGAAGGTATAGGGCGCCCAGACCATTGCGATGTCGCCATCGATCTCGATCGCGGGGTCGCTGATCCTTTCCTCATAGCGTTCGGGACCGGGCTTAATCGCAGCGACGAACTCGGCAGCTGTCATGTGGCGGACGTTGCGCGTGCCGTCGGGCTTCTCGCCCGCCGAGGTCGCGGTACCGTCGGGACGCATCGAGGCGAGAATGATCGCGGAATCGCGCCGCGCGAGGCCGTCGAACATCGCATTGATCGGCGCCATCACCTGGCCTTCCTCGCTGACGGGTGGGGGGAGGGGGTTGGCAGGC
>NZ_BCYU01000053.1 GCF_001598355.1 Sphingomonas asaccharolytica NBRC 15499
TTGAAAGCGCCGCCCGATCCCGCCATATGCGCGGCGGGAGTCGGGCGGACGCAATCGTCGCCAACCCGGTCAGGTCCGGAAGGAAGCAGCCGTAACGATTTCGTTGCGGGTCGTTCCGGCTCCCACCTGCCTCCATTGAAACATTGGCCTGTCCACCTGCACAGCGGCGCGACGCTCGGTCGCTTACCAAGACCGCAACAGACCGCTCGCGTATCGGCAGCGATCGCATCCGAAATGGATCAGATCGACGCACCAGGTCGCTCAAATCCGATACGGAACGCAGTAGCGCTTTCGTGCATTTCGACAGTGCCTCTGACCCATAAGGCAAGGAGTCCTGTATGCGTATCACTCGAATGTTCGCCGTCCTGCTGGCCGTTGCCGGCATATCGGCAATTAACCCGGCTTCGGCCGAAACGTCGCTGACACGGTCGACGCCGATCGCCGCGCCGATCGCGGCACCCTGCGGCACCACGGCAACCGCGGACCAGTATCGCGATCATGGCCGGCACAATGGCTGGCGCAACGGCAATCGGGGTTGGCGCGGTGGCGATCGCGGCTGGCGGGGCCGCGGCTATGGCTATCGCGGCGGTTACGGCTATCGCGGCCGCGGTTATTACGGTCCGCGTTATGCCTATAGCCGGCCATATCGCTGGCGCGGGTCGCGCCTCGCATGCCGCACCTCGTGGCGCTTGGGCCGGCCGCACCGCGTGTGCTTCCGCCGCTGGTAACAGGCTTCGACAATCCGGCTCGCCGACCCTAGATAAGGGTCGATGTCCGACTCTTTCGATCTCGGCGAGCCGCCGCAGCCCAAGGAAACCGCGTACCGCGTGCTTGCGCGCAAGTACCGGCCGCAGAATTTCGATCAGCTGATCGGCCAGGACGCGATGGTCCAGACGCTAGGCAACGCGATCCGGCGCGGGCGGCTGGCGCATGCCTTCCTGCTGACCGGGGTGCGGGGGGTCGGCAAGACCTCGACCGCGCGGCTGATCGCCAAGGCGCTCAACTGCATCGGTCCGGACGGGCAGGGCGGCCCGACGATCGATCCCTGCGGCGTGTGCGACCCTTGCGTGTCGATCGCCGAGGGTCGCAATATCGACGTGATCGAGATGGACGCCGCCAGTCATACCGGCGTCGACGACATGCGCGCGGTGATCGACGCGGCGCGGCTCGCGGCATTCGGCGCGCGGTTCAAGATCTACATCATCGACGAAGTCCATATGTTGTCGAAGAACGCATTCAATGCGCTTCTAAAGACATTGGAAGAACCCCCTGAGCATGTGAAGTTTCTGCTGGCGACGACGGAGGTGCAGAAGGTGCCGGTGACGGTTCTGTCGCGATGCCAGCGATTCGATCTCAGGCGCATTCCGGCGGATAAATTGGCGGCGCATTTCGCGCACATCGTCGAGTTGGAGAGCGCGGAAGCGGAGCCCGAGGCATTGGCGCTGATCGCGCGCGCGGCCGACGGATCGGCGCGCGACGGCCTGTCGATCCTCGACCAGGCGATCGCGCATGCCGGGATGGAAGGCGGCGGCGTGACCGCGCCAGCCGTGCGTGCCATGCTCGGGCTGTCCGATCGCGCCGCGATTCGCGATCTGTTCGCGCTGCTGCTCGACAGCGACGCGCCCGGCGCGCTCGCGGCCTTGCGCCGGCAATATGACCTTGGCGTCGACCCGCAATCGGTGCTGCGTGGCCTGCTCGAAACCGTGCATGCGGTCACCCTGGCCAAACTGGGCGGCGATGCCGATCCGGCGCAGTCGGCGGAGGAGCGAGACGTCTATCAGGGCTGGGCGCGATTGCTGTCCTTCCCGGCGCTCCATCGATTGTGGCAATTGATGCTCAAGGGGCATGAGGAAGTCGCGCGCGCCGCGCTGCCGATCGAGGCCGGCGAAATGGCGCTGCTCCGCGTTGTCCATGCCTCCAGCTTGCCCGATCCCGGCGAACTCGCGCGGCAGATCGCGGCGGGCTCCGCGCCATCCATCGCGCCGCCGTCGACGAGCGCCGCTCCGTCATCCGCTCCTGCTACCGTCCAGGCGTTGCCCGCAAGCTTCGACGCGATGGTTGCGCTGGTCCGGGCCAATGGCGGCGGCGCTCTGCTGTCGCATCTGACCGCCAATGCGCGGGTGGTGCGTTACGAGGCGCCCGAACTGGTACTCAGCACGTCGCGGCCCTTGCCCGCCGATTTGCCGACGACTCTCGCCGCACGGCTGGGCGAACTGACTGGCGCGAAATGGAAAGTGACGACCGAGGACGCCGAGGGCGAGGCGACACTCGCCGAACGCCGCAAGGCCGAAGAAGAGGCCGAACGCGCCGCGGTCATGGAAACCCCCATCGTGAAGGCAGCGTTGGAGACATTCCCCGACGCGGTGCTCGAACGCATCAACAAGGAAGCACTGGGATGAAGAGCCTCGAAGACATTATGGCGATGGCGCAGAACGTCCAGGCCGAACTGGCCAAGGCCCAGGACGGGCTCGACCAGATCGAGGTCGAAGGCGCGTCAGGCGGCGGCATGGTCAAGGTCAAGGCGTCGGCCAAGGGCCGCATCATCGGCGTCGATATCGATCCGTCGCTGCTCCAACCGTCGGAGAAGCAGATGCTCGAGGATTTGATCGTCGCGGCGTTCAACGATGCGCGGGCAAAGGCGGATGCGGCATCGAACGCCGAAATGGCCAAGATGACGCAAGGCCTGCCGCTGCCGCCGGGCTTCAAACTGCCGTTCTGAGCCGATCGGAGCGGGCTGCCCGCGACGGACCCAGCTGCGCCTCAGACGCGTTTTCCCGATCATGACGCCAAGCGGAATAGAAGGATTCGTCAGCCGGGAAGTGATGACCGATCGCGGCATGGTCTTCTGCCACGAAGGCGGGGGCGGCCCCCCGATTCTGCTCCTCCACGGCTTTCCGGAAACGAGCCTGATGTGGCACGGCATCGCGCCATTGCTCGCAGGTGATTTCACCGTCGTAGCGGCCGATCTGCCCGGTTATGGGCGCAGCGATTGCCCGGTCGACAGCGAAAATCATGAGGCGATGTCCAAGCGAGCGCTCGCATCGATTCTCGTCGAGGCGATGAAGGCGCTGGGGCACGAAACTTTCGCGATCATCGGCCATGATCGCGGCGGCCGCGTCGCTTATCGCGCGGCGCTAGACCATCCCGACAGGGTGACCGCCGTCGCCGTGCTCGACGTCATCCCCACCTATGAGGTTTGGGAAAGGGCCGATGCGCGGCTTGCGCTAGCCTTCTGGCCGTTCTCCCTGCTCGCTCAACCCGCTCCCTTGCCGGAGCGGCTGCTGCTTGCGGCGCCAGAGGCATTTATCGACAATGCCTTGTCCGAATGGGGTTCCCCGCCCGAGGCTTTTCCTTCGTGGTTGCGCGAAGCCTATGTCACGGCGCTCAGCGATTCCGCTCACGTTCATGCGATCTGCGAAGAATATCGAGCCGCGTCCGGGATCGATCGGGAAATCGATCGTGCCGATCTGGAAACGGGCCGCCGGATCCGATGTCCTTTGCTGGCATTGTGGAGCGACAAGGGCGGATTGGCCGCCTGGTACGACGATGCCGGCGGCCCGCTGGGCCTATGGCGCCATTGGGCGGAGGACGTGCGCGGGCACGCTGTATCGGGCGGACACTTCTTTCCCGAGGTACAGCCAAATGCGACGGCCGGCGCCATTAGCGCGTTCCTGCGCAGCGGGCGATCCACGTCACCATAAGCCAAGTTGCGCCTATTCCATTTTCCACCCAGACCATCAGCCGTGGCAGCGCTTTCGACATCGCAGTACGTGGGAGACCAGGCGCGAGCAGAGTTGGCCGATCTGATCGACCTGCAAATGTCTCCGCTCGGCATGGCGGCGATAGACGCACTGGCGCCGGCGGATGGGCAGACGGTGTTGGATATCGGCTGCGGCGCGGGCCAGACGATCCTGCAGTTGATGGACAGGGTCGGCCCTACCGGTCGCGTGATCGGCGTTGATTTGGGGCCACGCGTTCTAGCGGTCGCCCGGGCCAGAACGGGGTACCTGCCACAGGTGGCGTTGCTGCAAGGGGACGCTGCTAAACTGGTGCTGCCCGACCAGAGTGTCGATGCCATTTTCTCCCGGTTTGGAACCATGTTTTTCGCCGATCCGATCATGGCCTTCGCCAATATGCGCCGCATGCTCAGACAGGGCGGCAAGATCGGCTTCGTCTGCTGGCGGTCGCTGAGCGAGAATGAGCTGGATTTATTTCCGGTCGAAGCCGCCGGGCTAAAGGCAGCGGTCGACGCTACCCCCTTCAGCTTCGAGGATGCCGAGACGATCGATCGCATCCTTGGTTCGGCGGGCTTTGAGGGTATCGACATTCAAGCGTTTGATGCGGACGTATCCAGCGGTGACGCCGAGGCGATGTTGAAGGTGGTCACGCGTGTCGGCGCGCTCGGAATGATCCTGAGGGGAGCACCCGCATTGCTGTCCGACGCAGAGCGACGAGTGCGCGCCGCTCTGTCAATGCGTGAGTGCGACGGCAAGGTAGGTCTTGGAGCTGCGACCTGGATCGTCACCGCTTCTGCCCCCTGACTCGATGAGCCCCGACACGCATTATTAGTGACCGGATCGAGCCTCATACCTCTCGGCAAGCGTTGAAAGTCTCTCTGGGCTACCGCACGCAGCTGTCGAGCCCGTTGCCCCGCACCACATTGACGTACTTCGCCAGCGCATTGCCATGGCGGCGGACGAAGCCGCGCGGGTCGATCGCGGCGCGCTTCTTGGGCAACGGCAGGACCGCGGCGATGCGACCGGCCTCGGTCGGCGACATGCTCGATGCGTCGTGGCCGAAATAGCGGATCGACCCAGCATTGGCACCATAAGTGCCGATCCCGGTCTCGGCGACGTTGAGATAGACTTCCATGATCCGGCGCTTGCCCCACAGATGTTCGATCAGGAAAGTGAACCATGCCTCGAACCCCTTGCGGACATAGCCGCCGCTTTGGATCAGGAAGACGTTCTTCGCCGTCTGCTGGCTGATCGTCGATCCGCCGCGGATGCGGCCCCCTTTCTGGTTGCGCTGATAGGCCTGGCGCAGCGCCCCGAAATCGAACCCATCATGCAGGCAGAAACGCGCATCCTCCCCGGCGATCGCGGCGCGCGGCATGTTGGGGTCCATGCGGTCGATCGACATCCATTGCTTGGTGATCAACTGACCGTGCAGCACATCGCCCAGCATCGTGAAGGTGAAGGGCGGATTGATGAAGCGGTAGATGCCGACCCACAAAACGCTGACGATGACGAAGGCGAGCGCGCCTTTCCAGATCCAGCCGAACAGGCGGCGGAGGAAGGGGCGGCAGGGTTTGGCTCTGGCGGGCATGGGGTCGGGATCAGTCTGCGTGGTGGCGATGTCGGTCGGGTGAGGCGAGGGCGCCGTCATCAACGGCATGCTCGTCACTATCCGCGGTCGACGGTCGGCGGCAAGAGCCTCTTCTGCGGCGGCGATGCCCGTTTCGTAGGCGCCGTGCGCCGTCGAGAAATCGCTCGCCGAACAGGCCTCGCCGGCGAAGAAGATGCGGTCGTCGTGCGGCTGGGCGAGCAGGCGGCGCTGGCCGGCCTCGCCGATCCGTGCGTGCGAATAGCTGCCGCGAATGAAGCGTTCGGCGCGCCAGCGCGTCCGCGCGAGCGGCTGGAGCCGCAATCGCCAGTCATTGCCAAGCAGGCGCGCGAGCTCGCCGATCGCGAAATCGGCGGCCCCGGCGTCGCTTTCCCGCTCGATCGCCTCGGCGCAATCACCGCCGAAAAACGCCTCGACCACCGGACGCCCGAGATAGCCGATCTGATAGCTCGCGCTGCATGCAGCGTGCGGATTGCCGATCACGTGCGCGTTGTGCGGATAATCGTCGCCGCGAATGCCCAGGAAGATCTTGTCGGCCAGCCCGAGCGGGAGCCCGGCGGCGGCCTCGCGTTTGGCAGAGATCGGCGGGTCGAACGTCAGATCGCCATCGGCGATGATCGGCGTCGGCACCGCGACGATCACGCGGTCGGCCTCGACCAGCCCCTGCGGCGTCACGAGCCGCATCCGCGGGCCACGATGGTCGATCATCGACACCGGGCAATCGAGCCGGACGGGCAGGCGTTTGCCATAAGCTGCGATCAGCGTGCCATAGCCCTCGACCAACCGCCAATTGTCGTCGCCGGCAGCGTCTTCGTACGCCGCCCAGTCGTGGAGCGAGACGGCGCCGAGATTGGCACCATTGGCATAACCCGAAATCGCGTCGATCAGCGGGCGCCACGGATTGTCCGGCTGAATGAAATCGGACAACGGCCGGTCGGGGCCGTTACGATAGGTCAAAGCGCGCTCGGTGAATTGCTGATACGCTGCCTGGAAGGCCTCCTGATCGGCCGCCGCAAAACCGAGATCACGCCATTGTTCGCGCCAATGCGCCGGCGTGCGATCGATCTGGAACCCCTCCGCCAGCGCGATCCGCGTCCAGGGATTGCGGTCGGCCGAATGCAGCCAGGAACAGCCGAGGTCGAGCGCCTCGCGACCGACACGCACGCTATGCGCCCGCCCGCCGATCCGCCCGCTCGCCTCGAGCAGCAGCACGTCGCCGCCGGAATCGAGGAGGCGCCGCGCGGCTGCGATGCCGGCGGCGCCTCCTCCGATAACGACGAACTTGCTGCTCATCCGCCCGATTTACGGCCCGCGCCCCGTACCGGCAATGGCGGTAACGAAGCCCAGGCTGTGGGACGAACTACGCCGCGATCAGCCGCTTTTCGCCGGCCAGCCGCATCATCACCTTCTGCAGCTTCTCGAACGCGCGCACCTCGATCTGGCGAACGCGCTCGCGCGACACGCCATAGACCTGGCTCAATTCCTCGAGCGTCTTGGGATCGTCGGTCAGACGGCGTTCGGTCAGGATGTGACGCTCGCGCTCGTTAAGGCCGTCCATCGCCTCGGTCAGCAGGCTGTGGCGGACATCCGCCTCCTGCGCTTCGGCGACGACCGAGTCCTGCAACGGCGCATCGTCTTGCAGCCAATCCTGCCACTGACCTTCGCCGTCCTCGCGCATCGAGACGTTGAGCGAGGTGTCGCCGCCCATCGCCATACGGCGGTTCATCGAGGTTACTTCGTCCTCGGTGACGCCGAGATCCTTGGCGATCTTGGCGACATTCTCGGGGCTGAGATCGCCATCCTCGAACGCGTCGAGCTTCGACTTCATCCGGCGCAGGTTGAAGAACAGCTTCTTCTGCGCTGCGGTGGTGCCCATCTTCACGAGGCTCCACGAGCGCAGGATGAATTCCTGGATCGAGGCGCGGATCCACCACATCGCGTACGTGGCGAGGCGGAAGCCGCGATCGGGCTCGAATTTCTTCACGCCCTGCATCAGGCCGATATTGCCTTCGCTGATCAATTCCGAGACGGGCAGACCGTAGCCGCGATAGCCCATCGCGATCTTGGCCACGAGACGCAGGTGCGAAGTGACGAGCTGCGCCGCCGCCTCGGTATCGCCATGCTCCGAGAAGCGCTTGGCGAGCATATATTCCTGTTCCGGGGTCAGGATCGGGAACTTCTTGATCTCGGCCAGATAGCGGTTGAGGCTTGCCTCTCCGCCGAGAGCAGGAATCGTCGCGGGGACGTTGCTGCGATTTGCCATGACCTAGTCTCCCTTACCTTAGCAGCCGGCTTGCCCCTCCACGAGGCGGCATGCCGCACTGCAACAAAACTCAATCGCTAAGTGTATCGAAGAGTTCCCGCATGTCCGCTGGGATTTCGCTATCGAACGACAAAGCGTTTCTTGTGATGGGGTGGATGAACCCGAGATGCGCCGCATGCAATGCCTGGCGGCGGAAATTCAGGGTTTCCAGAACCTTCCTGTGAACCTGTTTTGTTCTACCATAAACCGGGTCTCCAATCAAGGGGTGGCCGATCGACGCCATGTGCACGCGCACCTGATGGGTGCGACCGGTCTCGAGCTTGCACTCGACCAGATCGGCCTCGTGCAAGCTCTTGATCTTGCGCCAATGCGTCACCGCGCGCTTGCCGGTTCGGACGATCGCGACCTTCTTGCGGTTCTGCGGGCTGCGCGCGAGCGGGGCGTCGACGGTGCCGCTGGCGGCCATCAGATGACCCGAAACCAGCGCGCGATAGCGGCGATCGATCGAATGGTCGGCGAATTGTTTGGCGAGGCCTTCATGCGCGCGATCGGTCTTGGCCGCGACCATCAGCCCCGACGTGTCCTTGTCGATGCGATGAACGATGCCGGGCCGCGCGACGCCGCCGATTCCCGACAGGCTGCCGCCGCAATGGTGGAGCAGCGCATTGACCAGCGTGCCGTCGAAATTGCCGGCGGCGGGGTGGACGACGAGCCCCGCGGGCTTGTCGATCACGATCAGATGCTCGTCCTCGAACGCGATGTCGAGCGGGATGTCCTGCGCTTCGTTATGCGCGGGGCGGGGGACGGGAACCGTCACGGTGAAGGTTTCTCCGCCCAGGAGCTTGCGGGCCGGGTCGCGCATCAGCGCGCCGGACGGATCGCTGACCGCGCCCGACGAGATGAGCGCCTTCAGCCGCTCGCGTGACAGGGTTGGCACGGCATCTGCCAGCGCCCGATCGAGCCGCCAGCCTTTAGCCGCGCCCGAAACCACTGCTTCGATGATGGAAACCCCCGGAACCATTCGTGTAGGGAGATAGGAATGAGGGTGGAAATTTCAAGTGCGGCGCTGCTGACTGTCCTGCGATCGGTATGGATCGCCTCGCATATCGACGGGCAAGTCGGCCCGCCCGATGAGAAATGTGGTATTCTGCTCGGTCGAGGCAATCGCGTCACGCGGATCGACCATACCGCGAACGTCGCCGCAGACCCTTTCACCACGTTCGAGATCGACCCGGCGGCATTGATCGCTGCTTATCGTAATGCCCGCCGAAAAAGGGGGCTGGAAGTTTTGGGCTTCTTCCACACGCACCCCAAAGGGCCGTCGGCGCCGTCAGAACGCGATGCCGCGATGGCGGCGCCCGATGGTAAGTTGTGGTTGATCGCGGGGCGCGAGGGAGCGTTGCTCTGGCGCGCTGTCGATAATGGCGAAATGCATGGCCGGTTCGACCCAGTGAGGTTCGATCTGCGGATCGGCAAGCGGATCGAACCGGACCAAGCGGGCGTTCGACTGAGGTGATCCGCCAATCGACCTCATGGGCAGGTAAACAACGACACCTGCCCGATGTGGTGGAAGGGGTGTTGCGGGCTGCGCTCTGCTACGTCAGAAGGCAGGTAACGATAGGAAAGAAACGTCCCTAATGACCATGACCCCGGTCGATTTCGCCAGCCTGTTATGCTCGCGTCTCTGTCACGATCTTCTCAGCCCGGTGGGCGCGCTCAATAACGGGCTCGAACTGCTCGCTGACGAGCATGATCCGGAAATGCGGGCGCGCTGTCTCGAATTGCTCAACGAAAGCGCGCGGGCGTCGGCCAACAAGCTCAAATTCTTCCGCCTCGCGTTCGGCGCGGCGGGCGGGTTCGGCGAAAAGGTCGATACGCGGGAGACGCGCTCGGCGATCGAAGGACTGTTCGGCGACAATGCCAAGCTGACGATCGGCTGGATGGTCGAGGAAGCGACCTTGCCCAAGCCCGCGACCAAGGTGCTGCTCAACCTGGCGCTGATTGCCGGTGATGCGCTGGTGCGCGGTGGGCAGCTCGATATCGGTGCCGAGGAGAATGCGGGCAATATCGAGATCGTGGTACGCGCCGAGGGGCCGCGGCTGGTGCTCGACCAGGAATTGCGCACGACGTTGCTCGGCGAACAGGGCGATACGGCCATCACGCCGCGCGCCGCGGCCGCCTATCTGATCCATTCGTTGGTCAGCGATGGCGACGGCAGTGTACAGATCTCCGAGCCCGATGCTCCGGTGTTGCTGTTCGGCGTGACAATTCGCGCCGGGTAAACGTCTCTTTTACCACTGCTCGTCCAAGGTCGGACCGCGCATCAAGCTCGGGGACCCATGGACGACCTGCTCCAGGAATTCATTGCCGAAACGCGCGAGACGCTCGACGCGCTCTCGGGCGAGATCGTCGCGTGGGAAGCCGACCCGGCGGACCGCGCGCGGCTCGATGCCATTTTTCGTTTCGTCCATACCGTGAAAGGAAGCTGCGGCTTTCTCGATCTGCCGCGTCTGGCGCGCCTGAGTCACGCCGCGGAGGACGTACTGGCCGCGGTTCGGTCGGGCGAGCGCAGCCCTGACCAGAAGTTGGTCACCGCCGTGCTGGCAATCGTCGACCGCATCGGCGAGATCGTCGAGGCGATCGATGCGGGTGCCGCGCTCGACGATAGCGGCGAGGAATTGCTGATCGCGGCGCTCAATGCCGGCGCCGAAGCGGCCGCCCCGGCAGCGCAACAGGCCCCCACCGGCCAACGCGTCGCCAATCGCAGCGTGCGGCTGTCGACCGATCTGCTCGACCGCATGATGTCGGGCATGTCCGATATGGTGCTGGCGCGGAATGAACTCGCGCGCCGCATGCGCGACCAGAATGTCGACCCGACGATCGAGGCCGCGCTTGACCGCCTGTCGCTGACGGTGGCGGAAATGCGCGACACCGTGACGCGGACGCGCATGCAGAAGGTCGACGCGCTGTTCTCCGCCTTGCCGCGCATGGTGCGCGACACCGCGGCCGAGGTCGGCAAATCGGTGCAGCTCCAGATCGAGGGATCCGACGTCGAACTGGATCGCGAGATGATCGAGATGATGCGCGATCCGCTCGTCCACATCATCCGCAATTCGATTGACCACGGCATCGAAAGTTCCGCGGAGCGCCGCGCTCTCGGCAAACGCGAGGTCGGCCGGCTGGTCGTTTCCGCGCGCCAATCGGGCAATCAGATCATTCTGGAAGTGGCCGACGACGGTCGCGGAATCGATACTGATCGGCTGGTTCAGAAACTCACCGCGTCCGGTCAGTCGCGCGGCCGCGATCTGTCGATGTTGAGCGACCGCGCCAAGCTCGACCTGATCTTCGAACCGGGACTGTCGACCAAGGACGAGGTCACCACCATTTCCGGCCGCGGCGTCGGAATGGACGTCGTGCGTGCCAATATCGAACAGATCGGCGGGCGAATCGATCTGGTCAACACCAAGGACCGCGGACTGCGGATCCTGATCCACGTGCCGCTGACATTGTCGATCATCCCCGCGATCGTCATCGGCATCGCCGGCCAACGGTTCGCGGTCACGCGCCAGGCGATCGAGGAGATCGTCCATGTCTCCGGCGACACGATCCGGGTCGACCTGCTGGGCGATACACCGGCGGCGACGGTGCGCGATCGCCGGATGCCGCTGGTCGATTTGGCCGCATTGCTGGGTCTGCGCGCCACCGACCCGATGGCAGCCGACATGCTGGCGATCATCAGCGCCAGCGGCGGCAGTTTCGCGGTCGCCGTCGATTCGGTGCTCGACCATGAGGAATTGGTGATCAAGCCCGCCTCGCCGGCGGTGATGGCGACCGGTATCTATGCCGGCCAGACCTTGCCCGACAGCGGATCGCCGATGCTGCTGCTCGATTGCGCCGGTGTTGCCGCGGCGGCCGGGATCAATTTTTCGCGCGATGCGACGGTCGAAGAGGAAGAGGCGATCGAGCCAGAAGCGATCTCGGCCGATGCGCTGCTGTTCGACGATCTCGACGGCCGCCGCCGCGCGGTGCCGCTGGCGATCATCGACCGCGTCGAGACGATCCATGCTTCCAACGTGCGGTTCAGCGGCGGCCGGATGCGGTTGCTGGTCGACGATCGGATCGTCCCGCTCGCCGCGCTCGGCGAGATCGAAGGACATGCCGAACTCGCGGTGCTGAGGATCAAGGATGGCGATGCCGAGATCGCCTATGCGATCGCCGAGCCGGTCGACATCGTCGCCATTCCGGCCGACATCTCGCCGTCGGCGCAGCCCGGCCCGATCCTGGGCGTGGTCGTGATCGGTGACGAACAGGTCGAACTGATCGATCCGCAATGGCTGCTTGGTCCCGATGCGCTGGATATCGTCCGGCCAGGTGCGCCGCTCTGCCTGATCGATAGCCAGTCCGACAGCTGGATCGCGACCTTCCTGAAGCCGGTGCTCGAACAAGCCGGATATCGTGTGTCGACCAAGGCGAGTGCGGACGAGCAGCCGGCCGTGATCCTGACCACCGATGCCGCGCCGGCCACGGCGCGCGACGGCCGGGTGCTTCGACTCAGCAACGATCGGCGCGATACCGGCGGCGACGATCGCGTCTATCGCTATGACCGTGCCGGCTTGCTCGCGGCGGTTGCCAAACGGGTGAATGTGGCATGAGCGAACAGCTTTTCCTGATCGCGCATATAGCCGGCCGCGGGGTCGCGATCGATTCGGCGCAGGTCGAGTCGGTGGTCGATATCGGCGCGGTCATCCCGACGCCGCGCGCCGCGCCGCACATCCGCGGGCTGGCCGCGTTGCGCAGCCGGGTGGTCACGGTCATCGATACGCATGCCGCGCTCGGGCTGCCCAAGCTCGCAATTGCCGGATCGCGTGCAGTCATCACGGTAGTCGACGGGCATCATTACGCCGTGCTGGTCGACAGCCTGGAGGATGTCGCGCCGTTCGTCGCGTCGCCGCTGCCGTCGGGGATCGGGCTCGATGCCGGGTGGCGTCAGGCCGGCTGCGGCGCGATCGAGCGCGATGGCGAGCCGATTTTGGCAATCGATCTCACCGCGCTCGTCCACGGACCATCAAACGACGCAAACGCAATCAATTAACCCGGTGATCATGGTTTGGCGGGTATGCCCTTCGACGGGCCTAGTAACAGGGTGTTTCGGTCATGAAGACGTGTTTGGTTGTCGATGATTCCAAGGTGATCCGCAAGGTCGCCCGCCATATCCTCGAGACGTTGAATTTCGAGGTGAGCGAGGCTGCCGATGGCAAGGAGGCGCTAGACAGCTGCATGGCGTCGGTCCCGGACGTGATCCTGCTCGACTGGAACATGCCGGTGATGAGCGGGATGGATTTCCTGCGGGCGCTCCGCGACACGGCGCTATCGAGCCGGCCCAAGGTTGTATTCTGCACCACCGAGAACGGCATGGCCTATATCCGCGCCGCGATCGAAGCGGGCGCCGACGAATATGTGATGAAGCCGTTCGATCGCGAAACGCTGGAATCGAAGCTCCAAATCGTCGGCTTGGCATAAGCGCACCGGTGCCGTGGTGGCGAGCAAGCCTATTCCCGATTTCGAGGCGCCGCCCTCGGTCCTGATCGTCGACGATTCGGTCGTTGCACGCGCGGTGATCTCGCGCGCGATCGACGGTGGCGGCCGCTTTCTGGTGGCCGGCGCGGTACAGGATGCCAAGGCGGCGCTGGCGTTCCTGGCGCGGCATCGCGTCGACGTGATCCTGCTCGACATCGAAATGCCGGGGGTCGACGGCCTGACCGCCTTGCCCGACCTGATCGCGGCGGGGCAGGGCGCCCGCGTGCTCATCGTGTCTTCGGCGTGCGCCGATGGCGCCGCGTCGACGGTCCAGGCTTTGGCGCTGGGCGCGGCGGACACCCTGGTCAAACCCGAAGTCGGCGCTTTTGCCGGGCGCTTCGGCGATCAGCTCAACGAACGGCTCGCCCGACTGGTCGAGGCCGATGAGGTGGTTGCGCCGCGGACGCCGGCGGCGGCCAGCGCGCCGGGGAACGACTATGATATCGTCGCGATCGGAGCCTCGACCGGGGGTATCCACGCGCTCAGTCAATTGCTCCGGGCGATCCCCGCCGATTTCCGCTTGCCGATCCTGATCACCCAGCATCTGCCCGAATCGTTCATGCCCTATTTCGCCGCGCAGGTCGCGGTGCTGGCCAATCGTCCATGCGAAGTGGCGGAGGACCGCGTCCGCGTGCGTCCCGGCCGCATCCTGATCGCGCCGGGCCGCGCGCATATGCGCTGCGTCTCGATGGGCGATGGCGTGGCGATCCGTCTATCGACTGCGGCGTCGGTCAGTGGCTGTCTGCCGTCGGTCGACCCGATGCTGCAATCGGTGGCGGAGGTTTATGGCGCGCGCGCGCTCGGGGTGATGCTGAGCGGGATGGGCCGCGATGGCGCCATCGGGGCAGGGCAGTTGTCCGCTGCTGGTGGCAGCGTCGTCGTCCAGGACCGCGCGTCCTCGGTGGTCTGGGGCATGCCCGGCGCCGTGGTTGCCGGTGGAGTCGCGGACGCGATCCTGCCGCCGGACGAGATCGGGCAATTGATCGCGCGCCGTCGGCGGCCTTCATGCTGAACCCGCGCCCCGCCAGCGCGGTCGCGGAATTCATCGCGCTGCTCGAAGCGCGCACCGGGCAGCAGATGGGTGCCAACCGCAACTGGCGGATCGAAACCGCGCTGAAACCGGTGATGCGCGATACCGGGCACGACACGCTGGAGAAGCTTGCCGAGACGATCCGGGCGGACCGCGGCGGCCCGCTCGCCGACCGCGTGGTCGACGAATTGCTCAACCAGGAGAGTTCGTTCTTCCGCGACGCGGCCGTGTTCGACATCGTTGAACAGGCGGTGTCGGCGATCCCCGATACGCGCCGCCCGCGAATCTGGTCGGCGGGCTGCTCGACCGGGCAGGAGCCGCTCAGCCTGGCGATGCTGTTCGCCGAAAAGCTCGATCATCAAATGCCCGAGATTCTGGCCACCGATGTCTCCGAATCGGCGCTGCATAAGGCGCGCGCTGGACGTTACACCCAGTTCGAAATCCAGCGCGGCCTGCCGATCCGGCGGATGATGCAATGGTTCGATTCGGTCGACGGCGACTGGATCGCCAATCCCGGGCTGACGCGGATGGTCTCGTTCCGCCGCATGAACCTGGTCGCCGACTCGCTGCCGATCGGCCGATTCGATGTCATCCTGTGCCGCAACGTGCTGTTGTATTTCTCGCTCGACATGCGTCGCGCGGTCCTCGGAAGGCTCGCGCAAGTGCTGCGGCCGGATGGGGTATTGGTGCTTGGCGCCGGCGAGACCGTGATCGGCCAGACCGACGCGTTCCGTCCCAGCCAGCGCTATCGCGGACTGTACGAGCCGAACTGGGCCGCCGCCGCGGCTGCTTGATTCCGGAAGCAGCGGGACGGTTTACTTTCGCCGCGCTTCGCCGCAATCCAGCGAGCGTGAGCATCGTCGAAACCCCGTCGCCCAATTTCAACGAGCGGCAGCTGCCGGTTTCGATGATCGTGCTGCATTATACCGGCATGCAAAGCGCGGAGGCCGCGCTGGCGCGCCTGACCGATCCGGCGGCCGAGGTGTCGGCGCATTATCTGATCGACGAAGATGGCACGATCCATCGCCCGGTGGCCGAGGACAAGCGCGCCTGGCACGCCGGCCAATCGCATTGGCGTGGGATCACTGATGTCAATTCGGCCTCGATCGGGATCGAATTGGTCAATCCAGGCCACGAATTCGGCTATCGCGAATTCCCGGCTGCGCAGATCGAAGCGCTGGTCCCACTGCTCGCCGAGATAAAGGATCGCTACGAGATCACCCGCGGTAATATTGTCGGTCATTCCGACATAGCCCCGACCAGGAAGCAGGATCCGGGCGAGCTTTTCCCCTGGGCCCAGCTGGCGCGCCTGCGCCTCGCGCTGCCGCGCCCGACCAAGAATCTGATGGACCCGTTGTGGACCGACGCCGGCTTCCTGCTCGCGCTCGAACGGTTCGGCTATGAAGTCACCGACAAGCTCGCCGCAGTGGTCGCTTTCCAGCGCCGTTTCCGTCCCGAACTGATCGATGGCGAGATTGACGGCGAATGCCGCTGCCTGCTGCTGGCGTTGTTGCTGCCAAAGCCGCAGGGAGATGAGTAAGCGATCGATCGAGCGCGTGCTCGACGAGTACGGCGCCGCCACGACCGGTTCGTTCGTCGAACGGTCCGAAGCGGTATCGAGCGAGAAGTTGCTCGGACCATTCGTCGATCTGTTTCCGCCGCCGCCCGCGCGCATCGTCGATATCGCCGCGGGCACGGGTCGGGACGCGGCGTGGCTCAGCCAGCGGGGATATGAGGTGGCCGCGGTCGAACCTGTCGCAGCGCTGCGCGAGGTCGGGATGAACCTTCACGGGGCGGCCCGGATCGACTGGTGCGATGGCACGCTGCCCGACCTTGCCATTTCGCCGGCACCGGCGCGCGGATTCGATGTCACCCTCCTATCCGCTGTATGGCAGCACCTCGACGATCGCGATCGCGCGCGATCGATGCGGAATATCGCAGATCTGACGGTGGCCGGGGGCCTGGTGCTGATCTCGCTTCGACAGGGGCCGAATGCGCCGAGCCAGACCCTGTATGAGGCATCGGTGCCCGCGACCGTCGATCTGGCGAGCGCGAACGGCTTGCAGTTGGAGCGCGAGGTGCGGATCGAATCGATGCAGCAAGCAGATCGTGCGGCGGGCATTTATTGGACGTGGCTGGCATTTCGCCGATTGGCGCGCTAGGCCGCGCCTGCCAGAGGGTCGGGCGGCCGCGTGGATGCTTGCATCCCCGAGGAAAGTCCGGGCTCCGCGGAACGACGGTGGCGGGTAACGCCCGCCGGGGGTGACCCCAGGGAAAGTGCCACAGAGAGCAGACCGCCAACCCGGTTCGCCGGGAGGTAAGGGTGAAAGGGTGCGGCAAGAGCGCACCGCGCGGCTGGTGACAGCGGCGGCATGGCAAACCCCACCGGGAGCAAGACCGAATAGGGGCGGCATATGGGTGTGTTCCCACCCGTCGCCCGGGTTGGTTGCTGGAGGCGGCGCGCAAGCGTCGTCCTAGAGGAATGGTCGCCCATCCGCGCAAGCGGTGGACAGAACCCGGCTTACAGACCCTCTGGCGCTCATGCGCGGCGATTAGCGGAAGCTAATCGCCGAAGCGCGAAGCGCTCGCACGAGCGCGGCCGGCCCCGCACAGCGAGGACCGACGGCGTGCGATTTACTCGCACACCGCTTCCTGCACTTTCCGTCAACGACTCAATTTCCAACCCATGCCGGTGGCAATCCGCAGCGCGTCTGCCTATGTCGCGCACATGGCGCGTCCGACCCGATCCGATAACTGGGGCTTTCCCCGCTGGGGCAGCTACGGCTCGACGCGCGAGGCTACGCGGGTGCGGATGTGCGATCGCCATGGGTGCGATCAGCCAGGCAATTGCCCTGCGCCCAAATCGCCCAATAGCCCCGAGCGCTGGTATTTCTGTCAGGACCATGCCGCCGAGTATAATCGCGGCTGGAATTATTTTGAGGGCCTCACCGCAGAAGAAGCAGCAGAGC
Source organism: Sphingomonas asaccharolytica NBRC 15499 (assembly GCF_001598355.1). Lineage (GTDB taxonomy): Bacteria > Pseudomonadota > Alphaproteobacteria > Sphingomonadales > Sphingomonadaceae > Sphingomonas > Sphingomonas asaccharolytica. The sequence continues at coordinate 17,186 of NZ_BCYU01000053.1, forward strand.
GCGAAGCGGCCGAGACGCGCACGGCGAACGGTTATGCCGAGGCTCGACATTATGGATGGGGCGGATCGGGTGACGGCAGCCGATCGCGCGACGAAATGCGCGCGCTCGACGTGCTCGAACTCGACTCGGACGCCGATTTCGATGCCGTTCGCGCCGCATGGCGCAAGCTGGCCAAGGAATGGCACCCGGACGTGCGCCAGGGGGACGAGGAAGCGGCGAAGCGCTTCCAGGCGATCCAGGCTGCCTATGACGTCCTGCGTGCCGCCGAGGAAAACCGCGCGTGGCGGCCGACGAGCTAGTCAGCCCAGAACTGGGTGCGCTAGGTCGGGGGCTGGAGAGCCGCTGGTCGGGCGCGATCCTGGTCTGCTCGAAATGTTCGAAGAAGCTCGACGGCGGGTTCGGGCGCAAGGGCAGGACCAGTCTGGGCAAGGCGCTGCGCAAGCGGTTCGGGCTCAAGAAGGGGCGCAAGTCGCCGGTTGGGTTGATCGAGGTCAAATGCCTGGGCGTCTGTCCCAAAGGCGCGGTGACGTTGGTCGATACCAGTCGTCCCGACACTTGGCGGCTGGTGCCTGCCGGCGCCGATATCGAAGCGATCGGCCGCGACCTGGGGCTCGAACCTGGTGTTCAGGCGCCGCCGCGCCGGGCCATCACGGCGAAATAGGTCTGCAGCACCACTTCGTTGACCGGGCCCCAGACATAGGCCTGCGCCTTGGCATGTCCCGATGCGCCCGCCGATGCGCGCAGCGAATCATCCTCGATCAAGCGCTGGATCGCGTCGGCATAAGCGTTGACGTCGCGCGGCGGGACCAGGAATCCGTTGACCCCGTCTTCGATCAGGTCGACTGCGCCGGTCGCGCGCGCGGCGACCACCGCAACGCCCGCCGCCATCGCTTCGGAGGTGACGTTACCGAAGGTCTCGGTAACGGAAGGATTGAAGAATACGTCCATCCCCGCCACCGCGCGGCCGAGATCGTCGCCGCTCTGAAAGCCGGCGAACACCGCGTCGGGCACGCGATCGGCGAACCAGTCGCGCGCCGGGCCGTCGCCGACCACCAGCACCTTGTGACGGATGCCGCGCCGGCTAAGCTCGATCACCACGTCGGCGAAGATATCGAGCCCCTTTTCATGCACCAACCGGCCGAGGAAGCCGACCGCCACTTCGTCGTCGGCGATGCCGAGCGCGCGACGCCAGGCGAGGTCGCGGCGGCCAGGGTTGAAGCGGTCATGGTTGACCCCGCGCGACCAGATGCTGACCGGCGCCTTCACTCCCCACGACTTGATCAGGTCGGCGACCGAGTTCGACGGTACGACCACTTCGTCGAAGCGGTTGTAAAAGCGCGTCATCATCTTGATCAGCAGCGGCTCCAAAAAGCCGATATGATAGTATCGCGGATAGGTTTCGAACCGCGTGTGGAAAGAGGCGACCGAGGCGATGTTGTGCCGTCGCGCCCAGGTCACCGCGCGATGGCCGAGGATTTCGGGCGCCGAGACATGAACGAGGTTGGGGGCGAACGCCTCCAGGTCGTCGCGCACCTTTTTCGGTAAGCCGCGTGCCAATTTATACTCCGCGCGACCGGCTGGCATCGGGATCGCCGGCACGCTCACCAGGTCGCCGGTCGGTGGAAAGGCGGGCTCGTCGACGGTCGGCGAATAAACGCGCACTTGCACCCCGCGATCGAGCAAATGCCCGACCAGCAGATTGAGCGCCTGATTGGCGCCGTCCCGCGTGTAATTGTAGTTACCGCTGAACAGCGCGACACGAAGATCGCCTGGTTGCATCCTTCGCCCATAGCGGTGCGCGGGCGACTTGCCTATCTACTCGCCAATCGTCAGTTCCAGGAGGTGCCGCGTGCCCGATCTTTCGTCCTTCCCGATCACCAGGAAATGGCCCGCGGCCGATCCGAACGTCCTCCAATATTACGGTCTGCCGACGCCCAACGGGGTCAAGGTCACGATCATGCTTGAGGAAATCGGCCTGCCTTATGAGGCGCATCTGGTCGATTTCGCGACCGACGATCAGAAGTCGGCCGAGTTCGAAAGCCTCAATCCCAATGGCAAGATCCCCGCGATCATCGATCCCGATGGTCCCGGCGGCAAGCCGATGGGATTGTTCGAAACTGGCGCGATCCTGCTCTATCTCGCCGACAAGACCGGCAAGTTCATCCCCGCCGATCCTGCCCAGCGCTGGGAAACGATCGCTTGGCTGATGTGGCAGATGGGCGGCGTCGGCCCGATGTTTGGCCAGCTCGGCTTCTTCAACAAATTCGCCGGCAAAGACTATGAGGATAAGCGCCCGCGCGACCGCTACGTGGCGGAAAGCAAGCGGCTGCTCGGCGTGCTCGACGGACGGCTGGATGGCCGCACCTGGATCATGGGAGACGAGTATACGATCGCGGACATCGCGACCTTGGGTTGGGTGCGGAACCTGATCGGCTTCTACGAAGCGCGCGACCTCGTCGAGTTCGACACGTTCAAGAATGTCGCTGGGTGGCTGGAGCGCGGGCTGGCGCGCCCGGCAGTGCAGAAGGGGCTGACGATACCGGCGCGGATCGGCTGAAGGAATCGGCCCGCATCAGCCAGGCCCGCGCCTCTACTTCCGTAGCGGCGATCTGCGCATTCTCTCGGACGCGCAGGATTCGTTGGGTTTGAAGGAGTGTGAGGGAAGGCCCGCGCACCACCGCGACGCGAGCGGCGCTAAGCCGCGTGGCGGCGACGGCGGCCTGAAACGCAGCTATGACTTCTTGCGATTGGATGACGCAGCCGCTGGCATCGACGAGCAACAGATACTCACCGGAGCGGTAACCGAGCGCGACCACGGCCGATTGTTCCTGGTGAAGCAGGCGTTCGACTTCCTCTACCGTCAGCAAGCCGGACAGGCGGATAGTGATGAGTTTGCATTCCGGGTCTATTTCAATTGCGAACATCGGACCTCCTGCCGGTGGTTTGACAGCGTTGCCTTTCGCGCAAGGCAATCATGGCCTCCGTCGATCTACGTAAGATGCGAATTTGAATGTTCCCCAATCGTTCTCATTCTGCTAGTCCCGCGACGATGGCCAAACCCCAGAAGCGTTACGTCTGTCAGGCTTGCGGATCGGTCGCGACCCGGTGGCAGGGGCAGTGCGTCGATTGCAGCGAATGGAACACCTTGGTCGAGGAGGTCGGTGGCAACGTCACGCCGTTCCAGGCCAAGCATAATCTGCAATCGGGCGGACGCGCGATCGCGCTGATCGGGCTCGACGCCGAAGTGACGCTGCCCGATCGCCTGGTGACGGGGATCGCCGAACTCGATCGCGCGCTGGGTGGCGGGTTCGTCGAAGGATCGGCGACCTTGATCGGCGGCGATCCCGGGATCGGGAAGTCGACGCTCCTGCTTCAGGCAGCGTCCTGTCTGGCGCGGCGGGGCGAGCGCGTCGTCTATGTGTCGGGCGAGGAAGCAGCCGACCAGGTGCGGTTGCGAGCGAGGCGCCTCGGCCTGGGCGACGCTCCGGTCGAACTGGGCGCCGCAACGTCTACTCGCGATATCCTGACGACGTTGGGGCAGGGGCCGCGGCCGGCATTGCTGGTGATCGATTCGATCCAGACGATGCATTCGGACCTGATCGAGGGCGCGCCGGGTACGGTCAGCCAGGTGCGCGCATCGGCGCAGGAACTGATCCGCTTCGCCAAGGAGCGTGGCAGCGCGGTAGTGCTGGTCGGGCATGTCACCAAGGACGGCAGCATCGCCGGCCCGCGCGTGCTCGAACATATGGTCGATACCGTGCTGAGCTTCGAGGGCGAGCGCAGCCACCAATATCGCATCCTGCGCGCGATCAAGAATCGTTTCGGGGGGACGGACGAGATCGGCGTGTTCTCGATGGAGACGTCCGGCCTGAACGAAGTCGCCAACCCGTCGGCCTTGTTCCTGACGCATCGCGAGGACGGAATGACCGGCGCGACGGTCTTCCCGGCACTGGAGGGCACGCGGCCGGTTCTGGTCGAGATTCAGGCGCTGGTTGTCCGGCTCGCCTCGGGCGCGACGCCGCGGCGCGCGGTCGTTGGATGGGATTCGGGCCGGCTGGCGATGATCCTCGCGGTGCTCGAGGCGCGGTGCGGGCTGAGTTTCTCGACGTGCGAAGTCTATCTCAACATCGCCGGCGGTTATCGCGTGCAGGATCCGGCGGCAGACCTTGCCGTCGCGGCGGCGTTGATCTCCGCCCTGAGCGAGCGCCCGGTGCCGGCCGATGCGGTCGCGTTCGGGGAGATCGCGCTGTCGGGCGAAGTCCGTCCGGTCGCGCACGCGCCGCTTCGGATGAAGGAGGCGGCCAAGCTGGGGTTCGACCGCGCGCTGGGGCCCGCGTCGACCAAGAGCGAGAGCGGAATCAAGATCAGTGGTTTCCGCACGCTCGGTCAACTCGTTGACCATATGCTGGGCCGGGGCTAGCTGTCGGGCCGGGTATGGGGCTGACCGGATTAGATATCGCCGTCCTTCTGGGCGTTGGCGCGGCCGCGGTGCTCGGCTGGTGGCGCGGGTTCGTGACCGAAGTGCTGTCGCTGCTTGCCTGGGTGCTGGTGGTGTTCGCGCTGAAGGCGCTGCACACGCCCGTGACCGCGGCGCTGACCGGGATCGTCGGGACGAGCTCGGGGGCCGCGATCCTCGCTTTCGCGCTGATCGCGGGCATCGCCTATTTCGGCGGGCGGATGCTGGCGCGGGCGATGGGCCGGCGGACCAAGCAATCGATCCTGGGGCCGCTCGATCGGGCGATGGGATTCGGGTTCGGCGCGCTCAAGGGACTGATTCTCGCCAGTCTTGGCTTTCTGTTGCTGGTGTTGGTCTATGATACGATCGACGGCGGGCCGAAACAGCGCCCGGCTTGGCTGACCAAGTCTCGCACTTATCCGTTGCTCAACGCGACCAGTGCCTTCGTCGCCGATTTCGTCGCCAAGCGCCGCAAGGGGCAGTCGATCTTCAGCAGCGATAATGCCAGCGACGTCGCAACTAATGCCGATGATGCCGCAGATTCCGCCAATGCAAACGATGCTCCGGTCAGCAGCAAGACTAATAAAGCTGCACCACATCGTGCACGTCCTACGCGCTAATCCTGCGTGCTAATTCGCCCGAAGGGGTCGCGCTTTTCGTTACGCTCGCCTACATGGCGGACAGGATGAACGCGCCCCTCTACAACACCGAAATCCTGCGGCTCGCGGCGTCGATTCCGCATCATCATCGCCTCGCCGCGCCGATGGGATCGAGCGAGAAGCGCTCGCCGATTTGCGGTAGCCGGGTGACGGTCGACGTCAATCTGGCCGATGGCCGCGTCAGCGAAGTCGGGATGCTTGTGCGTGCCTGCGCGTTGGGCCAGGCATCGTCCTCGCTGCTCGCCGCCAATATCCTGGGCAAGACCCCGGGCGAACTCGCGACCGCGCGCGACGAACTTACAGCCTGGCTGGCGGGCGAAGGGCGGGCGCCGAACTGGCCCGATCTCGACATCTTCATTCCCGCGCTGACAGTCACCGCACGCCATCCCTCGATTCGACTGGCGTTCGAAGCCGCGGCGGAGGCAGCGGCGACCGCCGCTTCGACCACCGGAAACGACTCCTGATGCACGGCGCATCGATGCTACGCGACGGCGTCGTCATGCTCGGCGTCGGGATGGTATTCGTCCTGTTGTTCCGCCGTCTTGGTCTTGGCGCGACTCTGGGTTTCCTCGTCGCCGGCGCTCTGATCGGACCGCAGGCGTTCAATCTGATCGGAGACGCGCAAGGAAAGATCAGCGTCGCCGAGCTCGGCATCACGCTGCTGTTGTTCATCGTCGGGCTCGAACTCAATTTGTCGCGCCTGTGGAAGATGAAGCAGGACATCTTCGCGATCGGCCTGATCCAGGTGCTTACCTGCGGGCTGGCGGTCACCTTGATCATCCACGGTGTCGCCGGCTTCTCCTGGCAGGCCGCTCTGGTCCTTGGCCTGCCCTTGGCCCTGTCCTCGACCGCGCAGGTGCTGCCGATGCTGCAATCGGCGGGGCGGTTGCGCACCCCGTTCGGCGAGCGCGCCTTCGCCGTCCTGCTGTTCCAGGACCTATCGATCGTTCCGCTGATCACGCTGGTGACGATCCTGTCGCGCAATCCGGCGGACCAGCAGGGGCCGCCGGGCTATCTGCTGTTCATTTATACCGTGCTGGCGATCACCGGGCTGGTACTGGCGGGCCGCTATCTATTGCGGCCCTTGTTCCGCGTGATCGGCAATCTCGGCGAGCGCGAAATGTTTGTTTTTGCCGCCTTGTTCACCGTCACCGCATCAGCGGCGGTGATGGAATATCTGCATTTGTCGACTGCCCTGGGCGCGTTCGTCGCCGGCGTGATGCTGGCCGATTCGCCCTATCGCCATGAGCTGGAGGCGGACGTCGAGCCGTTCCGATCGATCCTGCTCGGGCTGTTCTTCCTGGCGGTCGGCATGTTGCTCGATCTCCACGTGATTGCCGATCGCCCATTCTTCGTCATCGGCATGGCGCTGGCGCTGATCGCGACCAAGGCGGCGATCATCTTCGCGATCGGCATGGCGTTCCGAATGAACTGGCGTGGCGCTTTGGCGCTCGGGCTGTTGCTTAGCCAGGGCGGCGAGTTCGGATTTGTACTGTTCGCGCAGGCGCAACGCGCGTTCCTGATCGAGCCTGCGGCAGTAAGCGTGTTCAGCGCGGTGGTAACCTTATCGATGGCGACGACGCCGTTCCTGATGATGGTGACCGCGCGATTCCGCGAAGCGCCCCAGGTCACGGGCGATCGCGAAGGCCCGCGCGCCGACGGCGCCAATGCGCTGGTCGTCGGCTATGGCCGATTCGGCCAGACCGTGTCGCAGATGCTGATCGCCGCGGGCGTGCCGGTGACATTGATCGATACCGATATCGAGATGATCGACGTCGCCGCCGAATTCGGCGCCAAAGTCTATTATGGCGATGGCACCCGGCTCGATCTGTTGCGCCAGGCGGGTGCGAGCGAGGCCGAGCTGATCCTGTTCTGCATCGACGGCGACCAGCTCGACGCCGATCTGATCGAGGGCGTGCATGAAGCTTTCCCCAAGGCGGCGATCTTCGCGCGTACCTATGATCGCCGTGCGCTGATCAAGCTCAAGGGCTCGCCGATCGCCGGCGTGGTGCGCGAAGTGATGGAATCGGCGATCAAGATGGGCCGCATGGCGATGGCGGCGATCGACATCGATCCGGCCGAGGCCGAGCGCGCCGAAGACATGTATCGCGCCCGCGACAAGGAGCGGTTGAAGGCGCAATATGAAACCGGCGACGTGCGCGCCGCGCGCGATCGCATCATCACCAGCGATGAGCGCGAGGAGATTTTCGCCGCGACTCGCCGTGAGCTTGCGGTCGATGCCGACGCCGCGTCCGAACCGGTGGGCGCCGAGGAATTGGGCAGGGGACAGGAACCATGAACTGGATCGCGATCCTGGCCGCCTTGTCGGGGGCGCTAGCCGTTGGCGCCGGCGCGTTCGGCGCGCATGGCGCGAGCGGGCAAGCTGCCGACTGGCTCAAAACCGGCGGGCAATATCAGCTGATCCACGCGGTTGCCGCGCTGGTGGCACTGAAGATGGCGGCGAAGGGGCCGGCGGCGTTGTTCGTGATTGGCGGATTGGTGTTCGCCGGCACACTCTATCTGATGGCGCTCGGCGCCCCGCGCTGGTTCGGCGCGATCACGCCGATCGGCGGACTGGCGCTGATTGCGGGCTGGCTGTGGTTGGCGTGGAGCGTTGCGCGCGGCATTTGACCGTCCCGGCGCGCGCTACATATCGGCCAATACCCACCGAATCGAGAGAACAGAGTATCCATCGCCAGTTCGCGGCTGAAAACGCCCATGCTGCATGCCCAGATCACAGGTCGTTTTATCGAGATCGGGGTCCTTGCTGGAGCTGACGACCCGGCATGCCTTGGTGTGGCCACCCGGATCGACTGTTAAGACGACGACCACGCTGCCGGATGCGCCTCGGCGTTTGGCCGCTGGCGGATAGTCGTCGTCGGTGAACCATTCCCCCGGATTTCCCATCGCGGTGGCGATCGCCATCGGATCGACTCCCCAGCTGCGCATCAGATCGTCATTGCAGGTTTTCATCGCGGCCAGCACAGCTTGTAGTGGTCCGGTGGTCAGCGCGAACGAGTCCTTACCAGCAACAACGGACAAGCCAGTCGATTTGCTCAGTTTGGTCATGAAATCCTTGTCGACCGATACCTCGAGCGCCCGATGATCGGCGGCGCTCTTGAGAGACCAACTCACGAAGTCCAGCGTCTGCTTTTCGCCCAAAGGCTGCAGCACAATCTCGGCCCTACCATGCCGGACGCCCCCGCCTCGCGTGTTTGGTGACAGGATCAGCAGTTTGGCGCCTCCACTGTCCATCGCGACAGCCGGCTCGAAACCGAATATTGTCGCGGCTGCGGCTTCGCCGAAAGATCGTTGACCGACGCACATGTCAGGTCGATAGTCGACCACCCACTTACCGGACGGATTCAACGGTGCGTTTTGCGCCATTGCGATCGCCAACATCATCGCGAATATCATCGAACCCCCTCCGATTATCGCCGTGATATCGGACAATTGGTATTGTTAGTCGAGAGAGCCTGATCGACAGTCCCCTCAAGTCTCGTATGGGGGCGGGGCATATACCTGGCGGAGGCGCCCCTGACGATCGCGATACAGATAGCGATCCTCGTCCTCCTCGATCGCATGCGGCGAGACGCGTGCCGACGCCTTGTCGAACTCGCCGGCGATCGCCTCAGCCTCGCGGTCGGAACGTCGACCGCGGCGGATCCAGATGATCCCGATCCAGGCCAGCACCGGTCCGGTGACAATGATCGGTCCGATCTGGATTGCCGTTGCGAGCACGTTCCAGCCGTTGCAATCGCTGGCGCACCGCCCGGCCAACCAGTCGAACAGCGCCTGGAGCGCGATCGGCCCCGCCACCTGGATGGTCATCAAGACCATCGCGGGCAGGTAAAGCGCGCACCCCAGCGTCAGCAGCGCGATGCGAACGAGGTGCTTTCTGGTCACCGCTCGGCGTCGAGGAACGCCTCGACATCGGCGAGGTCGACGGAATGGTCGAGATAAGTCCGACCGATGCCGTGCGCGAGCAGGAAGGGGAGGGTGCCGGCGTCCATCTTCTTGTCGTGGCGCATATGGTCTACCAGGGTCGCACCACTTGCGGCTATCCCCGCGGCCTTGATCCCGTCGGGCAGGCCGACCGCGCGCAGATGCGCGGCGACACGTTCGGCATCCTGGCCTGGACACAGACCGCGCCGCGCCGAATAGGCGAAAGCCAGCGCCATGCCCGCCGCGACGCCTTCACCATGGAGCAGGCGGTCGGAAAATCCCGTCTCCGCTTCCAGCGCGTGGCCGAAGGTATGGCCGAGGTTGAGCAGCGCGCGTTTGCCCGTCGTCTCGCGCTCGTCCTCGGCGACGATCCGCGCCTTGGCGCCGACCGAATGCGCGATGGCATATTCGCGCGCCTGAGGATCGCCGGCGAGCAGCTTGTCGCCATTCGCCTCACACCATTCGAAAAACGAGAAATCGTCGATCAGCCCATATTTGACGACCTCGGCATAGCCGGCGCGGGCTTCCCTGGCGGGCAAGGTGTCGAGTACGTCGGGATCGATCAGCACCAATCCGGGCTGGTGGAACGCACCGATCAGATTCTTGCCGGCGCGGGTGTTGATCGCGGTCTTGCCGCCGACCGAGCTGTCGACCTGAGCAAGCAAGGTGGTCGGTATCTGCACGAAGCCGCAGCCGCGTTTGACGATCGAACAGGCGAATCCGACCAGATCGCCGATCACGCCGCCGCCGAGCGCGATGACATGGTCGCCGCGCTCGACGCCATGCGCGAGCAATTGGTCGGTCACGGCCTCAAGCTGGGCCCAGCTCTTGGTGCTTTCGCCCGGCGGCAGTACGATCGTCTCGCTGGCAATGCCGGCAGTGGCGAGCGCGCTCTGAAGGGTGGCGAGATGCGGCGCGACATTAATGTCGCTGACGAGCGCCATCGACCTGCCGCGCGACAATGGCTTCAAATGCTCTGCGGCGCGGCTGAGCAATCCGCGCTCGATTACGATGTCATAGCTGCGCGAACCGAGCGAAACGGGGACGATGGTCACAGGCCGATGGCTTTCAGGATGGCGTTGACGGCCGATTCGTGCGGCGCCTGGTCGCTGGCGATGCGAATCGGAGCTTGGGCATAGATCGGATTGCGGACCGCGGCGAGTTCGTCGAGCACCTCGCGCGGGTTGCGGTTGCGGAGCAACGGGCGCGTATCGCGGCGGCCGACGCGTTCGGCCAGGATCCGCGTCGGCGCGTCGAGCCAGATCGCGATCGATTGATCCAGGATCAGCGCGCGCGTCTCGTCATTGATGAACGCGCCGCCGCCGGTGGCGATCACCTTGGGTTTGCCGTCGACCAGCCGAGCGATCACGCGGCGTTCGCCGTCGCGGAAATACGCTTCACCGAATTTTTCGAAGATTTCGCTGACCGTCATGCCGGCGGCTTCTTCGATCTCGGTATCGGCGTCGGCGAAGGGCAAATGCAGCCGCGCCGCGAGGCGACGGCCGACGGTCGACTTGCCGACGCCCATTAGCCCGACGAGCACGATCGGCTTGCCGGTCCAGGAAAGAAAGGGAGGAGCGCTTTGCAACATGGGTTTGGGGGCTATACAGCGCACCGCACGCTCGGGCACAAGCGCCGAGCCGGGCGGCGTGCCGGTTTGGACGCCGAAAGACTGTAGAGGTTATTGTCGCATGTCGCGAATGTTGGTGGTGCTGATCGTCGTACTGGTGCTGTTGGTGGGAGGAATGTTCTTCCTGTCGAGCCGGGCGCACGAGACGCAACAGACCCGGGTGGAAAAGGCTGTCTCGCTTGCGAATCTCCAAGGCTAGCGCCGGCGCGTCGGCGCTGGCGGTAGCGCTGCTCGCCGCGGGCGGCGTCGCGCTCGCACAGAAGAAGCCCGAATCGATCCTGCCGCCAGGGTTCGACCAGCCGGTCGCGCCTGCTCCCGCGCCACGCCCATCGCCGCGCGCCTCGACTCCCGCGCCGACGCCTGCTCCGGTTCCTGCGACCGCGCCGGCGACGCCTTCCACCGTGAGCGCCGCGCCTACGGTCAGCCCGTCCGCACCGGCGCTGCCGCTACCCACACCAGTTGCCACCGATCCGCTCACCGGGCTGCCGATCGCATCGCCGACGCCGACCGCGACGCCCGGCCAGGTGCATTACACCTTGCCCGAATCCTCGCGCCGCAATCTGGCGATGATCGGCATCCTGCCGACAGCCGAGCGGATGATGGACCCCGCCGCGTTCGGTAACGCCGACGGCCGGTATATCGAGCGGCTGATGCGCGAGACGCGCGCGCCGATCGCCTCGCGCTGGGTGTCGATCGCGCTGCGCCGCCTGTTGCTGCAGCCGATCAGCACGCCGCACAATGTCAACGGTGCCGATTTCGCCGCCGAGCGCGCGTGGCTTTTGCTGCGCATGGGCGAATCGGTCGGCGCGCGTGCGATGGTGCAATCGGTCGACCCACAGGATTACACGCCCAAACTCTATCAAGTCGCGATGCAGGCCGCCTTGGCGACCGGCGATGTCGGCGCGATGTGTCCGTTGGCCAATGACGCAGTCAAGGTGTCGAGCGAGCCAAGCTGGGTGCTGGCGCGCGCGATGTGCGCGTCGCTGTCCTCGACGCCGAGCCAGGCGACGCCGTTGATGAACCAGGCCAAGCGCGTCGCCGCAGGGGTCGATCTTGCCCTGGCGCAGAAGATCGCCGGGCGCGGGTCGAGCAAAGGCGACGTGGTGATCGAATGGGACGGCGTCACCAACATCAATACGTGGCGATACGGCCTGGCGATGGCCGCGGGCGAGAAAATTCCCGACGCGCTGTTTGAGGGTACCGGCCCACAGATGCGCTATTGGCAAGTGCTGGCGCCTCAGGAGACGCCGGTCGAGCGGTCGCAATTTGCCGATCAAGCAGCTGGCCAGGGCGTCCTCTCCAACCTGGCCTTGGTCGATCTCTACGGCCTGATCGATGCCGGCGACGATCAGGGCAATCCCGCCAATGGCGTCGCCAGCGACTTGCGCACTGCCTATACCGGCGGATCGCGCGATGCGCGGCTCGGGGCGCTGAGGGGGCTGTGGGGTCAGAATGTTGACGGCCTGGCGGGCTATGGCCGGCTGGTGCTGACCGCACGCGCGGCAAAGCGCATCCCGGTTGCCGGCAAGACCGATGGCAGCGACCAGCTGGTCGCTTCCATGCTGAGCGCCGGGCTCGATCGATCGGCCGCGCGGTGGCGTAATGCGGTAGCGCGAGGCAGCCTCGGCTGGGCGCTGATCCTGGTCTCCGATCCCGACAGCAATGCGCGTTATGGTTCGGGCGAGGTGGGCGCCTTTTCGAGCGACGCCGCCAAACAGCGGATGTTCGCGGCCGGGCTTGCCGGCCTCGCCAGGCTCGATCCGGCAGTGGCGCAAAGCTACGGTGCGGACGTGCAGGGCGATAATGCCTGGACCCGCGCGATCGATCGCGCCGCGGCGCAAGGCCGTCCGGGTGAGGTGCTGGTGCTGAGTGCGGTCGGCTTGCAGACGCAGGACTGGCGCGGTGTATCGCCCGCGGCGTTGTTTCACGTCGTCAATGCGTTGCGGGTCGTAGGGCTGGGCAGTACCGCGCGGATGGTTGCGGCCGAGGCCGTGACGCGGGCCTAGGGTGCAGACCCACTACTAATGAGGATCGAGACAGCCATGTCCGGGATGCTGTGGGAGGAGGAGTGCGAAGAACGGGGGTTTTCCCCCGTTCGAGCGGTTCGACGCGCCACAGCGCCCGGACATGGCTGCCGGGAAGCGGTGGGACGAAAAAGTCCGCTGGAGCGGTCGGATGCTTGCCAGATAGCCTCCGCTATCTGGCTGCGCGCCCTCTCTCCCAGCAGCCTTTTTCGTCTCCATCTCGACCTCATTAGCAGTGGGTCTGCACCCTAATGGCCGCGATCGACCTCAATGACGGCGCGCTGATCGAGCGCTTTCTCGAGATGCTGGTGGCGGAGGTCGGCGCCGCCAGGAACACCGTCACCGCTTATGCCAGCGACTTGCGGCTGGCGTCCGAGGCGCTGGGCGGGCGGTTGGCCTCGGCGGGGGTGAACGACGTCGAACGGCTGGGCAACGGCTGGCGCGATCTTTCGCATGCGACAGTCGCGCGCAAGGCGGCGGCGTTGCGCCGGTTCTTCGCTTTTCTGGCCGATGAAGGGCATCGCGCCGACGATCCCGGGGCCGCCTTGCCGCGGCCGGGCGCCCGGCGGTCACTGCCCAAGGTGCTCAGCCATCAGGATATCGACCGCTTGTTCGCCGCGATCGCCGAGCGGCAGGCTCGAATTCCGCCCGATCCCAACGATCTGCGCCTCTCGGCGTTGATCGAATTGCTCTACGGTTCGGGACTGCGTGCGACTGAACTCGTTTCGCTACCGCGCAACGCGATCCAGCCCGATCGTCCCTATATCATCCTGAAGGGCAAAGGCGGGCGCGAGCGGCTGGCGCCGATTTCCGATCGCGCCCGCGCAGCGGTGGCGGCATGGCGAGCGCATGTTGCGAACGACCGGGCCTGGCTGTTTCCCTCCGGCAAGACGCATTTATCGCGCATCCGCCTGTATCAGTTGATCAAGGCGCTCGCCGCCGATGCCGGCATCCCGCCCGACCGCGTTAGCCCACACGTGCTGCGCCACGCCTTCGCCACCCATCTGCTGGAAGGCGGCGCCGACCTGCGCGCACTTCAGGCGATGCTGGGACATGCCGATATCGCGACGACCGAAATCTACACGCATGTCGACAGCAAACGCCTGGTCGAGTTGGTCAACACTCGCCACCCGCTCGTTGACGTTGCCCCGAGGCGGCCTTAACCCGCCCGGCCATGGCTAGCTTTCTTGATTTCGAAAAGCCGATCGCTGAGTTGCAGGGTCGGATCGATGAACTTCGCGATACCGCTTCGGACGGCGCGATCGACATCGATTCCGAGGTCAAGCGGCTGCAGACCAAGTCGGATGCTTTACTCAAGGCGACCTATGCCAAGCTGACACCGTGGCAGAAGACGCAAGTCGCGCGCCATCCGGATCGCCCGCATTTCGGGGATTATATTGCAGGCCTGTTCGAGGATTTCATGCCGCTGGCCGGCGATCGAGCGTTCGCCGACGATCAGGCGATCCTGGGCGGTTTCGCGACTTTCCGCGGGCAAAAGGTAATGGTGATCGGCCACGAAAAGGGCGACGATACCGCCAGTCGGCTCAAGCATAATTTCGGCATGGGCAAGCCCGAAGGCTATCGCAAAGCGATCCGGCTGATGGAACTCGCCGACCGGTTCGGCCTCCCCGTGCTGACCCTGGTCGACACGTCGGGCGCGTTTCCCGGCGTCCAGGCCGAGGAGCGCGGCCAGGCCGAAGCCATTGCGCGCTCGACCGAGGCGTGCCTGAAGCTCGGCGTACCGATGATCGCCGCAGTGGTTGGCGAGGGCGGATCCGGCGGCGCGATCGCGCTGGCGGCGGGCAATCGCGTGCTGATGTTCGAACACGCTGTTTATTCGGTGATCTCGCCCGAAGGCTGCGCCTCGATCCTGTGGCGTACCGCCGACAAGGCGCCCGACGCCGCCGAGGCGATGAAAGTCACCGCGCAGGATCTAAAAGGGCTGGGCGTGATCGACACGATCGTGACCGAACCATTGGGCGGCGCGCATCGTGATCCCGACAATGCGATTGCGGCGCTAGGCGATGCAATGGCGGACGCACTAAGTGGGCTGCACAATCTCGGCCCGGACGATCTGCGCCGCGATCGCCGCGACAAATTCCTGGCCATGGGCCGACTCTGAAACTCCA
>NZ_BCYU01000054.1 GCF_001598355.1 Sphingomonas asaccharolytica NBRC 15499
CCCTTCCCACTCGGCTGCGCCGAGCGGGCCCCTTCCCTCTCCCAACGGGAGAGGGAATCTACGCCGCCACTTGCTCCAGTTTCTCGCTCGCTTCCAGCCACGCGGCTTCGGCCGCCTCGATCTTCGCTTCGACCTCCGCGCGCCGTTTCATCAGATCGGTCATCGTCAGCTTGGCGAGATCCGGCGCGGCACTGGACGGATCGAACATCGCGCGATCGATCACGCTGCGCTGCTCGGTCAGCCTGGCCAGCTCCGCTTCCGCCGCCTTGGCCGCCTTGCGCAGCCCCTGGCTCTGCTCGCGCGCCTCGGCGGCGGCGCGGCGGGCGTCCTTGCGGCTGACCTTGGCCTCGGACGATCCTTCGCTACCGGCATCCTTGGCCAGCACGAACGCGATATAGTCGTCCAGATTGCCGTGGAAATCCGACGCGGTGCCATTATCGACCAGCACCAGCCGGTCGGCGCTCATCTCGAGCATGTGGCGGTCGTGGCTGACGATCACCACCGCGCCCGAATAGGCATTGAGCGCCTGTACCAGCGCCTCGCGCGCATCGACATCGAGGTGGTTGGTCGGCTCGTCGAGGATCAGCAGATGCGGCGCGTCGCGCGTGATCAATGCCAGCGCCAGCCGCGCGCGCTCGCCGCCCGACAATTTGCCGACCATCGTCGTCGCCTTGTCGCCGGAGAAACCGAACCGCCCGAGTTGCGCGCGCACCGCGCCCGGCGTCGCACCCTTCATGACTCGCGTCATGTGCTGGAGCGGGGTGTCGCCGCTGTCGAGCTCTTCGACCTGGTACTGCGTGAAGTACCCGACCTTCATCTTGCCGGTCGCGTTCATCGCCCCTTCCATCGGCGCGAGCTGGGCGGCGAGCAGGCGCGCGAGCGTGGTCTTGCCGTTGCCGTTGCGGCCGAGCAAAGCGATGCGGTCGTCGGGATCGAGCCGCAAATTGAGGCGCTTGAGCACCGGCGTCTCGCCATAACCGACCGCCGCCATGTCGAGCGTGATCAGCGGCGGGCGCAATTCGCCCGGATTGGGGAAGTCGAAGCTGAGCGAGGGGTCGTCGACGATCTCGGCAATCGGCTGCATCCGCGCGAGCGCCTTGGCGCGGCTCTGCGCCTGCTTGGCGGTCGAGGCGCGGGCCGAATTGCGCGCGATATAATCCTGCAGTTTCTCGCGCTCGGCCTGTTGTTTGGCGCGTGCCGAGGCGGCCTGCGCCTGGCGCTCGGCGCGCTGACGCTCGAACGCGTCGTAACCGCCGGGATAGAGCCAGGTCTTGCCGCGCTCGAGATGGAGGATGTGATCGACGACGTTATTGAGGAAGTCGCGCTCGTGGCTGACCAAAACGATGGTCGCGGGATAGGATTTGAGGAAATCCTCGAGCCATAACACCGCTTCCAAGTCGAGGTGGTTCGACGGTTCGTCGAGCAGCAGCAGATCGGGCTGCGAAAAGAGCAGGCTGGCGAGCGCGACGCGCATCCGCCAACCACCCGAAAAGCTGTCGAGCGGACGGTGCTGCGCTTCCTCGTCGAAGCCGAGCCCGACTAGGATGCGCGCAGCGCGCGATGGAGCGGTATGCGCATCGATCGCGTTCAGCCGCTCATGGATCTCGCCCAGCCGGTCGGGGTCGTGGCTGGTTTCGGACTCATGCATCAACGCGGCGCGTTCGACATCGGCGGCGAGCACGGTCTCGAACGGCGTTGTGGCGCCCGCGGGTGCTTCCTGCGCGATATAGCCCAGCCGGCTGCCGCGCGGCATGTCGACCGATCCGGTATCGGGCTCGAGCATCCCGGCGATGACGCGGACAAGCGTCGTCTTGCCGGCGCCGTTGCGCCCGATCAGCGCGACGCGGCTGCGCGGCGGCAGCTTCGCGGTGGCGCCGTCGATGATCGTCCGCCCGCCGAGGCGGACCGTGATGTCGGTCAGATTGAGCATGAGGGCCGCGCCTGTAGCAGGCGAGGCGGCTCTTGCCTATCCGGCTGGGCGGCCAACGCGTTTTATGTGCGATGCCCTACCAAATATCGTCACCCCGGCCTTGTGCCGGGGTCTGCCTCGCGGCAAGCGGTGCAGCCTGAAGACGTTGGCCATTGCCGGCGGCACGGCAGACCCCGGCGCAAGGCCGGGGTGACGGGAAAGGCTAGAGGCAAGCAGAGTGACCGATCTCGCGATCCTGTACGAACATCCCCAATGGTTCGCTCCACTCTTCGCCGCACTCGACCGTCGCGGTGTTTCCTACACGTCATTTGGCCCCGAAGGTCACTGGAACCCCGCCGACACGGCAATCCCCGCGCCGGTGGTGCTCAACCGCATCGCGATGTCGAGTTTCCTGCGTGCCGACGAACACCCCATCTTCCACACCATGGCGCTGCTCGATCATTGGCGGCGCTCGGGCGCGCGCGTGGTCAACGGCGCCGACGTGATGGCGATCGACGCGTCCAAGTCGCGCCAGCTCGCACTGATCGCCAGCCTGGGCCTCGGCATTCCCGAGACGCGCGTCGTCCACCGCGCCGCCGATATCGAAGCGGCCGCGGCGACCTTGTCTTTCCCGTTGGTAGTGAAAGCCAATATCGGCGGGTCGGGTGCGGGGATCATGCGGTTCGACAATATGGCCGAACTGCGCTGGGCGGTCGCCGAGAAGCAATTGCCGGTGAGTGTCGACGGTGTTCTGCTGGTGCAGGATTATGTCCCCGCGCGCGGCGGCACGATCACGCGCATCGAGACGCTCGACCGCAAATACCTCTACGCGATCGAGATCGCCGGCGGCGGCGCGTTCGACCTCTGCCCGGCCGATGCCTGCGTCGCCGATTCGAACATCAGCATGAAGCCGGTCGAGCCCGCGCCTGAGCTGATCGCCGCGGTCGAGACGATCGCCAGGGCGATGGATCTCGACGTCGGCGGGATCGAGGTGATGATCGACGATCGCGACGGTACGCCGCGCTTCTACGACATCAACGCTTTGTCCAATTTCGTCGCCCAGCCGCTGAACGTCCTCGGTTGGGATCCGCACGAAAAGCTGATCGACTGGCTCGACACTCTCATTGCGGAGGCCAAATCCTGATGCGCTACGGTTACTGGATGCCGGTATTCGGCGGCTGGCTCAGGAACGTGCCCGATGAAGGGATGCAGGCGAGCTGGGATTATGTGAAGCGGCTGACCCAGCGCTCCGAGCAATGGGGCTATGACCTGTCGCTGATCGCCGAGCTCAATCTCAACGATATCAAGGGCATCGACCAGCCCGCGCTCGATGCCTGGTCGACCGCGGCGGCACTGGCGGCGGTGACCGACAGGATCGAGCTGATGGTCGCGGTTCGCCCAAACTTTCACCACCCGGCTTTGTTCGCGAAAGCGGCGGCGAACATCGACCGTATCTCCAACGGACGACTGGCGCTCAACGTCGTGTCGTCCTGGTGGGCGGACGAAGCTAAGCAATATGGCCTGCAATTCGACCAGCATGACGACCGCTATGCGCGGACCGAGGAATGGTTGAAGGTGGTCGACGGCCTGTGGACCGAGGAACGCTTCAGTTTCGACGGCCAATTCTACCAGACCGAGGACGCGATCTGCTCGCCCAAGCCGGCCGAGCGCCCGACCGTCTATGCCGGCGGCGAGAGCGAAAAAGCCAAGACGATGATCGCGGCGCAATGCGACGCTTATGTCATGCACGGCGATCCGGCCGAGGCGATCGCGCCCAAGATCGCCGACATGGCGGCACGGCGCGAGGCGGCGGGAGGCGCACCGATGCACTACGGCATGGCCGCCTATGCGATCGTCCGCGACAGCGAAGCCGAGGCCAAGCGCGAGCTCGACCGCATCACCACGGTCAGCGACTTGCCCGCGGGCTATGCCAATTTCGACCAATGGCTGTCGGGCACCCAGCTCGAACGCGAGCTCAAGATCCAGGAATATTCGGTGTCCAACCGCGGCCTGCGCCCCAATCTGGTCGGCACGCCCGAACAGCTCAAGGAACGGATCGCCGAATATGAGCATGCCGGTCTCGACCTGCTGCTGCTCCAGATGAGCCCACAGGCCGAAGAAATGGAGCGGTTCGCGGCGCAGGTGATGGGCACCGCCTGAGCGTCTAACCAACCGCGCGTCGTCTGATCGCGGTCGGCGGTCGGCGATAGACCTGTTGGAACGCCGCGTTGAACGACCGCACGCTGCCGAAGCCCGATGCCAGCGCGATCTCGGTCATGCCGAGGTCGGTATCGTCGATCAGCCGTTTGGCGCGCTGAATCCTTGCCGTCCGTGCCGCCGCGAGCGGCGTCGTGTCGAGATAGCGCCGGAACAGCCGCGACAAATGACGCCCGCCGATCCCGAGCCGTTCGGCCAGCGCGTCGACACCGGCCTGATCGAGCGCCCCCTCTTCGATCAGCCGGAGCGCGCGATCGACCGTGGCGCGCGCGCCGCGCCAGGCCGGGGAATGCTGCGCGGTCTCCGGCCGGCAGCGCAGACATGGCCGGAAACCGGAGGCCTCCGCCGCGGCGGCGCTGGGGAAATAGCGGACGTTGCCTGACTTGGGTTGGCGCACCGGACAGACTGGCCGGCAATAGATCCGGGTCGAGGTGACGGCGATGAAGATCGTGCCGTCGAATGCGGGATCGCGCGCATATCGCACGCGCTCGCAGAAATCGAAATCGAGTTCGGCTGGCAGATCGGCGACCTGTGTCATCGCCCTCCGACTATAATTGGTCACGCAGGCCCTGTCGCCCAATCCCGTTGACCGCGTCCGAATCCTGCCAGCCGGATTGCGGCGATGGGGATATCCGACGGCGATCCAACGATCGGAGAGAATGTCATGGCCTCTATTCACCACCAGACCTTTATCGCTGCGGACCCCGACGCTGTTTGGGACGCCGCCCGCGACGTCGGGCGGCTGCACGATCGCCTCGTGCCGGGTTTCGTCACCGCGACCGAGATGCTGGCGGGCGAGGGCGCGCCCGTCCGCAGGGTCACTTTCGTCAATGGACAGGTCTTTGACGAGACGATCGTCTCGATCGACGATGCCAGGCGTCGCCTTGTCTGGACGATCAAGGCGTTCGAGCATCATAACGGTGTCCTGACCATCGCGGCGGCGACCGATGGCACACAGGTCACCTGGACCGCCGATCTCCTGCCCGATGCGCTGGCTGAACAGGTATCATCCGCGATGGCGCACGGATTGGCGATGATGAAGGCGCATTTCGAGGGAAGTCGCTGAGCGGCGAGGCGCCGCTCGCCGCTCGATTCGCGGCATGCTCGGCCCTGTGATACGATCGCTGTGACTCCACGAAAGATGGAGTGCCGGGCGCATCACGCATGGGGGAGACATGCCATGGCCGCCGCTATCGACGACGCGAAATTTCATGCCTTTGTCGGAAAGATGCTGGGCGATCTGGGCGGCGCGATGAGCGTGCCCACGGTCCGCCTGGGCCTTCGCCTGGGATTGTTCGACGCTCTTGCCGATGCTCCGGCGACCGCAGCCGACCTGGCGCGCCGCGCGGGCGGGCTGCACGAACGCTACGTCCGCGAATGGGCATTGGCGCAGGCCGCCAACGGCTATGTCGATTACGATCCGGCCAGCGAGCAATTCAGCCTGTCACCGGAACAGGCGATGGTGTTCCAACACCGCGACAGCCCGGTCTATCTCGCCGGCGCGTTCGAGCTCGCCGCCGCGATGATCGAGGCCGAGCCCAAGGTCGAGGAATGCTTTCGCCACGGCAAGGGCGTGCGCTGGGGCGACCATGCCGGGTGCCTGTTTTGCGCGACCGGCGCCTTTTTCCGCCCGGGCTATGTCAACAACATCGTGCAGGCCTGGATTCCGGCGCTCGACGGCGTCGAGGCGAAGCTGGGCGCGGGCGCGCGGGTCGCCGATGTCGGGTGCGGTGTCGGATTTTCGACGCTGTTGATGGCCGAGGCCTATCCCGAGAGCAATTTTGTCGGATACGATTTCCACGAGCCGTCGATCGACGAAGCGCGGCGTCATGCCGGTGAGCACGGGCTGGGCGATCGCGTGCGGTTCGAGGTGGCGACCGCGAAGGATATCCCCGAGCAGGGCTTCGATCTGATCACGATGTACGATTGCCTGCACGACATGGGCGATCCGCGTGGTTGTGCCGGGCATATGCGCCGGATTCTCGCGCCGGGCGGCAGCTGGATGATCGTCGAGCCGATCGCCGGTGACTCGCCCGCGCAGAACATGAACCCGGTCGGCCGGCTCTATTACAATGCCTCGACGATGATCTGCGTGCCGACCTCGCTCGATCAGGAAGTCGGCGAGGGCCTGGGCGCGCAGGCCGGCGAGGCGAAGCTGACCGAGGTGATCCGGCAAGGCGGGTTCGAGTCGGTTCGGCGCGTGACCGAGGGGCCGTTCAACATGGTGCTTCAGGCGCGGTAGGGGTTAGGAACTCGCTGCGCCTGGTCGGTCGTTCGCGTCGCGCTGGCCGCGCGGGGCAACGGCGATCGCGAAGGCTATCGCGGTGCCGATGCAGAGCTGGAACGGGAACGCCAGATGGCACAAAGCCGCTGGCAACCCGATCGCCGCGGCGATCCCCGGCTGGAGCAGCAGGACGGTGATGAAGCCGGCGATCAGCGATGCAATCACCGAAATGCTGTTCCCGCGCGGCGTCAGCACCGCGGCGAAATAGACGCCGAGCAGCCCGGCATAGGCGAATACCATCACCTGCAGCGCGAATTCGAGCAGGCCGAGCTTGGCGTAATGCTGCCAATAGAAGGACAGTACCGCGACCCCGAGCATCGCCACGCCGATGACGCCCATCCCGGCGCGACCCGCCTGGACATAATGATATTCGGCGGCGGCGCTTCGCCGCTCGCGCCACGGGCGGTAGAAATCCTGGATCAGCACCGACGACATGGCGTTGAGCGCGGAATTGGTGGTGGCGACGGCGGCGGCGACGATCCCTGCGGTGACCAGCCCGCGCAGCCCCGGCGGCAATTGCGTCAGGATGTAGTGCATGAAGATGCTGATCTTCTCGCCGTCGAACGCCTGGCCGGCGATGGCGGTGGCGCCGCCCATCAATTCGGCGCGGTCATAGAAGACGTGGAGCAGCAGTCCGATGGTGATGAAGATCGCCACCACCGGAACCGTCGCGAATACCGACCAATAGAGGCTGCGCGCGCCGGTCTTTGCATCGCGACAGGCGAGCAGCCGCTGCGTCGTGTCCTGGTCGAGTCCCGACGAGGCGACGTAGAGCAGCGCGATCCCGGTGACGATCGCGAGCAGCGAGAAGGGCTTGGACGGATCGAGCGAGAAATCGAACAGCCGTAACTTGTCGACATTGCCCGGCGCGTGCGCGAGGCCGTGGAGGATCTCGGCATTGGTCGCCGGGATCGACAGGCGCAGGAACACCAGCACCGCGATCGCCGCGCCGAGGAAGATCACGAACTGGAAGAGGTCGATCCACAACACCGACCGCAATCCGCCGACAAAGGTCGACAAAAAGCTGGCAACGACCAGCACCGTCGCCGCGATCACGATACCCTGCGCGCTGACCGTCGAGGTCATGACCATCGCGACGGCGATCGCCGCGAGATAGAGGCGCGCGCCATTGGCCAATACCCGGCCGATCAGAAACATCGCGCCGGTACAGCGCGTCGCCAGCACCCCATAGCGCAGGGTCAGCAACTCGTAGACGGTCGTCACCCGCGCGGCATAGAAACGCGGGATCAGCACGCGCGCGACGAAGATCGCCCCGATCAGCCCGCCGAGGTTGGTGCCGAGATAGGTGAAGTCGCCATGATAGCCGAAATCGGGGCCGCCCAGGAAGGTCGCGGCCGACTGGGTCGCCGACAGGACCGAGATCGCGGCGAGCCAGGCGGGGACAGTGCCGCCGGCCAGGAAATAATCCTTCGCCGTGCCGGTATGCCGCGGCGTGAACCACCAGCCCCCGACCACCAGCAATGCCAGGTAGAAGAGGATCACGACCCAATCGAGCAGGCCGAATGGCAGCGACGCGGCCATCTCAGTAGAGCAGGTAGCGCGCCCGGCGCGTCTTGAAGCGGTTGAGGTCGGCCTGCCAACTCGACGCGATCGCGCGCGGATCCTTGCCGGCCTTGATCTGGTCGAACACGGCACGGTTGCGCAGCAGGCGGTCGACGCGATCGATCTGGAAGGCCGTGCCGTACAGCTTCCACAAGGCCGCGACGATCTCCACGCCCAGCGCCGGTGCGTCGAGACGCGTGCGGTCGTGGAGCAGGATCTCGACGCCTTCGACACGCTGCCCGGCGAACGGATAGAGCTTGTCGGCGGCGGCCACGTAGCTCACCGGCAGGAAGCTGACACCCGCTATGGCCCGCGCGTTGAGATGGGCGGCGAGCTCATCGCCCTTGATCCACGGCGCGCCGAACCGAAGGAACGGCGCGTCGCCCGGCCCCTTGATATTGACGTTGGTCCCTTCGAGTAGCGCGGTGCCGGCATACGCGGTCGCCTGGCTGACGCTGCGCAGATTGGGCGACGGGTTGATCCACAGCAGCCCGGTATCGTCATACCAGTCGCCGCGCTTCCACCCGGTCATGGCGATCACGGTCAGCCGCGCGCCGATCCGCTCTTCGGCGTTGAACATCCGCGCGAGCTCGCCGAGCGTCATCCCCGGGCGCATCGGCTCGGGAAAGGGCGTGGTGTAATCCTCGATTCCGGGCGTCGACACCGGCCCCTGCACCGCAATCCCGTTGATCGGGTTGGGCCGGTCGAGCACGATCACTTCGACCTTGTTGGTGGCCGCTGCCTGGAGGAAATATTTGGTCAGCGTCTGGAAGGTCCAGTAGCGCGCGCCGACATCCTGCAGGTCGATCACGATCGCGTCGAGCCCGGCGAGCTGTCGGGCATTGGGATGTCGCTCGGCGTCGGTCCGGCCATACAGGCTGACGATCGGCAACCCGCTCGCCTTGTCGATCTTGTCGTCGATATTGGTGTCGTCGGTCGCGGCGTCGATGCCATGCTCGCCGCTGAACAGTTTCACGACCTCGAGCCCCGGCGCGGCGGCCCGCGCGTCGTCGCGCAGCACGTCTATCGTTCGGCGCCCCTGACCATCCCGGCTCACCGGATTGGCGAGCACGCCGAGCCGTAAATGCCCGCCGTGCCGCGCCGTCATCTCGCGTAACGGCGCGAACCGCTGGTCCTCGAGCACATCGATCCCCGTGCGGACGCGCGCAGCGGCGGGCGTTGCCGCGACCAGCGCGATCAGCAGGAGGACAAGACCGCGCATCATTGTTTTGGGTCGGCCCCATCCAGTACTGACAGCACGGCGGTATGGATCGCCGGCCGCGCTTGACCGATCAGCGCATTGTCGCGGGTCGGATTGACGCGGTTGGTCAGCAGGATGACGAACGCGTCGCGGTCAGGGTCGATATAGATCGACGTCCCCGTGAAGCCGGTGTGGATGATCGCGTGCGGCGAGGCGAGCGGGCCGGTAAAGCCGCCGGGCGACGGCGTGTCCCAGCCCAAGGCGCGGGAGCTGCCGGGCGGCAGGTTCTGCGGCGTCTCGAAGAGCGCGATCGTGCTCGCCTTGATCAGCCGTTTGCCGCGATAACTGCCATGGTTGAGATAGAGCTGCGCGAGCGCCGACAGGTCGCGCGCGGTCGAGAACAGCCCGGCATGGCCAGCCACCCCACCCATCACATAGGCATTCTCGTCATGGACGACGCCGCGCACCAGCATGTGGCGGAACGTATCGTCCTGCTCGGTCGGCGCGATGCGCGGGAGGAGCGTGCGCGACGGCCGGAAGCCGGTTTCCTTCATGCCGAGGGGACCGAAGACTTCGCGGGCGAGAAAGCGGTCGAGCGGCTGGCCGGACAGACGCTGCACGATCTCCCCGAGCAGAATGATGTTGGTGTCGCGATAGGCGAACACGGTGCCTGGCGGCGTCAGTGTAGGCGTGGCGTAGATCAGGCGCAGGAGATCCTGCGGATCATTGGCGTTCCGCCACAGCCCGTCCGCCGACTGCAGCCCCGAACTATGGCTGAGCAGGTTGCGCACGGTGATGCGGTCGTGCCCCGGCATGCCACCGAATTCGGGGAGATAGCGGACGACCGGCGCGTCGAGATCGAGCTTATGACGGTCGTAGAGGATCTCAGCCGCACTGGTCGTGCCGATCACCTTGGTGAGCGAGGCGAGGTCGAAGATCGCGTCGACCGGCATCGGCGACGCATTGGCCGACGAATAGATCCTGCCGAACGCCTTGAGCGCGAGCAGCCTACCATGCTGTCCCACCGCGAGCACCGCGCCGGGAAACGCCTTTTTCGCGACCCAGGCGTCGACCTCGGCGAAGGCTGTCGCGAAGCGCGTGTCTTGCGCGGCGGTCGCGACGATGAGTTGCCGCGCTGGAGTGGGGGACGAGGTTGCGGCCGGAACGGGCTGTCCCGCCAGGATGAGAGCGCCGGCAGCTGCGGCAAGGAGATATGTGCTCCTGCCAATGCAGGAGCACAGGGCAGTCAGGTACTTCGCTACCCTGGGCTCCTGCTTTCGCAGGAGCGCCGCGGATTGCCGATTCGCGGTGTCCCGCTCAGTCATGCACCGCCGTTCCTCTCGCCAGCAGGAGCGCGCCCGACACCGGATCGCCGAGCGGCTCGACCAGGCGCTCTGAAGTACGGACGCGAAGCCAGGGACGCAGCCGCGCCGACAATCCACCAACCAGCGCCAGGCGCGGGGCGCCGCGCGCAAAGATCGTCGCGATAAACCGCTCGACATGGAGCACGGCGTCCTCGACGATCGATAGCGCGATCTCGTCGCCAGCTTCGGCATAATTCATGACGAGCGGCGCGAAGCCGGCATAATCGGCTGGCGTCGCCTGATCCATCCAGGCAATCGCGCGCAAGGTGTCGTGCCGGAACTTCCCGGCGATCTCCTTGGACAAAGATGTGCGCTTGGTGCGCCCATCCATCGCGCGCAGCGCATGGCGCACGGCGCTCAATCCCAGCGCGGCGCCGCTGCCTTCGTCCGAGATGGGGAAGCCGTAGCCGCCGACGGTGAACCGTTCGCCATTGACCTGGGCGAATCCGATCGAGCCCGTGCCGAGCACCAGGATGGCGCCATCGGCGCCGTTATGCGCGCCGAGATTGGCGATCGCGGCATCGCTGTCGAGCGAGATGCTGGCGAACGGGAAGTCGAGCGCGGCCAGCGCTTTCGACATGCCGGGGCGACGAATGCCGGCAATCCCCATGCCCGCCGCGACCTCGTTCCACCGCCGTTCGGGGATACCGGCCGCTTCGAGTGCCTCGCCGGTAACGCTGAGCAACCGGTCGTAGAGCGGATAGAGTCCCATCCGCGTATTCGCAGGCCCGCCTTCCGCGCTGCCGAGGACCTGGCCGGCGGCATCGGTCACGCGCACGCGGCAATGACTACCGCCGGCATCGACGCCGAGAAAGATTTCAGCCACGCGCCTGCGTCCCGGAAAGGGCGGGAAGGTCGTAACTTGCCACTCGAACTGCACTCGTGCCTGGCATGTGCATGGCATTGCGGAAGGGCGCGGCGGTGTCGAGCCTCAATCTGGCGGAGATGTTCGCCTCGGTTATGGCTGGTGTCATGCTGGTTATAGCGCCCGCGCTTTGCGCGCCCGGCCAGTCCCGGTAGTCAGGGTCGCGACAACCCAATGCACTTTGCCTTCGAGGGTCCCGATGCCGACCGAAACCGTTGATCCCCGCTACACCGATGTCGACCGTTGGCCGACTTTGTCGGTGGTGGAAACGATGCTTGAAGGGCAGCTTGCCGCGATCGCCGCGCTCAAGGACCAGACCGGCGCGATCGCGGCGGCGGCGGAGGCTGCCGCGGCGCGGATGCACCAGGGAGGGCGGCTGGTCTACGCAGGCGCCGGCACGTCGGGACGGCTGGCGGTGCAGGACGGCGTGGAGCTCACCCCGACCTATAATTGGCCATCGGACCGGCTGGTCTTCCTGGTCGCCGGCGGCATGGGGGCGTTGATGCGCAGCGTCGAGGGCGCCGAAGACAATGTCGTGGCGGCGCGAGAGGAAGTTGCGGTGGCGGACGTCGGGCCGAACGACGTGCTGATCGCGGTCGCGGCGAGCGGCCGGACGCCTTATGCCGTTGCGGCGCTCGAAGCGGCACGCGGCCGCGGCGCGCTGACCACCGCCATCGCCAACAATCCCGGCACGCCGCTGCTGGCCGCCGCCGATCACCCGATCGTCGCCGATACCGGCGCAGAGATCGTCGCGGGTTCGACCCGGATGAAGGCCGGCACCGCGCAAAAGGCTGCGCTTAACATGCTGTCGACCGCGATCATGCTGCGCTGTGGCCTCGTCCATCGCGGGCTGATGGTCAACATGCGGATTTCCAACGAAAAGCTCTTCCAACGCGCGCGGCGGATGGTTGCGACGCTGGCCGGCATCGACGAGGCCAGGGCCGCGGATGCGCTCGAGCTCGCCGGCAACGATCTCAGGCGGGCAGTGTTGATCGCTCGCGGCGTGAGCCCGCAGGAGGCCGTTGAGCGGCTGGCAAGCGCCGGCGGCAATCTGGGCGATGCGCTCGCGACTTTGGGGCAAGCCGAAGCCGAGTGACGTATCGGCATACGCCGATGGCCCACCCTAGGAGGTGTCGACTTCAGGTCTGGGCGCGTCGGCTAGCTTTCAATCCTCCCCCGCCAGGGGGAGGTGGCAGGCGCAGCCTGACGGAGGGGGAGGAAGCACGATGGTGAGTGAGTCGCTGTCCGCCCCCTCCGTCGCCTTCGGCGCCACCTCCCCCTGGCGGGGGAGGATTAGTGAGTGACGATACGCCTTCGTCAGCCGCCCTTCGCCTCCAGCCCAAGCAGCAAGGTCGGAATGAGTTCCGACACAGTAGGATGCACCGGTACCGCCCAGCGCAAGGTGTCGAACGGCTCATCCGCCGACATGGCGTCGAGAATGCCGTGGATCGCCTCGTCGCCGCCTGTGCCCAGGATCGCCGCGCCCAGGATGCGGCGCGTGGCGCGATCGGCGACGACCTTCATCATCCCCTTGGTCTCGCCTTTCTCGACCGCGCGGCCGACGCGGGTCATCGGGCGGGTCGAGACCAGCACGTCATGTCCTTTCGCGCGGGCTTCGGTCTCGGTCATGCCGGCGCGGCCGAGCGGCGGGTCGATGTACAAGGCATAGCCGGGTACGCGTTGGCTCAGCCTGCGGTCGCCGCCATCGAGCAAATTCGCCGCGATGATCTCGAAATCGTTATAGGCGGTGTGGGTGAAGGCACCGCGCCCGTTACAATCGCCCAGCGCCCAGATGCCCGGGACATTGGTCGCGAGCCGGTCGTCGACGGTAATGTAGCCGCGCTGGTCGACCGCGACCCCTGCCGCGTCGAGGCCGAGATCGTCGGTATTGGGCCGCCGTCCGACCGCGAGCAGCACATGGCTGCCGATGACTTCAGGTTCGCCGCTGGTGCAATCGACCGACACTGCGACGCCGTCGGGATGCGGGCGGAAGCCGATGCAATTGGCGCCGGTGCGAACGGCGATGCCCTCATCCTCCAGGATCGCCTGGATCGCGGCGGAAATCTCGGGGTCCTCGCGCGGCACCAGACGGTCGGCGCGCTCGACCACCGTGACCGTCGCGCCGAACCGGGCATGCATCTGCGCGAATTCGAGGCCGATATAGCTGCCCCCGATCACGACGAGATGGCGGGGAACGGCATCGAGCGCGACCATGTCGGTATTGTCGAGATAGGGAACCTCGCCCACGCCCGGCATGTCGGGCACCGTCGCGCGACCGCCGACATTGAGGAAGATGCGCGGAGCGCTGAGCTCGACGCCGTCGACCGTGATGCTGGTTGGGCTGGTCATCCGGGCATGGCCGCGCAACAGCGTCAGGCCGTTCATGCCGGCGAGCCAGTTTTCGTTATTGGTCCGGGCGTTGATCGTCACCTGATGCGCGCGGGCGGCCACCGCTGCCATATCGATGGAGACGTCGCCTGTTATGATCCCGAGATCGCGGCGCCGCGCGAGATGGGCGGCATAGGCGCTCGCCACCAGCGTCTTGGTCGGCATGCAGCCGGTGTTGACGCAGGTGCCGCCGACCAGCTTGCGCTCGATCAGCGCGACGCGCATCCCCGCGTCGGTCAGCCGCCCGGCAAGCGGCGGTCCGGCCTGACCGGCCCCGACGATGATTGAATCGTAGCTGGTCATTGCCACACCCTAGAAGCGGCGGACGGAGTCGCCCAGCTACACCAACGCATCGG
Organism: Sphingomonas asaccharolytica NBRC 15499; assembly: GCF_001598355.1. GTDB lineage: Bacteria > Pseudomonadota > Alphaproteobacteria > Sphingomonadales > Sphingomonadaceae > Sphingomonas > Sphingomonas asaccharolytica. Next base: position 14,148 of record NZ_BCYU01000054.1, read on the forward strand.
CCGACTCCTTCTTGTCTTGATCGATCGCCATCGCCATCGTGAACGCTAACCGCCACGGCCGGAACACGCCATGGCGGATTCGCCCAACCATGCCGAGGAGCAGCAGATGGCCACGACTTGCGATCATCTCGACACGATCGAAACGGTGACGCCGCAAACGCTGGGCTGCGCGGAATGCCTGAAGAACGGCAGCTGGTGGGTGCACCTGCGGCTGTGCCGGACCTGCGGCCATGTCGGCTGCTGCGACGATTCGCCGTTCCGCCACGCGACCGCGCATTTCCATGCCAGCGGGCACCCGATCATCGAAGGCTATGATCCGCCCGAGGGCTGGGGCTGGTGTTACGTCGACGAGGTGGAAGTCGATTTCGACGGTGCCACCACGCCACAGCGCGGGCCGATCCCGCGCTTCATCGACGGGGAGGGCCGGCTGATCGCCTCCGCGATTCGCGGGCTGAAGCCGCAAATCGAGGAATGAAGCTGAGCTGATGATCAACGAGGGCAAATAATGGAAACGATCGGCCGCGACTTGCGGGAGATGCAGCGGACGCCACTGGCGCCGTCACACGTATCGGCGTTGCGCGCGGCGGGGCGCGTGGCGGACTATCCGGCGGGCACCATGATGTGCCGCCCGGGCGAGCCGATCGACCGCTTCGTCTATGTCGAAGAGGGCGAGATCGAGGTGGTCAACGCCTTTACCGGCGAGCGCCTGGTGCCTTCCACGCTCGGTCCCACCCAGTTCATGGGCGAAATCGCATTGCTCAGCGGCGGCAATTGGTCGATGCCGATGCGCACGGTCGTCGATACCAAAGTGATCGAGGTGCCGCGCGCCGACATGCTGCGCCTGATGTCGCAGATTCCCGAAATGTCGGACATCGTCATCACCGTCCTGTCGGCGCGCCGCCGCCGCCAGCTGGAAGCACGCGACGCGGCGTTGGTGCTGATCGGTGAGGATGCCAGCCGCGACGTCCGCCGGGTGGCCGAATTCGTCAGCCGCAATCGCTTGCCCTTCACTTCGTTCCCGCTGGGATCGCCCGAAGCCGAGGATGTCGCGCGGAGCAGTGGGATTTCGGCGAACCAGCCCGCGGTGATCTTCGGCCACGATACGGTGGTGACCGACCCCACGCCCGGCAAGGTCGCGCGGCTGCTCGGGGTGAACCATGATTTCGCAGAGGATCAGGAGTTCGACGTGCTGATCGTCGGCGGCGGTCCCGCCGGCGTCGCCGCCGGCGTCTATGCCGGGGCCGAGGGGCTAAACGCGCTGGTGATCGAGGACACCGCGATCGGCGGCCAGGCAGGCACGTCGAGCCGGATCGAGAATTACATGGGCTTTCCCACTGGCATTTCGGGTGCCGATCTGGTCTGGCGTGGCGAGATCCAGGCGATGAAGTTCGGCACCCAATTCGCCATGCCGCGCCGCGTGGTGAAGCTCGAAACGCTGGAGGGCGGTCGATTCTGCGCCACGTTCGACAATGGCCGCCGTGTCAGCGCGGGCGCCGTCGTCGTCGCCACCGGCGTGCAATATCGCCGCTTGCCGATCGACCGTCTCGCCGAGTTCGAGGGCGCCGGCGTCTATTACGCCGCGACCGAGATGGAGGCGCGCTATTGCCGCGAAGCCGAAACCTTCGTCATCGGCGGCGGCAATTCCGCGGGCCAGGCCGCGATGTTCCTGTGCCGCACCGCCGCCCATGTCCGTTTGCTGGTGCGCGGCTCGTCGCTTGCCGCCTCGATGTCGAGCTATCTCTCCAGCCGGCTCGAAGCGGACCCGGCGATCACCATCGAATATGGCGTCGAAGTCGCCGGTTTGCATGGCGATGAAAAGCTAGAGGGGGTGACGATCCGCAACACGCAAGACGGCACGCATCGCCAGGCACCGGCCTGCGCTGTGTTCGTGATGGTCGGCGCCGCGCCGAATACCGGCTGGCTGTCCGGCCTGGTCGATCTCGACGACAAAGGCTTCGTGCTGACCGGGGATAAGTTCGGTGGAACTTCGCCTTACGCGACCTCGCGCCCCGGCATCTTCGCGGTGGGCGACGTCCGCGCCGGCTCGGTCAAGCGAGTTGCGTCATCGGTCGGCGAGGGGTCGGTGGTGATTTCGAAGGTTTGGGAGTTCTTGAACCGTTAGGACCGTTCGACATCCAACATCCGCAATTCGTCATGCCGGGCTTGTCCCGGCATCCACCGGGCAGTTGAGCCTAGCCCTTGAGCATCTTGTCTTGCGCCTGGTGCCCGGTGGACCCCGGCACAAGGCCGGGGTGACGGTTGGGATTAGGCAAAGCCGGGGATGCCCTCGACTGTCGACCACTGAACGTCGATCCGTCCCAGAACACTCACGCGATCCGCTCGACGAGATGCGCACGCGAAGCGCCCGGTTCGAATCCCCCGGCGAAATACTGGGTTTCGTGCGCCACCAGCCCGTCGCGGAACTCCATGATGCTCACGACATAGGATGGCATGTCGTCATAGGTGAGGACGAACTCGGTGATCCATAGGTCGCCGCTGCCGATGATCCGCCGAACCGCGAAACGCTTCTTGCTGGGCTGAACGTACCGGCTCTCCCGGATGTTGTGCCGGCCGCGAATCCGCTCGCCTGACTGCGGATAATCGAGCGTTGCGTCCTCGTGGTAGATGTCATGTTCCGCCGCGAAATCACCGGCGTCTGAGGCGTGCCAATGGCGTTCCAGCGCGGCTCGCGCGGTTCGATCCATCTCGACCTCCTGTGCTTCTGGAGTGATACTGGCGTAACGATCAAGTTGCGCGGCTTGGCGTCGTTTGGCGGGTGCGGACTTGGCAGAACAAGGTGAAGCCCAAAAAAATAAGCGGTTGTTGCACGTGTCGCCGACGATATTGTTCTTGGGGTATCTTGCTTAACCATGTTCGGAAACGTCTAAAATACGTGCCTGCCGTACACTAAGTCCATGATCCGCTTGACCATGTTCATCGTACTCGGGCTCGCCGCCGCTCCGGCAATTGCAAGGGACGACACGCCGCTGTCGCCGGTCGGACTACCCTTCAGCCCGGCCACGCCGCGTGTTGTTCCTACGGATCATCCTCTGCATGGTTCGATCACATTGGTCGGCATCGATGCGCTGCCGGACAAATTGGGTCCGGTTAAACGCGACGCCTTCGCGGCGGCGGTGACGGATACACTGAAGCGGCTCGACATGCTGGCCGCCGATCCCAGCAAGGCGCGCTTTCGGCTCACACCGACCTGGATCGGGCTGGATTCTCCATTCCGCATTTCCGCAACCAGCCGCGCGGCTAGTCATTTGGTGTGGCGCCTGACGCGGGTCGATGACGGACGTACCATTTTCGAGCGGGAGATCACGACCTCCGTCCAATCGAGCGGGGGATCGGCGCCGGAGCGAAAGAGGGGCGTCGAGCGTCTTTCCTTGATGAGCAACATCGCATCCGTTGCTCTATGCCTCGACAAATCAGCTTATGGCCGCGCACCGGCCGATTGTGCTCTGACGCCCGGCTTCAGCTACCGGGCGCCGTCCGTCCCGATGATCATTTTCCTGCGGCGCTGAACTGGGGGCAATCGTCGCCTTCAACCGGATGCGCGGCGTCGGGGCCCAATTCGTGAGCGAACCAGGCGACCGCCAAAGTGGGCCCGGGAAGGCCGGCTACGAAAGCACCGAGCGGGGGTACGATCATCATCATGCCTGATTGACAGCATGTTCATTAGGCCGCCGCGCCATGTTCATCGCGAGCGGCATTCCAAACTTCTCGTGCTGCGTCGGCATTGATCGCCGCGATGGCGAGTCCGACGATCAGATCGGGCCACGCCGAACACCACGCGAAGGCCGTGACTAGCCCCGCTGCGATCATCGCGACATTGGCCAGCGCATCGTTGCGAGCTGACAGGAACGCGGCTCGCGTAAGGCTTCCGCTATGATGGCGGTGTTTTGCCAGCAGAAACGCGCAAAACAGGTTGATCGCCAGCGCGCCGATCGCGGTGGTCGACAGCGCAAAGGGCGACGGCGCGACCGGCACGTTGAACTTTTCCCAAGCGGTCCACAACGTCGCGAGACCCGGTATTAACAGGATCGCCGCAAGCGCCATCCCGACGCGCGCCCGGTTCTTTGCCGTCCAGCCGAGCGCGATAAGAATCAGGATGTTGACTAGTGCGTCTTCGAGAAAATCGACGCTATCGGCGAACAGCGATACCGAACCGATAGTGAGCGCGACCGCGAATTCGACGCCGAATAGGCGAGGTTGAGGGTTGCGACCCAGGAAACGGCGCGCCGCAAAGGATGGTTCGGATGGCCGCTTTTCATCGCCAGGCGGTAGCAACGCCGTCAATCGATAGAAAGTAATATGGGTCGGCGTCGTCGCGATCCGCAGATACTCGAGAGCAATGACCGGTGGTTACCGGGAATATATCGGAAATCGCGAATATCCGGAACATTACGCATCGTTGCGTGCGTGCGGATCCTGCATGTGGATTGCGGAGGTGTGTTCCATGCCGCGCACTATCGGTGGCGAACCCAAATGGACTGCCGTTTCCGGGCCGCGGCCCAGCCCCTGCGGATCGGATCGTCGTTTTCGGGAGGCCGCCTCTCGATTTCGGCTTCCTCGTCGGGAGCCTCTCGCCGGTTCGCCAGATTCAGCTGTGGCGCCAATCGCGGGGAGTGGGCAGAGGTTCGTTGATACGGGCTCCAGCGAGCACTGGTTCTACTTTGCCACCGCCGTATTTTTCATAGCGACTGTCGCCACGGTCGGGACGTTGATTTGGCAGATCGCAAACGCGGTCAAATAACGGCCAACGGGCGCGGCGGGCGTGGCGTTGGATTACGGCGACACTTTACTAAAAGCAGAAAACGGCGCCCTCGCCCGCTGAGGCGTCACATCTGTTCTGATGCGCTATCGGCCTGCAGGCCCTGACCAGAGCGAACCCGCGCCATAGAGCGCGGGCCAGGGAGAGAGTTTGGGCGTCGTTGCTCATAGCAGCGTGCGCCCACCGTAATGCCTTCGCCCTTGTCAATCGTTACGATCGAGGTCCTAATCGCGGTCAATGCGCGCCAATGATCTGCCCAATGACCTGATCGCCGGACTATGCGTCGCCGGGCTGATGCTTCCCGAAGGGGTCGCTTATGCCGGCATCGCGGGATTGGCGCCGCAGCACGCGATATTCGCGGGGATTGCGGGCTGCCTCGCCTATGCCGTAGCCGGACGAAGCCGCTTTGCGATCGTCTCCGCGACCTCGTCCTCGGCGGCGATCCTGGCGGCGACATTGGCCGTCATGCCCTTGTCGGGCACCGATCGCGCTGCACTTGCCGCGATCGTCGTCGGGATTTCGGGGCTGTTGTTCCTCGCCGCGGCCGCGGCCCGGCTAGGCGGGTTGACCGGGTTCATCTCCCGCCCGGTGTTGCGTGGCTTTGCGCTGGGTATAGCGATTACCATCATTCTCCACCAGCTGCCGATCGTGACCGGCGTCGGCATCCCGGCGTCCGGCATTGTCGCGTTCTGCGTGGCGTTGGTCAGATCGGCGCCGGTCTGGCACGTCGCCAGTGTCGCGACGGGATTGACGGCGTTCGTCGTCCTTCTCGCGCTGCGCCGATATCCCGCAATTCCCGGCGCTCTGTTCGTCCTTATCGCCGGGATACTGGCGGCGCGCTGGCTTGGTCTTCAGGACCACGGCGTCGCGGTGGTCGGTGCCGTCGACACCGCCTTGTCGATGCCGTCGTTGCCGCGGCTCGGATGGTCGGATTATTCCCGGTTGGCGCAGCTCACCATTCCGCTTGTCCTCATCCTGTTCGCCGAATCCTGGGGCACGATCCGCACGATGGCGCTGCGCCATGACGACGCGGTCGATGCCAATCGCGAGCTTGCCGCGCTCGGTATCGCCAATCTCGCCAGCGCGCTTGTCCAGGGCATGCCCGTTGGCGCGGGTTTCTCGGCCGGATCGGCGAGCGAGGCGGCGGGATCGACCAGCCGGATGACCAGCGTCGTTGCCGCGATCGGCCTTATCGGCATCGTCCTGTTCGCAATGCCGCTGATCGCGACACTGCCCGAACCGGTATTGGCGGCGGTCGTGATCGCCGCGTTGATCCACGCATTGGACCCGGCCCCGATTCTTCGCCTCTGGCGGCTCGATCGCGACGAATATGTCGCCCTTGGGGCAGCGGGCGGCGTGCTGGTGCTTGGCGTGCTCGACGGCATGTTGCTGGCGATCGCCTTGTCGCTGGCCGCGTTGCTGCAACGTCTCGCGACGCCCCGGGTCGCCCGGCTGGGACGGCTTGCCGGAAGCCATGATTATGTCGATGTCGCTCGCCATGCCGACGCCGTCGCGCCGCCGCACATCGCGATCTGGCGTCCCACCGCGCCGCTATTTTTCGCCAATGCCGAGCGCATGCTTGGCCTAGTCGTGACGGGCATGCGCGCCGATCCCGCGACGCGCGCCGTCGTGCTCAGCCTCGAGGAAAGCTACGATCTGGACAGTACCGCGCTCGATGCTCTGATCGAGTTTGATGGCGCGATGGCGCGAAGTGGCTTTCGCGTGCAGCTCGCAAGGCTGCACGATCGCGCGCGTGACTTGATCGTCGCGGCCGGAGATAGCGATCTTGCCCAGCGCAGCAGTTACAGCGTCGATGACGCCATTTGTGCCGTGGAAGCGGCGATGCCAGAACAGGAGACCAAGGCGTGAGAGAGGATTTCGCACCGGCGCTTCATCCCGTGGAGCTTGCTTCCTTGCGGCCGACCCAGATGACGGTCGGATTACGGGAAGTTGATCGCAAGCGGGCCGAATGGCGCAAGCGCGCCGAGCGAGACGGCCCTGATTTCCTCGGCCGCCATATGATCCCGGTGATCCTGGGACCGAAGTCCGTGCCCTATGTGATCGATCATCATCATCTTGCGCGGGCTTTGCAGGAAGAAGGAGTCAGTCACGTCCTCGTCAGTGTCGTCGCCGACCTCCATTATTTGAAAAAGGCGGTCTTCTGGACGTTCATGGACAACCGGAACTGGCTGCATCCGTTCGACGCCGATGGTGTGCGTCACTCGCACGACAAATTGCCAAAACGGATCGGCGCCATGAAGGACGATCCATATCGCTCGCTTGCCGGAGAAGTGCGGCGATCGGGGGGCTATGCCAAGGACAGCACGCCGTATTCCGAATTCCTCTGGGCGGATTTCCTGCGTCGTCGGATCAGCCCGAAGCTTGTCGAAAAAGACTTCGAGCGAGCCGTTGGCAAAGCGGTGGAGGCGGCCGGACAGCAGGACGCCTCCTATCTGTCGGGATGGTGCGGGCGTTCGGAAGAGACGAACCGCTGAGCGCGCGTGGCAGCTATCGCGATACAGCATCGTACCGTAGCATGACTTTTTTGGGATAAGTCATCGAAGCAAATTGGTCGGGGCGACAGGATTCGAACCTGCGACCCCCACACCCCCAGTGTGATGCGCTACCAGGCTGCGCTACGCCCCGACCAGTGCGAACCCGCGCCTTATAGGTGCGGGCCGGAGCGGGCGCCTCTAAGCGCTTGCCGCGCGCGATGCAAGCGCTCTGGGCAAGCGCGCTGGCGCCGGGTGGCGGGACGTCGGCGACGTGTTGCACCGCGCCCCGCATGGTGATAGCGCGCGGCGCTTACGGTGGCGCCCTGACGGGCGCGTCAGCCATGCCCATTTTTCAGGATGCTCATGTTCATTCCTTCTGCTTATGCCCAGGTCGCCGGCGGCGCCGCTTCCGGTTCCGATGGTATCGCCATCGCGATGCAGTTCTTCCCCTTCATCCTGCTGTTCGTCGGCTTCTATTTCCTGATGATCCGCCCGCAACAGCGGCGCGCGAAGGAACTGCGCAACGCGATCGACGCGCTCAAGAAGAACGATCAGGTGATCACCTCGGGCGGGATCCTGGGCAAGGTCAGCAAGACCAGCGATAGCTATGTCGAGCTGGAAATCGCGCCCAACGTCAAGGTTCAGGTCGCGCGCGGCGCGATCACCGAGATCCTGTCGCCGACCACGGCCAAGCCGGCGAACGACTGATGCTCGATTTCCCGCGCTGGAAAGTCCTCTCGATCTTCGGGTTCCTCGCGGTGCTGATGGCGCTCGCGATCCCGAGCTTCTTTCCCGAGGACATGACCAAGAGTTGGCCGGTCCACCCGCGCATCAACCTGGGCCTCGATCTGGCCGGCGGCAGCTATCTGCTGCTCGAAGCGGATACCAGCCAGCTGGTCACCGACCGCGTCAATCTGATGAGCGACAGCGTCGCGACCGCGATGCGCAAGGCGCCGCGGATCGATATCGGCGACATCACCACCGACGGCGGCAAGGTCAGCTTCATGCTGCGCAATGTCGCCCAGCTGGAGGATGCGCGCCAGCGCCTGTCGCAAATGACCACGGGCGCACAGATGACCGGGCAGCGCGACTGGGACATCCAGGTGGTCGATTCGACGCGCTTCGTGATCACCCCGACCAAGGCTGGGGTCGACGAGGCGATCGACAGCGCGATGAGCGGCGCGACCGAGGTGGTGCGCCGCCGCATCGACTCGCTCGGCACGCGCGAGCCGACGATCATCCGCCAGGGGGCGACGCGTATCGTCGTCCAGGTGCCGGGCTTGCAGGATCCGACCGCGCTGAAGGCGCTGCTCGGCAAGACCGCCAAGCTCGAGTTCAAGCTGGTCGACACCACCGCCGATACCGCCAAGCTCGCTGTCGGGCAGTCGCCGATCGGTGACCAGATCCTGCCTTATCCCAGTGCCGCGGGTCGCGGTTTCCCGTATGTCGGTTATCCGGCGAACAAGCCGCCGGTCATCGCTGTGCGCCGCGCCGCGATCATCACCGGTCAGGACCTGACCGACGCGCGCGTCCAGAACGATTCGCAGACCAATGCACCGGTGGTGGCGTTCCAGTTCAACACCGAAGGCGGCAAGCGCTTCGCCAGGACCACGCAGGAGAACGTCAACAAGCCGTTCGCGATCATTCTCGACGGCTCGGTGATTTCGGCGCCCAATATCGAAGGACCGATCCTGGGCGGCAGCGGCGTCATCCAGGGCGGCTTTACCTTCCAGAGCGCCAATGATCTCGCCATCCAGCTCAAGTCGGGCGCGCTGCCCGTCGCGCTCAAGGTGATCGAGGAACGCACCGTCGGCCCCGAGCTCGGCAAGGATTCGATCGATGCCGGTATCAAGGCGTCGATCATCGCCGTGATCCTGGTCGTCGTTTTCATGCTGGTGACCTATGGCCGGTTCGGGCTCTATGCCAATTACGCCGTGGTCATCAACGTGCTGGTCATCATGGGCGTGCTCGCGGTACTCAACGGCACGCTGACCTTGCCCGGTATCGCCGGTTTCGTGCTGACGATCGGCACCGCGGTTGACGCCAACGTGCTGATCAACGAGCGCATCCGCGAAGAACGACGGCGCGGGAGAAGCGTCATGCAGTCGGTCGAGCTGGGGTATAAGGAAGCCAGCCGCACCATTTTCGAAGCGAACATGACTCACGGCATTTCGGGCGTCGTCATGCTGCTGCTGGGTTCGGGGCCGGTTAAGGGTTTCGCGGTCGTGCTGCTGATCGGCATCATCACCTCGGTGTTCACCGCGGTGACCTTCACCCGCATGCTCGTCGTCCTCTGGCTGCGGAAGCATCGTCCGCAGACCATCAACATTTAAGGGGCCGCACACCATGCGCCTGCTCAAGATCGTCCCCGACGATACCAATATCGATTTCGTCCGCCTGCGCTATTGGGCGTTCGGGCTGACTACCGTGCTGACCATCGCGGCGGTCGCCCTGGTGTTCATCCACCGCCTCAACATGGGCGTCGACTTTGTCGGCGGCATCATGATCGAAGAGAAGTTCATGGTCGCGCCGAGCGTGGACAAGGTGCGCAAGGTGGTCGACGACCTGAAGGTCGGTGAGGCGTCGCTGCAACAGGTCGGTGGCCCGACCACGCTGTCGATCCGCTTGCCGCGTCCGGAAAGCAGTGATCCGGCGGCGACCAACCAGGTGGTCGAGAAGGTCAAGGCGGCGCTGGCGGCGAATTTCGCGGGCGCGCAATTCTCCAAGCAGGACGCGGTGTCGGGCAAGGTGTCGGGCGAGCTCGTCTGGAACGGTATCCTCGCGGTCGTCGTCGCGGTGCTGCTGATCGGTCTGTTCGCGATCTTCCGCTTCGAATGGCAATTCGGCGTCTCGACCGTGGTCGCGATCATGCACGACGTGCTGATGACCCTGGGCTTCTTCGCGCTGACCCAGCTCGAATTCGACCTCAACATCGTCGCCGCCGTGCTGACGATCATCGGCTATTCGATCAACGACAAGATCGTCATCGACGACCGCATCCGCGAGAATATGCGCCGTTATCGCAAGATGGACATGCGCGAGATCATCAACCTGTCGGTCAACGAGACATTGCCGCGGACCGTGATGACCTCGCTGACCATCTTGCTCGCGCTGGTCGCGCTACTGATCTTCGGCGGGCACGTGCTGCGCGGCTTCACCGCGGCGATGATCCTCGGCGTGATCGTCGGGACGTATTCGTCGATCTACGTGTCGTCGTCGCTGCTGATCACGCTCGGCCTGCGCGCCGAGCCGACGCCGGACAAGCCGGGCAAGCCCAATGCGGCGACCGGGGCGGAGCGCGTCGGACCGGGCAACAACTGATGCGGATGGACCGCGCCCGCAGCGACGGGCCGGTCGTCTCTGGACTGAGCGCGGCCGGCTTTCGCGTCGACGACAATGTCTACCACGCACTGGCGATCACGCCCGAGCGCGCCGATGGCTGGACGCCGCCACCGCTGGCGGCGCTCGATCAGGGCGATCTCGAGCTGGTCCTGGCGCTCGACCCGCGCCCCGAATTCCTGTTGCTCGGGACCGGCCCGACGTTGGTCCGGCCACCGGTGGCGCTGGTTCGCGCGCTCGAGGCGCGGGGTATCGGCATCGAGGCGATGGACAGCCGCGCGGCGGCGCGCGCCTGGGGCATGTTGCGCGGCGAAGGACGCTGGGTCGTCGGCGCCTTCTATCCTGTGGCTTGATCCCGCTGCACTCTTAGCTAGGGTTCGCCCCGGGCATGGGAGCTAGGGGAGACATAGCATGAAGAGGTTGCTGTTCGTCGGCGCGCTGTTTATGGCGGTCGCCGCACCTGCGTTGGCGCAGACCGCGCCTGCAATGCCGGCCAGCGTGGCGCTGCCCTCAGCTCCTCCGCCGGTGATTATCCCTGCGCCCGATTACAACACCGACGCCGGCTGGCTTTGCCTGCCCGGCCGCCAGGATGCTTGTACGGTCGACCAGAACGTCACCGTCATCACTGGCGACGGCAAGCGCATGGTGGTCAAGTTCAAGGCTGACCCGGCGCCCAAATATGATTGCTTCTACGTCTATCCGACCGTGTCGCTCGATCCGACGCCGAACAGCGACCTCAATATCGGGCCGGAGGAAAAGCAGGTCGCGGCATCGCAGGCTGCGCGCTTCACCGCCAAGTGCCGCGTTTATGCGCCGCTCTATCGCCAAGTCACGCTGGCGGCGCTGCGCGACATCATGGCCGGCAAGGCGAGCGCCGCCGATCGCAAGCTGGCTTATCTCGATGTCGAGGCGGCGTGGCGCACCTATCGCGACAAATATCAGGTTGGCCGCGGCGTCGTGCTGATCGGCCACAGCCAGGGCGCGGGCATCCTCAAGCAATTGCTCGCCGAGGTGATCGAGAATGACCCCAGCCAGCGCCGGTTGCTGATCGCCGCCTATCTGCTCGGCACCAATGTCGCGGTGCCGGCGGGCGGCGATGTCGGCGGCGATTTGAAGCGGACCAAATTGTGCAAGGCGATGGATCAATATGGCTGCGTCGTCAGCTACGTGACCTTCCGCGCCGATTCGCCCCCGCCCGAGAATAGCCGCTTCGGCAAAGTACCGCAGCCCGGCATGGTCGCGGCCTGCGTGAACCCCGCGGCTTTGGGTGGCGGCAAGGCAGTGACCGATGCGATCCTCGGCGCCAAGGGCGCGGGGCTCGCCAGCGCGCCGATGGGGCCGTGGACCAGCGACAATGCGCCGGTCACCACCCCGTTCGTCTCGGTGCCCGGGCTGATCTCCGCCGAATGCGTGTCGAATGGCGGGTTCAATTATCTGGCGGTGACGGTGAATGCCAATCCCCAGGATCCGCGCACCGATACGATCGTCGGCGATGTCGTCGTCAACGGCGCGACGCTCAAGGATTGGGGGCTCCATCTGATCGACATGCCGGTCGAGATGGGCAATCTGGTCAGCCTCAGCGAATATCAGGCGGCATCCTGGCGCGGGACGCCGTTGGACCTGCCTAAGAAGAAGTGACCAGGGCTTTCAGATGATCGTACAGGCCGGCGGTGTTCGCTTCCCAGGTGAAGCGTTCGGCGCCGGCCCTGGCGGTCATCGGCGGCGTGTGGTCCGACAGTACCGCGGCAATGCCCGATGCGAATCCGGCCGGCGTGCGCCCGACGATCCGGCCATAAGCGCGTTCGGTCACGACTTCGGGCGCGCCACCGACATCGGGAATGACCACCGGAACCCCACAGGCGAGCGCTTCGACCCAGGCGTTGGCCAGGCCCTCATTCTCGGACGCCAGCGCCATTACATCGGCGGCGGCGAGCAAGGCCGCCATCTCGCCATGCGGCACCGCGCCGAGCAGACGAACACGATCTGCCAGTCCCAGCGCGGCGATCTTGGCTTCGAGTGCGCCGCGATAGGCGCCCTCGCCGGCGATCAACAGATGGACGTTGGGCAGCGCCGCGATCGCGTCGATGACGATGTCGTGGCCCTTGCGCTCGATCAGCGCGCCGGTCGACACGACCAGTGGCCCGCGAACCTTCAAGGCCGCCTTGGCTTCGCCGCGATCGCGTGGCGCGAACTGGCCGAGATCGACGCCGGTGCGATGGACGCGGATATGCTCGGCGGGCATCCCCATCGCCACCATGTCGCGCTTCATCGCGTCCGACACGGCGAGCAGCCCGCCGGCATTCTTGCCCGCGGCGCGGACCTGGCCTGCGGTCGCAGCGGCAGTGCCCCAGTGATGAATGTCGCTGCCCCGGGCCTTGATCGAGACGGGGACGCCGAAACGCCGCCCCAGCGCGACCGCGGCGGGGCCGTCGGGAAAGAAGAACGAGGCGTCGATCACGTCGAAGGCGAACTCGCGCCGCAGATCGGCGAGCAAGGGGGTCAGCGCGCGAGTCAGGAAATGGACATGGAGCCGCCCGGCCGTCCCCGGCACCGCGAGGAAACGGGGCCGATAGACGTCCACGCCTTTCCATTGCTCGCCGAGCGGAAGCGCTGCCAATTGGGCATGGCGGCCGCGCAATGCCAGCGGGAAGGGGGGCAGTCCGATTGGCGCCACCACGCGCAACTCGACATCGGGATGCGCTGCGAGGCCCAGGGTCTGGCGCTCGACGAACACCCCGAAATTGCGCCGGCCGGCGTCCGGGAACAGGGTCGAAAGCGTGAGGACGCGCAGCATCCGTCTGTCCTAAACCCAATATGGTTAATGAGGGCTAGCCTGGCCGAAGCTCAAATGCGCGTATCGCCCGGATAAGCGAACAGGATGTCGCTTCCTGCCGCGGCGTGGACGTGCGCCGTACCGCTCACCGTCGCGCATTCGCCGGCGCGCCACGCTACGCCGTCGGCTACCCCTTCGCCCTTGAGTGGGGTGAGCCAGCCGGTGACGCCGTCGGGCAGGGTGACCGTGCGATCGCCGCCGGTCCAGCGTTCGAGCACGAATTTCGGTCCCTCGCACAGGATCGTGCGGCCTTCCTCGACTTCGCCGACGATCGGCTTGGGCACGAACGGATTGGGATCGGCGACCTTCAACCCCGCATCGAGATGGAGTTCGCGGTCGCTGCCATAATCGTAGAGGCGATAGGTCAGGTCGACATTCTGCTGCACCTCCACCAGCGTGATCCCGCCGCCGATCGCATGGACGGTGCCGGCCGGCGAATAGAGGAAGTCGCCGGCCTTGACCGGTTTCCAATCGAGCATGCCGACGATCGATCCGTCGAGCGCGCCCTGGCGCAGTTTCTCGCGGGTGGTTGGCTCCTTGGTGCCGAGCGCGATCGTCGCGTCCGGTTCGGCGTCGAGAATCACCCAGCATTCATCCTTGCCGCGCGGATAGCCCGCCGCGCGCGCCGCTTCGTCATCGGGATGGTCCTGGACCGACAGCCGGTCGCTGGTGAACAGATATTTGATCAACAGATCTGGCGTGCCCGCGTCCGGAGTCTGGAACCATATCTCACCGACCGGGTCGCCGCCGGGCGCGGGATCGCTGAAGCCTGGCCATAAAGTGTGCCGGCCCCACGGCTTTTCGACGCGTTTGGTGGCAAGCAAGGTGGCGGTCATCGGTCAAAGCCCTCCCGGTTAGCGGTTTCAGGACGCGAACGCATGGACCCGGCGACCGATCCCACGTGCGCTAATGGCAACGCGACGAGCGGCGTAAAAGGATTGTTTGCGCCCCGCGCGTGCTGCGCTAAGACCACGCGCCATGCGTATTGCCAAGTCCCGTCCCGTCGCGTTCGCGCTTATCGCTCTCCTCGCTTTGCCAATGGCGGGCTGCGCCGGCCGCGGCGGCGGCCTGAAGAAGGGCGACGTCCCCTATATCGCGCGCGATGTCGGCACGCTCTACACGCTCGCCAAGACTCGGCTCGACCAGGGCCGCTACAAGGAGGCGGCGGTGCTGTTCGACGAAGTCGAGCGCCAGCATCCTTACTCGATCTGGGCGCGCCGCGCGCAGCTGATGAGTTCGTTCAGCTATTATATGGACACCGACTACACGCAGTCGATCCAGTCGGCGCAGCGCTTCCTGGCGGTCCATCCCGGCAACCGCGATGCCCCTTACGCTTATTATCTCGTCGCGCTGGGCTATTACGAGCAGATCGCCGACGTCACTCGCGACCAGAAGATCACCCAGCAGGCGCTCGACGCGCTGGGTGAGCTGGTCCGCCGCTACCCCAACACCAAATATGCCGCCGATGCCCGGCTCAAGATCGACCTGGTCCGCGACCACCTCGCGGGCAAGGAGATGGAGATCGGCCGCTTCTACGAAACGCGCGGCCAGTGGCTGGCGGCGACGCTCCGCTTCCGCGCCGTGGTCGACGGCTATCAGACCACGACTCATGTGCCGGAGGCGCTGATGCGCCTGACCGAAACCTATCTCGCGCTCGGCGTGCCCGAGGAAGCGCAGAAATCGGCCGCCGTGCTGGGCGCCAATTATCCCGGCACCGACTGGTACAAGCGCGCCTATAAATTGATGGAAGACCATCCCTATAAGCCGGCGACGCCGCTGGCGGCAGGCGAATTGCCGATCCCGGTCGGCTTCAAGGATGCCCAGCCGATCGCGCCGGGCACGCCGGGCGTCGCCGCCAAGGACGAAGGTCGCGGCTCGACCGGCACCAGCAACACCGGCGGCGCGGGCGGCGGCCCGATCCCGAAGTAAGATTGGTCCCTCCTGCTCATTAGCCCTCTCCCGCTTGCGGGTGCACCGGGTC
>NZ_BCYU01000055.1 GCF_001598355.1 Sphingomonas asaccharolytica NBRC 15499
CCGCGGCCAGCCAGTAGCGCAGCATGTAATTGTGGCTCGAATAGCGGTGGACGACGCCGAAGCGGAGCGGGCGCCCCGCTTGCGCCCGTGCCAGTGCGGCCTGGCGGAGGCGTTCGCCAACTGTCCGCGGATCGCCGAGCTGGCCACTCTCCAACGTTTCCGCCGCCAAGGGGATCGAGAAGGTGATCGCGTTGCCGTTGAGGCCGAGCGCAAACGGCACGTCGATCTCGACTGCTGGCCGGCCGCGGCCAAGCGCTGTGGCGATGGCCAATGGCGCGATCATATGCGCGGCATCGGTATGGCCGTACAGCAGTCGGTCGCGCACCGTCGCCCAGCTGAGATCGCGGACCAGGTCGATCTCAAGTCCGTGCGCCGCCGCGAAGCCCCGCTCGCGCGCCAGGATTGGCAGAGCGGCGTCGACCAGCGGCAGAAAGCCGATCCGGATGCGGTCGAGCGTCAAATATCGTCCCCCATCAATGCCGCGCTGGTAATGATCGCTTCCGCCACGTCGGCGATGCGGCGGTTGGATTGCATCGCGTGGCTGCGCAGCAAGGCATAAGCGGCGGGCTCGTCGATCGCCCGGCGACGCATCAGGATCGCCTTCGCCTTGTCGATTGCGGTGCGGTCGGCCAGCGCGTTGCGCGCTTCGTGCAGCTCGGCCTGGAGCCGCGAAAAGGCGTTGAAGCGCCGCACCGCGAGATCGACGATCGGCATGATCCGCTGTTTCGACAGGCCATCGATGATATAGGCCGAGACGCCGGCATCGATCGCCGCGGCGGTACTCTCGGGATTGCTCTGATCGACGAACATCGCGATCGGTTTGGCCAGCGCCCGCGACACCGCGAAATATTCCTCCAGCACGTCGCGGCTGGGGTTTTCGAGGTTGATCAGCACGACTTCGGGATTGGCCGCCTCGATTTGCGCGACGAGCGCGTTCGAATTGTCGATCAGGACGAGGTCGTCGAGCCCCGCCTCGCGCAGACCTTCGGAAATGATCGCGGCACGGGTCGTGCTGGTGTCGATGATCGCGATCCGCATAGCGCTAAGCATATGCTGCGCTGCAGCGGCGCGCCAGAACTACCTATGGTGACGTCAAATCGGCGCGGCAAATGCTTCTGATTCGCCAGGCGAACTCTAATCCCGCAAGGCCCTGAGTTTGCGGTCGAGCACCAGTTCTTCGAACAGCCTGACATAGCGGTCAATCGAATCGCGTCCGCGTTCGGGCACGGGGTCGGGGCGCGGACGGCCGGGCGCGAGCCAATGGTCGAAGGCGGAGACCAACGCGAGAGGATCGTCGGTCGGCACGACGCTGCCGAGACGTGGATGCGCGACGATTTCGCGGATCGCGACGCTCGAGTCGGTCGCGACCACCGGCGTACCGAGCGCCAGCGCTTCCTGCAGAACGCCGGGCACGCCCTCGAAGTCCGAGGTCAGCACCAACGCGCGCGCCTGGGCCAAAGCGGGGCGGGGATTGTTCGAATAGCCGGGCAGATGGACGCGCGAGCGCAGGCCCAAAGCGTCGATCTGGTTCTCCAGTTCGCCGCGCACTTCTCCCTCGCCGACGATCATCAGCTTGACGTCGCGGCGTTCGACCTGCGCCAGCGCGGAGATCGCGCGGTCCCAGCGCTTTTGCGGCGTCAGCCGGCCGATCCCGATCAAATAGTCGGCGCCGGGCAGCGGCGGGGTCGGCGCCCCGATCGGCTCGGGGCTCGGCGGATTGGCGATCACGCTGACCCGATCGGCGCCAATCCCGGTCATCCGCACCGTTTCCTCGGCCATTGCCGGGCTCATCGCGACCAGATGATCGATGAAGCTGGGATAGGAACGCAGGAAGGCGCGATAGCCCTGCGCTACGGGAAAATGCTGATCCTCGCGGTCGAGCCGGTTGGACACCTTGCCCACCACCGGCGGGCAATCGCGGCCAAGCCGCAGCTTCAGCCAAGCGACCGCGCTGGAATAATGATTGCCCGGGCAGAACACGATATCGGGCGCGGCGCCCTTCACTGCCTGGGGAAGTGCGCGGATCATGCCGAAATGAGTCGTGCCGAGCTCGATCAACTGCACGCCATCGGGGATTTCCGCCGCCAGCGGACCCCGCGCCGAACTCAGCACCAACGTGACGTGCTGCCCCATTTCGACCCAGCCGCGGATCATGCGCAACATCGCGCGTTCGACCCCGCCGCCCTGAAGGCTATGAGCGAAAGTCAGGATTCTTACGGGGGCGTAAGGACTGAGCATGGATTGGCGCGCTAACGTCGATTTGTGTCAAAAGTTTCTCGGAGGCGAAATAATTAGGGCAAAACCGACTTATTTGCCGCCGAAATGATGCTGCACCGCAACATAGTGCTTGTCATTCGCCCTTTCCACCCCCAAATCGCGCGGCGCTCGCGGCAACCGGCTTGTCGCGGGCCAATTGTGGTGCTCGTGCGTTGCCGTTAAGCAGCCATTATTTCCGGGCAGGTCCGATTGGATACCAAACTGCCGCATTTGGATGAACAGATTTTGGAGCGTCGATGAACAGCGGCTTTGTCGGGGCATCCAACAATCCTGCCGCCGGTCTGGCGCCCAAGATTGTTGATGCGGCCGAGGACCTCGCCGGGCTCGAACCCGTCAGGAGCCTGAAGAGCCGCTGGCCGATGATCATCGCCGGCGTGCTGAGCCTGGCGATGATCGTAGGGCTGGCGAAGCAGCTGCTCGGCTCGGGCCTGGCCGGGTTCAGCCACGCCGCGCCCAACAGTTGGCTATATTACCTCGCCTTCGCCCTGCTCTACATCTCGCCGCCGACCGGCGATTACATCATCTTCCGCCGGTTGTGGAAAATCCCGTTCGAGGGATTCGGCGCGCTGATCAAGAAGCGCATCGCGAACGAGGCGGTGGTCGGTTATTCCGGCGATGCCTATTTCTACGCCTGGGCGCGGCAACGCGCGGCAATGGTCGCGGCCCCGTTCGGGGCGGTCAAGGACGTCTCGATCCTGTCGGCGATCTCGGGCAACATGATGACCTTGGTCATGACTGCGCTGGCGCTGCCGTTCGCGCTAGAGGTGCTGCCGCCGCGTTATTATACCGGCCTGGCCGTCGGCATTCCGGTCGTGATCGCTATGTGCCTGCCGTTCCTGATCTTCTCGCGAAAAGTGTTCTCGCTCGACCGCAAGACGCTTTGGTGGATTTTCTGGATTCATGCTGCGCGTTTGACGGTCGGCTGCGTGCTGATCGCCTTTGCCTGGCATTTCGGGCTGCCCAATGTCGGCATCGGCGCCTGGCTGATCCTGTCCGCCGTCCGCATGCTGGTGTCGCGCCTGCCGTTCGTGAACAAGGACCTGGTCTTTGCGACCATGACGAGTGCGATTCTCAGCACCAGCAGCGCGACCAATGTCGATCTCGCCAATCTGATCGCCTTCACCACGGCGCTGACGCTCGTGGTCCATGTCGCCTTCGCCGCGTTCTTCGCGGTGCAGGCGCTGATCAAGCGCCAGATCTAGGCCGCGCGCGATGCTGGTCGTCGACGTCAACGAATTCTACTCGCCGACCGGTGGCGGCGTACGGACCTATATCGACCGCAAGATGTCGATCATGGCCGATATGGGTCACGAGCTGATCTGCATCGCCTGCGGCAAGGAAGACCGGGTCGAGGAGCGCGCCGGCGGCGGCAAGATCATCTATATCAAGTCGCCGGGCCTGCCGTTCGACAAGAATTACGGCCTGTTCTCGCGTTACGAGCCGATCTGGCGCTGGCTCGACCAATTGCAGCCTGACGTCGTCGAAACCTCGTCGCCGTGGCGCCCGGCCTGGATCGTCGGCAAGTGGCAGGGGAGCGCACTCAAGTCGTTCTTCATGCATAACGACAATATCGCGGCCTATCCGATGCGCTGGCTCGAAGGGCTGGCTCCGCCCGAGCAGATCGAGGAGGCGTGCGCCATCTATGCGCGGTACATGAACCGCTTCCTCACGCTCTACGATACCGTCGTCACCAATGGCCCGGCGCTTCAGAAGCGGCTGACGCGTCGCGGCGTCCGGATCGATGCGGCGATGACCCTGGGCATCGAGCGCAGCCATTTCTCGCCCAGCTTGCGCGACGAACGACTGCGCGCGGCGATGCTGCGGCAAGTCGACTTGCCGCCCGAAGGCCATCTGCTGATCGGGATCGGCCGCCACCATGGCGAGAAGCGCTGGCCGCTGGTGATCGATGCGGTGCGTATGGCGGGCGACAAATTGCCCGTCGGCCTGATGCTCCTCGGCACCGGCCCGGAGAGCAAGCGGCTCGAGGCGCGGATCGACGGCAATCCGCATATCCGACTGTTCCGACCGGTCTACGAACGCAACGAACTGGCGCGGATCATGGCCAGCGCCGACGCGCTGATCCATGGTTCCGAGGCCGAGCCGTTCGGGCTGGTTCCGTCCGAGGCGATGGCGTCGGGCCTGCCGCTGATCGTCCCCGATACCGGCGGCTGCGCCGAGGTGGCAGACCCTCTGACCAGCGAAACCTATCGCGCGCGCGACACCGCCGCGGCCGCAGCGGCGATCCAACGCCTGTTCGCGCGCGAGCCTGCGATCCTGCGCAAGGCAGCGATCGTCGCCGCCGGCCGCGTCCGCACCGACCGCGAGCATGCGGTCGACCTGATGGCCTATTACCAGTCGCTGATCGACGCGCGCGACGGCGTCAGCGCAGCACGTAGAGCGTAAACTTCCCGTTCAATCGCGCGATGCCGACTGCGTGCGGTGCCGCCCATGCCGCCAGCTTCGCCTCGAGCGCGGCGTCGCCGCCCTCGGCATCGGCATCTCCCCCGACCAACACCGCGTTGGGCAGCGCCGCGCCGTCCAAAGTCTTCGCCGATACTAGGGTGAGCGTCCGCTCGCTCGCCGGATCGAGCAGATCGTGGCTGCGGAAATAGAACGGCCCGGCGGCGAAGCGAGGATCGATCGCGCGGCCAGTCGCGGCGATATATTGTGGCGATAGCGTCGCGATTCTGCCGCTCACGCCTTGCTGGTCCATCGCCGCGGTCAGCCGCGCGCCGTCGGTCACCGCATTGGCCATCGGCGCGCCATGCTCGGCGGTCAGCACGACGGCCTCGACCGAGGGCGCCAAGCCGGCGAAGAAAAACGCCGCGAACGCGATCCGCTCCCAGCGCGCCGGCGGCCGCCTTTCCCATAATAATGCCAGCCGTACGAACAAAGGCGGCAAGACGGGAAGCAGATATTGCCGCCAGGTCGGCTCGGGCAGCAACGCCGCGACCAGGCCTGCCACGATCAGCATGTCGAGCAATCGCGCCAGCCCCTGCTCGTCGCGCCGCCAGCGCGCCACGACGGCGACGATCGCGGGCAAGGCCGTGCCCAGCGCCAGGAATTTGAGCGTATCGATTGCCTTGAACCCGAGCGACAATTTGAACGCACGCCCGGCGTCGCGGTACATCTGGTCGGGGCCTAGCGCAGGGAACGTCAGTATCTCGAACCGCGCCGCCTCGGGCGCTTGCGCGACCATCCAGCCGATCAACGCGATCACCGGCAGTGCGCCGAGCGCGGTCATTACCGGACGATGGCGCCGGTCCATCACTGCCCAGACGAAATAGGCCGCGGCAGGGAGCGCATAGCTGATCTTGGTTCCCGCCGCGAGCGCGAGCAGGAACCCGGTCAGCAGCGCGTGACGCGTCGATCCCTGCCCTTGCGCGGCGCGCACGATCAGCACCAGCGCGCCCGCCAGCGCGGCGGCGGGGAGGGCGTCGTTGCGCGCGGTCCCCGCGCTGAACAACAGGATGTCGGTTCCGGCAAACAAGCCCGCGACGATGATCGCCATCCGCGATGTCGCGCCCGCCGCCCGCGCCGCGCGGCCGACCATCAGCACCGCGATCGCCCCAAGCACCGCGTTGAGCATCCGCAGACCCGGCCAGGCCAACGCCCCCAGGCTGACCGCGAAGGGCGCGAACAGCACCGGTTGCAACGGCGTTTGGAAATAAGCGAAGTCGCGCCACGGCAGCGCATTGCGCGCCAGGATCGCGGCGGCGACATATTGGCTCTCGTCATGATTGACCGGCCGCAGAACCGACAGCACCGCGAACAGGAAGATCAGACCCAGGACCAGCGGCACGCCCGCTTGCCCACCACGCATCATCCGTAGCAACATGGGCGGCGTCGTACCGGACCTGTCACGAACGCGCCATATGAAGCGCCCAAGGGAGCCGCGAAAAGGGAGAACCTATGCTTCGGATCGATCGCCGTTCGCTTATGGTCACCGGCACGTTGGGACTGGGTGCCTGGAGCGTCCCAGGTTTCGCGCAAACCACCAACGTCACCGCCGCGACCGGCTTCACCCATTCGGTCGCGAGCGGCGAGCCGGCAAGCGACTCGATGCTGCTATGGACGCGTTACGTCCCGGCCGACGGCAAGCCTGTCCATCTCACCGTCGAACTGTCCGAGCAGGCCGATTTCACCAAGATCGCAGGCAACGGCGTGGCGATCACCGGGCCGTGGCGCGATTGGACGAGCAAGATCACCGTCGACGGCCTCAAGCCCGGCACCAGCTATTTCTACCGCTTCGTCGGCCCCGATGGCTCCAGATCGCCGGTCGGCCGGACGCGGACGCTACCGACCGGGTCGCAGGCCAAGGCGTTCAAAGCGGCGATCTTCTCCTGCTCCAACATGCCGTTCGGCTATTTCAACGCTTATGGTCACGCCGCCGCGCGCGACGATCTCGACCTCGCCATCCATCTCGGCGACTATTTGTACGAATATAAGACCGGCGGCTATCCCGCCCCCAAGGACACGGTGCGTTCGACCGAGCCGGCCAACGAATTGGTCCATCTCGCCGATTACCGCATCCGCTATGCCAGCTATCGTAGCGACCCCGACCTCCAGGCGCTCCACGCCCGCTTGCCGATGATCGTGCAATGGGACGACCACGAATCGGCCAACGATTCGTGGGAAGGCGGCGCCGAGAACCACCAACCCGACGAAGGCGACTGGACGTTGCGCAAGATGGCCGCGATCCAGGTCTATCGCGAATGGATGCCGGTCAGCGACGAGCCGTGGAAAGCCTATGACATCGGCAATCTCGCGACCTTATTCCGTACCGAAACGCGTGTGCTGGCGCGCACCGAGCAGCCCGATATCGCCCCGTTGTTCAAGGCGGCCGACCCGGTCGCGGCGCTCAAGGCGTTCCGCGATGGCCCATGGATGGATCCCGCCGCGACGATGATGGGGACGCAACAGGAAGACTGGCTGTTCCACGCCCTGCGCCGATCGGTCGCGGCGGGACAGAAATGGCAGCTGGTCGGGTTCGGCACGATCCTGGGCGAGACGGTCATGCCCGCCGCCGCGCTGGGCTGGGTCGACCCCAACGCCAGCGAGCGGGCGAAGAATTACGTCCTCGCCGGAATACAAGCGGGCAAGCTCGGCCTGCCGTTCAATTACGACAATTGGGGCGGCTATCCGGCCGCGCGCGCCCGTTTCCTGCGCGCGGCGCAAGCAACCAACGCCAATCTGGTGGTGATCTCGGGCGACAGCCACAATGGCTGGGCGTTCGATCTCAAGCAGGACGGCAAAGCGGCGGGCGTCGAATTCGCCGGGCATAGCGTGACCTCACCCGGCTACGAGCACGAAGTGAAGGTCGATCCCAAGACCGTCGCCGCCGGCTTGGTCGCGGGCAATCCCGAACTCAAATGGTGCGACACCTCGCACCGCGGCTACATGGCGCTGACCATCACGTCGGAGAAGGTCTCGAACGACTGGCTGTTCGTGGATACGATTCGGGCGAGGTCGTCGAATGCGGTGGTCGGGCACAGCACTTCGGTGGCGCGTGGACGGAACGCGATGGCGTGAGCAAATTCCTCTCCCTCCGGGAGAGGAAGGGAGCGGCGAAGCCGCGGAAAGGTGAGGGCAGGTAAAGGCTCAGGCGCTACCCTTCCGCGCCCTGCGGGCGCTCCATCCCTCTCCCAACGGGAGAGGGACTGTCAGCCCCGCACCGCGGTCAATAAATAGTCGAGCTTGGTGTCGTCGCTTACCTTGAACCCCTTGCCCGGCGAGAAGCTCAGCCCGCTGATATCGACCACCTTCATCCCCGCATCCTCGACCAACTCGACCAGTTCCTCGGGCGTCAGGAACTTGCTCCAGTCATGCGTCCCCTTGGGAATCATCCCGCTGCCCTCTCCCACCGTGATCATCGCGAGGCGCGACAGCGCGGTGCGGTTGGGGGTCGACAGGATCATCAGCCCGCCCTCGGCCAGCGCGCCGGCCAGCCCGGCGACGAACGCCGCCGGATCGGTGACGTGCTCGATCACTTCCATGCTGGTGACGAGGTCGAACCGCTCGCCGGCCAGCAACTCGATGCTGCCCGCGCGATAATCGATCGTCAGTCCGGATTGCACGGCATGTGCGCGCGCCACGCCGATATTCTCCGCAGCGGCGTCGATCCCCGTCACCGTCGCCCCGAGCCGGGCCAGCGGCTCGCACAACAGCCCGGCGCCGCAGCCGACATCGACCGCGCGCTTTCCCGCCAACGGGGTAAAGCTCGCCGAATCGCCGCCCCAATTCACATCGACCTGCCGCCTTATATAGCCCAGCCGCGGCGGGTTGAGCCGGTGCAGCATCGCCGACGAGCCTTTGGGGTCCCACCAGTCGCGCGCCAATTTGCCGAAATGCGCGGCTTCTTGCGGGTCGATAGTGGTTACAGACGTTACGGTTGCGCTTGCCATCGCGGCTTCCTATCAGGCGCGCCTCTCCAATCCAAAGGACTTCCGCTCCTCCGATGGCCGCGACCCCTGCCCGTATCGTGATGAAATTCGGCGGGACGTCGATGGCCGGGATCGAGCGAATCCGCAACGTCGCCAATCGCGTCAAGCGCGAGGTCGATGCCGGCAACCAGGTCGCGGTGGTGGTGTCGGCAATGGCCGGCGAGACCGACCGGCTGGTCAATTTCTGCCGCGAGGCGTCGTCTCTCTACGATCCTAAGGAATATGACGTCGTCGTCTCGGCGGGCGAGCAGGTCACGAGCGGCCTGCTAGCGATCGCGCTCCAGGCAATCGGCGTGCCGGCACGCTCTTGGCTTGGCTGGCAATTGCCGATCCATACCAGCGACGCGCATGCCTCTGCGCGTATCGAGGAAATCGACACTGCCGCGCTCGATCGCGCGCTGTCGTCGGGCCAGGTCGCGGTGATTCCCGGGTTCCAGGGCGTCGCCGACAGCGCCGATGGCGAACAGGGACGCGTCACCACGCTCGGCCGCGGTGGGTCGGACACGTCGGCGGTGGCGGTGGCGGCGGCGATGAAGGCTGATCGCTGCGACATCTACACCGATGTCGACGGCGTCTACACGACCGACCCGCGCATCGTGCCGAGAGCCCGCAAGCTCAAGAAGGTCACCTACGAGGAAATGCTCGAGCTCGCGAGCGTCGGGGCGAAAGTGCTCCAGACGCGCTCGGTGGGGCTTGCGATGAAGGAAAATGTCCGCGTCCAGGTGCTGTCGTCATTCACTGGTGATGACGCGCCGATGGCGGACACATTGCCCGGGACGATGATCGTGGGCGAAGAGGAGATCGACGACATGGAACGCCAGCTGATCACCGGGATCGCGCACGACAAGAACGAGGCGAAGATCACGCTGACCAACGTGTCCGACACGCCGGGCTCGGTCGCGGCGATCTTCGCGCCGCTCGCCAAGGCGAACATCAACGTCGACATGATCATCCAGAACATCGCGCACCAGAGCGCGGGGCGCGCGGGATCGACCGATGTCACCTTCACCGTCCCCGCGGTCGACCTGGCGCGATCGATCCAGGCGCTGAACGAGGCCAAGGAATCGATCGGCTTCGAGGAACTGGTCCACGACACGCGCGTCGCCAAGATCTCGGTGGTCGGCGTCGGCATGAAGAGCCATGCCGGCGTGGCGTCGAAGATGTTCACGACGCTGGGCGAGCGCGGCATCAACATCCAGGCTATCTCGACCAGCGAGATCAAGGTCAGCGTGCTGATCCACGAGGACGAGACCGAACTCGCGGTGCGCGTGCTGCATACCGCTTATGGGTTGGATGCCGAGGAAGCGGCGGCCTGAACCACGCTGAACGCCCCCGGAGCGGCGCACGCTTGACTGTGTGACGACGACCTGTGTTTGTTAGGTCGACCGCAAGATCGCCTTGGCGGAGAGGCTCGTGCCCGATTCAAGCACCGTGCTGGCGCCGGCCAATCCTGCTGCCCTTGGCCTTGTGGGCTTCGGCTTCACGACGATATTGCTCAGCCTGATCAACGCCGGCCTGCTTCCTCCCGGCGGCGAAGGCGTGGTAGTGCCGTTGGCGCTCGCTTTTGGCGGGCTGATCCAGCTGATCGCCGGCTTGCTCGAAGTCCGGCTTGCCAACACGTTCGGAATGACGGCCTTTCTAAGCTATGGCGCCTTTTGGCTGTGGTTCGGCCTGCTGCAGATTTTCGCGCACACCGGCGTGATCGATATTTCGTCGGCGGGTCCGACGGTCGGCGTCGCGCTATTATTGTGGACGCTCGGTCTCTGGATCAGCACCTTTCGGTTGGCGCGCATCGTCTTCCTGATCTTCCTCACGCTCTGGCCCACATTTTTCCTGTTGGGACTTGGTGCGGCGCTGGGGCAGCCCGCGCTGGGCCATCTCGGCGGGTGGCTAGGCCTGCTCTGCGGATCGCTGGCGATGTATGGCAGCTTTGCCTTCGTCACCAACGCGTCCTGGGGTCGACCGGTCGTGCCCGTCGGCGGTCCTATCGTTTCATGATATTCGCGCCGTCCAGCGCCACCCCCGAGACTCACTCGCCGATGAGGTGAAGGGCCAGATGTCGCCGATGCGGCACCCGGCGATGCTCGAACACGTAAATCCCCTGCCAAATGCCCAGTGCCAGACCGCCATCGATCACCGGGATCGACAGGCTGGTCTGGGTCAGCGCGGCCCGGAGGTGCGCCGGCATGTCGTCGGGACCTTCGTCGTCATGCTCATAGTCGCGCGATTCCGGAGCGATCCGGGCGAAGTAGCGCTCAAGATCACGGCGCGCGGCGGGCGCGGCGTTTTCCTGGATCAGCAGCGACGCGGAGGTGTGCCGGATGAACACGGTCAGCAGACCGGCGTGGATCCCGGTACCGTCGACCCAGTGCCGAACCGCGTCGGTGCAATCGTGCAGGCCCTGACCGCGAGTCTCGACCATCAACTCGGTGATTTGCTGCCGCATGACGTGGGCTTGCCCCAAACCCCCGGGCAAGGCTAGGTCCGGCGGCATGACAGCCCCCTCATCGATCGGCGCCGAGCGCCTGCAGCGGCGCATGGCGCGCGGCGTGGATTTCCTCGGCTCCGAGGTCGCCATCCTGTGCGGCGCGATGTCGTGGGTCAGCGAACGCCATCTCGTCTCGGCGATGTCCAATGCCGGCGGGTTCGGGCTGATCGCGTGCGGCGCAATGACTCCGGAGCTGCTCGACAAGGAAATCGCCGCGACCAAGGCGCTGACGTCGAAGCCGTTCGGCGTCAATCTGATCACCATGCACCCGATGCTGTTCGACCTGATCGAGGTCTGCAGCAAGCATCAGGTCGGCCATGTCGTGCTGGCCGGCGGCCTGCCCCCGACAGGGTCGCTCGATGCGATCAAGGCAAACGGCGCGAAGCTGATCTGTTTCGCCCCGGCGTTGGCGCTCGCCAAGAAACTGATCCGCTCGGGCGTCGACGCGCTCGTCGTCGAGGGCATGGAGGCCGGCGGGCATATCGGCCCGGTGTCGACCAGCGTGCTGGCGCAGGAAATCCTGCCTGAAGTCGCCGAACAAGTGCCGGTGTTCGTCGCCGGCGGGATCGGCCGCGGCGAGGCGATTGCCGGTTATCTCGACATGGGCGCGGCCGGCGTCCAGCTCGGTACCCGCTTCGCCTGTGCAAGCGAATCGATCGCCCACCCCAATTTCAAGAAGGCGTTCTTCCGCGCTAATGCCCGCGACGCCATCGCCAGCGTGCAGATCGACCCGCGCCTGCCGGTCATCCCGGTCCGCGCGCTCAAGAATGCCGGCACCGAATTGTTCACCGCCAAACAGCTCGAAGTGGCGCAATCGCTCAATGACGGCACGGTCGAGATGGCCGAGGCGCAATTGCAGATCGAACATTATTGGGCCGGCGCGCTGCGCCGCGCGGTGATCGACGGCGATGTCGAGCATGGCAGCCTGATGGCCGGCCAGTCGGTCGGCATGGTGAAAGAGGAAGAGCCGGTCGCCGACATCATCGCGCAATTGATGGCCGAAGCCGCGCACGCGCTGGAGAAGCGCGCGGCGTAGCTCGCACGCAGCCCGATTATCCCGCCGTCACGCGCCGGAATCCCCAGCGGACGATCATCGCGACAATCACGCCGAATACGAGCATCGCGACGACGTTGAGTAGCAGCCAGGCCAACGAGATGTGCGCCGGCTTGGGGCCGAACGCCGACAGCGGCACGACGATCAGGTTCATCACGACGAACACGCCGAGACCGAAGGCCAGGCCGGCCAGGACGGGGCGCGACCGCAGCCAGGCGAGCCGCGCCGCGGCGGCGGCATAGATGCCCGCGATCACAATCGACATGGCAAGCTGGAGCGCCAGCCCCAGGGCGACGGTGCCCGCACCGCCGGCATAGGATTTCATCCCGACCAGCCCGCTCGCGATGCCTTGAAGGATCAGCGCCGGGCCGACATGGTTGATGAGCGCTGCCGCACCGATGTCTAGCGTGCCGGCGACGAGGCCGGCGACCACAACCGCGCGGGTAATCTCGATCGTCTTGTCCATGATTCGAACTCCCTCACGAAAACAGATGATTCGTCTCTGGTCGGACGGGTTCGGCATGGTCGCCGGCATGGATACCACATGCTTTGGCTTGCACTTCGCGGTCCGCTGCCGACAATGGCATGTGCTCGACTCAGAAACATACATTCAGTCTGTATGAAAACGGAACGCCGTACGCAAGCCGAACGGACGACCGCCACCCGCGGCGCGTTGATCGCGGCAGGGCGGGCGCTGTTTACCGAGCGCAGCTATGCCGAGGTCAGCGCCGAGGAGATCGTTTCGGCGGCTGGTGTCACACGCGGTGCGCTCTACCATCATTTCGAGGACAAGAAGGGGCTGTTCGCCGCAGTGTTCGAGGCGATCGAGGAAGAGACGATCGCGCGGCTCGCCGCCGCGGGCGGTGAGGGCGGCGCGCTCGACCGGATACGCGCCGGAACCAAAAAATGGCTCGACCTGTGCCGCGAGCCCGAGGTGCATCGGATTGCGCTGATCGAGGCGCCGGCGGTGCTGGGTTGGGAACGCTGGCGCGCGATCGGCGACCGCTACAGCCTGGCGCTGGTTGAGCATCTGCTCAGCAGTGCAATCGCTGCGGGGGAAATCCCGCCGCAGCCGGTGCCACCGCTGGCGCATGTCCTGCTCGGCATGGTGCGCGAAGGCGCGCTGTTCCTGGCGACCGCCCCTGACCCCGCGCAGGCGCAACGCGATATCGGCCACGTGGTCGATCACTTGCTGTTGGCTCTGAGTCGGCCGGACGGCGCGGCAGCCTGACGAGCAATGGCAAGCCCGTCAAATAGCGTTCAGGCGCAGGTCGTCCGCTGATTGAGGCACAAAGTCTTGGTCCAACCGACCCCCGCCTTGATGCGGATCTTCACGAAATCGCCCGCGCAGCCGAGCAGATAGGCAGGTTGGTCGGCATCCTGGCCAGCCAGAATCTGGGCAGCGCGTTCATCGTGATCGGCACGGATCGGCTCACCATTGACGAGCCCGTCGGACCCGAGAACGGCGCGATGCATATAACCGCTGCCGCGAAAGATCGTCTTCCGCGTGTCGCCGACCAGCTCGGCGCGATCGATCGCGAACCAGTCGCCCATCTGGCCGACGACATGGACCTCGATCCAGTCGTCGCCGGCGCGCGGGGGGCGTAACGTCGCGGCGACAGCGCCGCCGGGGGTCTTGCGCACGTTGGTGCCGGCAGGATCGGGATCGATCACGCTGACGGTCACGTTGCAAGCGGTGGCAGCAGGCGCGGCCGCTTCGAGCGATGCCAGCGGCCACAACGAAAAGGGAAGCGCGCAGAGCAGAAGCTTCATCGGACATTCTCCGGGAGGCGGAATCTTTCCGCGGAGGATGGCTCTCCGGCGCGTCGTGCGCAACGCACGATCGGCGCAACCGGCGGTCAGATCGCCTTCACGCCGACCACCCCCGGACGCGACGTAGCGAGGCGCCACACTTCCTGCAGACCCTGAAGCACCAGAATCGCGCCGACCACGACGATTGCCCAGTGGATGCCGAGGTTCACGCCGTGATCGATGTCCGCCAGTTGATCGGCGGGAAGCGTGCCGCTCGCGGTGAGCCAATGGCCGGCTTGATAGATCACATAGGCCAGGCCGAGCCCGCCCGCCGCGGTGCCGACCGACAGCACCGCCAGTACCATTTTCCAGCGCGGGCGCAGCCACTGGACGATGTTGTAGATCAGCCGCGCGACCATCAGCGCCAGCACCGGCCACCACACAGCGGCCCAGATCGGATCGGGCGCCAGGATCAGCCCCTTCACGTTGCCGTAATAGGTCGGGAACGGCACCAACCCACACCACCAGAGGATGAAATAGACCCCGACCGCGACCTCGAACGCCGATCCCCAGACATTGGGTTGCTTGTCCTTGACCTCAGGCAGGTCCTGGGGCCGCCATTTGGCGAGATGCTCGGCGGGGAAGCCGGTGCGTTCGAGCGCATAGAACACCGCGGCGACCGTGCCGAAGGCGAGCATCGCCGAACTGAACAGGTTGGACATCGCTCGGCCAAGCGCATGGGCGATATCGGCGTGACCGAACACCACGCTCGATGCCGCGGTGACCACGAACGCGAGCGCCACGACCATCGCGACGATGCGCAAGGTCGCGACGAAGAACGGGAAGGCGTCGGGCCCGATCAGATATTGCTGCGGCCGATAGCGCGAGGCGACGATCAGAGGGTGACCGACATCCTTGATCAGCGCGGCGACCTCTTTCCTGTTGAGCGGGCGGCCGAGCGCGTCCTCGCGCACTTCCTGACGGGTGAGCAGATCGTCGCGGATCTCGGCAACGATATCTCCGGCGTTTTCCGCGGGCAGGCGCCGCGCGATCGCGGCGAGATAGCGGTCGATGAGGTCCATCTCATTTGTCCTTTTCGGTAAGGCGCAGGATCGATTCTGAAATCGCATTCCATTCGTGAAGCAGCGCGGCGAGCGTGTCGGTGCCGTCGACCGACAGGCGGTAGAAGCGCTTGGTGCGCTTGGCCTCCTCGCGCCATTCGGAGATCAGCAGGCGCTGCGATTCGAGCCGGCGCAGCAACGGATAGAGCGCGCCTTCGTCGATCAGCAGCCCGGCATCCTCGAGCGACTGGCGCAGCGTATAGCCATAGCGCTCCTCACGCAGCGCCCCAAGCACGGCGAGCACCAGCGATCCACGCCGGAGTTCTACGCGCAATTTTTCGAATGTGTCGTCATCGACTGGCATAAGCTGTGCTTCACATAGTGTGTGACATACACTGTATGATACACGGTAATTGAAGAGTCAAGCCCGGCAATGCCAAGGGGTGGCGGGAGCGGCGATGGAGAGCGCGATGGATAAGGAACGCGGCGGGTTGCCGGTGCTGGACTTCGCCGATACCGAAGCGTGGGAGACGTGGCTGGCGACGCACGGCGGAAAGGCGGCGGGCGTGTGGCTGAAGATCGCCAAGGCGGGCAACGCTGCGTCGAGCTTGACCAAGGCGCAGGCGATCGATGGCGCGCTCTGTCATGGCTGGATCGACGGGCAGATCGACAAATGGGACCAGGCCTGGTTCCTGACCCGCTTCACCCCGCGCAAGCGCACCAGCAAATGGTCGGAGAATAACCGCAAGCGCGCGGAGCAGCTGGTGGCGGACGGCCGCGTGGCGCCGGCGGGATTGACCGAGATCGAGGCGGCCAAGGCCGATGGGCGATGGGACACGGCCTATGCCCCAGCCTCTACCGCGGCGGAGCCGGAGGATTTGAGGGCCGCGCTGGACGCGGAGCCGGCCGCGCGGACCTTCTTCGACACGCTGACCGGGGTCAACCGCTACGCGATCCTGTACCGCGTGCAGACCGCGAAGAAGCCGGAAACGCGCGCGGCGCGGATCGCGAAGTTCGTCGAAATGTGCGCGCGGGGTGAAACGGTTCACTGAACGGAAGGAATGCCGTTCTTGGGAGGGCCGCGTCAGCCGCCAATCGCCTCTTCCGATCCAGGCGGCTTCAGATACGCAACCCGCATAGGGCTGCCGTGATCAGAAGCGACACGCCGCCCGCGCCTAAAAGGCCGCACGCCCACACCTGGTTCGCGATCGACGACCGGACGCCATGCGCCAGCAAGACCGTGCGCAAGCCGCAAAAGACGTGCGCGATGACGAAGAAGACGCCGAGCGCATAATGCGGCAGCAGCCGGATGTTCCACGCATCCATTAACAGACCCTCCGGAGCACCCGTCGCCCAGGCCCAGTCGGTCGGGATCCCGTGAACCCATCGCGCCGAGACGAAGGCGGAGTTGAGATGCGTGAGGATGAACGCCGCGAGATATGCGCCCGACCCGACCTGTAGCACCCCTGCGACATCGAGCCGACGAGCGCTCCATCGCCATGCGAGCTTGAAGCCGCTTGCGACCTGGAAGAGCAGGATCGCCACGAAAACCGGCTCGACGAATCGAGAGCGGTACACGAGCCGCCCTATCGCCATCACCTGTGCATGTATGACGGGACCGAACAGCCCGAACAGATGGTTGGTCAGGTGGAAGGCCACGAACAGAAGGATGGCTAAAGCGGAGATGCCGTGCACCACGCGCAAACGACCCGTCATGGCACCGGGAGGCCGCGATTGCCCTTTAGAACTCGCGACCGCCGCGCCGATGCCGAGGACGAGCCAGAAGATGGACCAGGTCCATAGGTCGGGGAGAGGAGAATGAACCAAACTCGAAACCACGCCGGTCGACACGAACAACGGCGGGGCCGCCAAGGCGACGAAAGCGAGGCGCCGTACAACCGGCGGTGCATCGCCAGACCGCCTCGCGCAGCGCCAGGCGGAGACTAGGCATGAGAGCGGCAGAGCGAAAGCGAGGATCAACCAGATTGCTGGAACGACGCTCTGGGGCTGCGCGACGATTGCCTCATGGAACAGCCGCAACGTCCACGGATAGGCAAGGGCCGCGCCGATCGGAATCCATGGCAACAGGCGCTTCAGCCAGCCGAGTTGGCGACCGGCGTCCGCGCCTTCGTCCGAGATGAAGGGTTCGGGCAATTGGATCCCCGTTGGTTGGAAGAACCTGATGGGTCAGCCGGGCGCGCTCGGGACGCGGCGGCCTGGCTCGAATAGGTCAGCTATGGTCAGGCTCAGGCGACCGAGCGTCGCAGAGCATGATCTTCCGGATCGCGCGCCCGCACATTGTCGATTGCCCAGGCGCCAGGGCCGGCGGCTGCGAAATAAAGGAAGATGAAGCAATAGAGGATGGCCGCAGTCCCCATGTTCGCGACCGGCCAGAATCCCATCGGGACGTGAAACCCCCAATACGCGACCGCCATCATTCCCGACAGAAGGAAGGCAGTCGGGCGGGTGAAGAGCCCGACCATGAGCAGCATGCTTCCGACGAACTCGAGCAAACCGGCCGCGAACAGCCAGGGCGCCATCTGGGGTGGTGGCGCAGGCATCGGCAATGTCGGCCAATGGAAGAGGTGGTATATTCCCGCCTCGAGGAACAAGACGGCGGCGACGATCCGCAGAATCGCCAAAAAATATGCCGAACGGGCTGCGAGAACCTTCATTGCCTATCCTCCTTCGCTGTTTGCGACCAGTTCTTTGCGTATTCGGCGGCGACATCCCGACCGCCGAGTCGACACGCGTTCTCCGCGGTGCTCCATGACTGCGGCCGCATCAGCGGCCCGCCATTGATTTACTACGGTATGACATATATTACGGTGCACCGTAACACTTAGAGGTCATCATGTCAAAACAGCAAGAGGAGACGGACCGTTTGGACCAGGTTCCGGCCGATCTGGTTGCGGCCCTGAATGCGCATAGCGAGGCCGTGGTGCTGTTCCATTCGTCGGTTGCCCAGAGCATGGGCCTCGACCCGTCAGCCTATAAGAGCCTGTTTCTGCTGAACCGCCTGGGCCCGCTCAGCGCAGGGGAGATTGCGAAGGAAACCGGACTGGCAACTGCGTCGGTGACCGACCTGGTCGATCGCCTGGTCGCAAAGGGCTATGTCAGCAGAGGCCCCCACCCCACGGATCGGCGGCGGATCGTCGTCACGCTGAACGAAGCGTCGGTGACGAATTCGCGTCGCGGCTTCGGCGTGCCCAACCCTTCTTTGGCCGAACTCTGCGAGCGCTACGATGGCCAGCAATTGGAGCTCATCGCCGACTTCCTCAAGCGGAACGCGCAAAGGCTGAGGGACGACCTGGCTGACGCAGCAGTTTAGCTAAGGCCCAGGCCGCAACCTCTCGGCGGCCGCCCTATCAATCGGGCAGGCGATCGAGGGCTATTCGGAATCGCTCGACCATGAAGTGCGAACCCAGAATATCCGCATCGTACTGATCGAGCCCGGCAACACCCGCACATCGTTCGAGAACAATTTGACTCGCGCGGATCGCCCGCTTCCGGTTTACGATACTCTCCGAGCTGCCGCGGAGGTGATGATGCGTGACGCCGTCGAGGCCGGGGATGCGCCCGAGATCGTCGCCGACACGGTGGTCATGGCCGCCAATGCGGCGACCCCCAAAAGGCGTTACACTGCCGGGAAACTGGCCGGCCAAGTGAGCTTCATGCGCCGCTTCCTGCCCGAATCGTTCGTCGACAAGAACCTCAGAAAGTTCAACAGGCTCCCCGCCTGAACGGCTCCGTGGGCCGCTGATCCAGCCGCCCGGCAATTTGGAAAGGCATTGCTGATGAAAGCGTTCATCGCCGATCGATATCGGAAGAACGAGCCCTTGCGCTTCGATGAGATGCCGGAGCCGGTGCTCGGACAAGGCGACGTGTTGGTGGAAATCCACGCTGCCGGAGTTAATCCGCTCGATGCCAAGATTCGTGACGGCGCCTTCAAGGCGTTCATTCCCTATCGGCCGCCTTTCATCTTGGGCCACGATGTGGCGGGCACCGTCGTCGCGCTCGGTTCGAACGTCCGGCGCTTCAAGCTTGGCGACGAGGTCTATGCTCGGCCGCGTGATGGCCGGATCGGCACCTTCGCCGAGCGGATCGCAATCGACCAAGAGGATTTGGCGCTGAAGCCTGGCACGATCAGCATGGAGGAAGCAGCGTCGATCCCCCTGGTCGGACTGACCGCCTGGCAAGCGTTGGTCGAGCGAGCCGGGCTGGAGAAAGGGCAGAAGATCCTCATCCATGCGGGTTCCGGCGGGGTCGGCACTATCGCCATCCAGCTCGCCAAGCATCTCGGCGCGACGGTGGCGACCACCACGAGCACGGCCAATGTGGATCTGGTCAAGCGCCTCGGCGCCGATATCGTCATCGATTACCGCAGTCAGGAGTTCGACAAGCTGCTGTCCGGCTACGATGTCGTCCTCAACAGCCTCGACGGCACCACGCTTCGCAAGTCGCTCGAGGTGCTCAAACCCGGCGGCAAGCTGATCTCGATCTCCGGTCCGCCCGACCCGGATTTCGCGAAGGCCCAGGGGATGAACTGGCTGTTGCGGCAAGTGATGCGGCTGCTGAGCCTGGGCATCCGGAGAAGGGCCGCGGCGCGCGGCGTCCATTATTCCTTCCTGTTCATGCGCGCGAATGGCAACCAACTCGGCCAGATCACGGCGCTGATCGACAAGGGCATCATCCGCCCGGTCGTCGAGCGGATCTTCCCGTTCGACGATACCAACGAAGCCCTGGCCCTGGTCGAAACAGGCCGGGCGAAAGGCAAGGTCGTCGTCAAGCTGAGGTGACGCCGGATCGGATCGGAGGAAAAGGCATTTTGCCCGTATCAACGTGATCCCGACTCAGGAGCGTTCGTCATCGCCAACCTAAAGCGAACCATCAGCGCCGGCGCGTTGGCTGTGCTGACGTTGGGCGCGTCGCCCGCACGGACGTCCTGGACGGACACGCCGGTCGCCAGGCTCGAAGCGCTGGCCGAGCTCCAGACGTTGAATGCCGACCTGCTGAGCCATGACAGCGCGACGCTGACGCTCGACCGCTGGTGCGCGCGCCACCATCTCGCCGATGGCGCCAAGATCGTCGCGGATCGCGTCCGCGGCCAGGACAAGCCGCCCCCCGCCGCGGTCCGTGAGCAACTGCAGGTCGGCGCCGACCAGCCGATCGCCTATCGCCGGGTGCGATTGCGCTGCGGCGAGCACGTTCTGTCCGAGGCCGATAATTGGTATGTCCCGTCGCGCCTAACGCCGGACATGAACCGGGCGCTCGAAACCGGCGATACTGCCTTCGGTCGTGTCGTTCAGCCGCTTCGGTTCCAGCGTCACACCGTCTCGGTCCAGCTGCTCTGGTCGCCGTTGCCCGAGGGCTGGGATAGCGGCGGCGCCCCGTTACCACGCGCCAAGCCAGGTGCGGCCCTGTCGATTCCCGACAACGTGATCGAGCATCAGGCCCTGCTGACGCGTGCCGATGGCGAACCGTTCAGCTACGTTGTCGAGACCTATACCGGCGCGGTCCTCGACTTTCCGCCGTCGTTCTAGTTTGAAGGTCCGGCCTAACGGGCATGGCCGGACTTCATGCCATAAAGGGCGAGAAAGGCCTCGACCGAGGCGTCGGCATGCCGCTCCAGCTCGGCCCTCGCGCGAGGATGGCCGTTTCCCTTGAACATCGCCTCGTTCATCGGAATCCAGAGCAACATGCCAAAGAAATGGCTGGCGGCGAGATCGGCATCGCCGGCGCGCATGAGACCCTGAGCCGACAGCTTTCGAAAGCAGGATGCCATCGTGGCGAGCATTCGCTCGAAGCCCTTTTCGTACCAATCGCGGCCGAGGCTCGGCATCCGGTCGGCATTGGCGATGATCAGGCGTCGGAGTTTCACCAATTCGTCGTCCAACAATGTCGTCACCACGAGCCGGCCGAGTTCGGCGAGACCGCCCTGCTGGAATTTGGTGTCGGACAGCAAGCCCGTCACCGACTCGACGATGTCGTTCGCCCCGGCCGCGGTCGAACGGACCACTTCTCCGAACAATGTCTCCTTGTCGGTAAAGTGCTTGTAGATCGTCTGTTTGGAGACGGCCGCCTTGGTGGCGATCTCCTCCATGCTGGTGCCGTCATAGCCCTTGCTGATGAAGGTGGCCGTCGCCGCCTGGATGATGTCCCGCTCCTTGCGCGCCGATCTCGTCTCGCCGTCGATGTTCATAGGCCCTCGTCGGTACGGTACTAGACAGTACCGACGCCGAATGCTAGCGCGCCATCAGTACTAGTCGGTCTAGTACTGCAATGCGAGCTAGCAGCGGAGCAGACCATGCCCAAAATGATCTTCGTGAACCTCCCCGTGCGCGATCTGACGGCCTCGACAGCCTTTTACGTCGCCCTCGGCGGCACGGTTAACCCGCAGTTTTCGGGTGAGACTTCGACGTCCCTGATGTTCTCGGACACGATCTTCGTCATGCTTCTCACCCACGCGCATTATGGCGAATTCACCAAGCGCCCAATCGCCGACGCGCATGCTTCCAGCCCGTTGCTGCTGGCGCTGTCGGCCGACAGCAAGGACGAAGTGGACGCGATCGTCAATCGCGCCGCGGCGGCGGGCGGCGCTGCCGACCCCAATCCCGCGCAGGACCTGGGGTTCATGTACAACCGTCATGTCGAGGATCTCGACGGCTACGTCTGGGAGATCATGTGGATGGACCCGTCGGCGATGGGCAGCGCTTCGGAGGCTGAATAAGAGGTACCGATTGTCGGGTTGCGGCGTCCGTTTACCGAGGGGTGGAATTCGCACGATCGGTGCGCCACCATGCATGCTCGATCCTGTTCGATTAGGTGCATCAGTAAACGCGCGCCGCAGCCCGGCATCTGCGCAAAGGAGGCTGGGGGGATGGCGTGGACGCATCGGCTGGTCGGCAAGGCGGCTCGGATGGTGTGGCGGATCACCAAACCGCGGACGATCGGGGTTCGTGCCATCCTGCTCGATCGGGATAGCCGCATCGCGCTGGTCCGCCACACCTATATGGATCAATGGTATCTGCCCGGCGGCGGGGTGAAAAAAGGCGAGAGTATCGACGCCGCTCTGTTCCGCGAGCTCGCGGAAGAAGTTGGCGTGGCCCACGCCACGATCGAGCGCGTCCTGGGCGTCTATCATAGCCGGCGTGAGGGCAAGGACGACCATATCGTCATTTTCGTCGCGCATGCCGGTCCCGATGCGAGCGCCGAGATGCACCGCACCGACCTGGCCGAGATAGCGGAGGCCGGCTGGTTCGCGCCGGAAGACCTGCCCGCGTCGCTGTCCCCGGCCACCGCTCGACGGATCGCCGAATATCGACAAGGCGTCACCGGGCTCGGCGCCTGGTAAGACCGCGATCTCTTGCTCCGCGCGCGTTTGGTAGCGTCGTTTCCTTCCAAGACCGCCCACCCGATTGATGACAGCGTCCGGCATCCCCGACGATCCGGAGCGCCTTCAATGAAGATACGACATTTAGCAGTGAGCACGACGTGTGCCTTGCTCGCAGCCACCGCGGCTCACGCGCAGACCGGAACAGGGACCGCAACGACGACCGTCACACTGCCGACCACCGCAAGGCCGACGGTTGCGACGTCCGGGCCGGCGAGCGCTGCGGGATCGACCAGGATTAACAGTTCAGCCCGCTTACCGGGGGCGCAGACGATGGTCGGGGGCAGCCAGAAAACCACGGCAACCGACGCCAGCCGCACAGGCATGGCCGGGCCGCAAGGCGCCAATTTCACCAATGGCGGGCGATCGGGCGTGCGCGAGGGCGATGACGCCGTCGACACCGAACGCGGTGTCGAGAATGCCGATGGATCGAGCGCGATCGTGTCGCCGGACGGCGGCGTGCGCGAGGATACCACGCCGCAATCCACCCCGAATGATGCGCCGACCGAAAAGAGCACTTGGCAAAAGGCAAAGGACGCGGCCGAAACAGGCGCGTACGGGGCGTCGGAAAAAATATCCGGCGTGATCGATCCGCTTGCCGACAAAATCTGGGGAAAGAAGGGAGAGGGTCAGGGCATGGCCGGCGCGCGCGGCACGCCCGACGATCGCCCGACCTACGGCACCAATACGCTGAAGGGCCCGCCAGCCGGACCCGTCGGCGGCGATCCTGGCGATGGCGCCAACGGTCAGCCGTCGGGTGGCGGCGTCTCGGGCGCGAATGGCGACACAATCAATCTCGGCAATCGTGCCGGCGGCGATGCCCCGCCGGGCCCACCCAAGCCGCCCGAAGGGATCGACACCAGCAAGCTGAATAACGGGGCGAGCGATCCGACGCGGCGTTGAACCGCAGCGAGCGGTGACTTCATGTCGGGCGGGTATCGCAATGAGATAGCGGAGGTTGCTGGTTCGCGCCGGATGACCTGGCCGCGTCGCTGTCCCCCGCCACCGCTCGCCGGATCGTCGAATATCGGCAAGGAATCACCGGGCTCGGCGTCTGGTAGGCTGCTGTGCCCGAGCCTGGAATACTATGCGATAGGCGCGGTTCGAAAACAGGTGCAGACGATCGCTAGCGCTCAAGCCATAAACGACCGCTGTCGGCATGCGGCCGAGCGGCGAAAACTGGGTAGAATGATGTCCGGCAGCTTTTTCCGGAGAGCGGGCCAAAACCGGACATCGCTTCCAGGCCGGCTTATGGACCGTTCTTTCCCTTCTGATCGATCAGGACTGCTTGTTGCCATCGGCTTGGCGCCTTGTCGGTGCGATGAATGCAGCCCACCCAGCAGCACGGTCGCTTATTCCCCTCCAACAGCTCGTCACAGGTTCGCCGGATGCGGCGTTGGCGGGTCGTTGGCTGCTTCGCGTCATCGACCCAGCAGATGAATTCATTTCGACCGAGCGGGGTCAGGCTTTCCCAAAGCATAAAGATTTTGGGATCCGATCTCACCGCTGCTTGAAGGTCGTCACCCGCTTCGTGAACAGTGCCGTGCGGAAAAGCGTTCGCCACGAGACCTCCAGGCAATGCCACCCCACCGTCGAATTCATTAACGCCGCATCGAGCGGCGGCTTTCGAGCTTGCCTGCTGGATAACGGAATGTCCATAATCGGGCCGCTTGCGACAATCAGCTTTCCATCAGTCTCCGGCCTGATCGGAAAGCAGCGACTGCCCGAGCAGCGTCAACAGCTTGACGTCGATCGCGACACCTGCGGCGCGGCGCTCGGCGATGAAGTCGGCTATCGTCGCCAGTGGCACGCGGTGAACAATGATGTTCTCATCCGCCGTCCCGCCACCCTCGCTCACCCGCGTCAGCCCTTCCGCGCGGACCAAGGTGAAGCATTCGCTGACCATGCCGGGTGAGGCGTAGAAGGTCCCCAACGTGGTGCATTTGGCGGGACGATAGCCGGTCTCTTCCTCCAGCTCGCGCGCGGCGGACATTTCGGCGGTCTCGTCTTCGCTCTCGTCGCCGACCAGTCCGGCGGGCAGTTCGAGGCACGGACGCCCAAGCGGCACGCGATATTGTTCGACCAGCAGGATGTGCCCCGCGTCGATGGCGATGATCACAGCGGCCTGGACGCCGCCGACGCGCCCGACATATTCCCAGCGGCCGCGTTTCTTCATTTCGAGAAACCGACCTTTCCAGACGGTTTCCTCGGTCGCGTCGGCGTCGGTGACGCTCACAGTTCGATCAGCCGATCGGGGAGTTCGTTCACGTCGCTTTCCGTCTTGGGGAAATGTTCGGCGACGATGGCGCCGATCGCGGTCACCGCGGCGGCCATGCCGCCGCCCGGATGCCCGGCGCGCACGCGGTCGATCAGCGCCGCCATCGCTGCGCCCCAGCGTTCGGGCGGGACCTTGGCATGGATCGCTTCATCGGCGACGATCTCGGCCAGCCGCTCATCAAGCGAGAGATAGAGCAGCACCCCGATCCGCGCGGCGGTACGGCGTTCGGCGCCGACCTTGAAATACTGGATCGCGCGCCGCCGCACGCGGCGCGATCGCACCGCCTTGGGGGTCAGCGCCAGCCGCAGCGGCGACCAATAGAGCGCGCCGCGCACCAGCAGGAAGACGATCGCCTCGACCACCATCAGCGCGAAGAACGACCGCCCCAGATTGACCCGGCCTTGCCAGCCATTCTGGAACCAGGCGATCTTGTCCTCGATCGCGGTCGGATTGAGCGCAGCGATGCCCGCCACCAACAGCATCGCGACGATGCCGAGGGTGAGGCCGATATCGTGATAGGGGTCCGATCGCGGTGCCACGATGGTAACGATCTCGGCATCGGTGCCGGCCTCGGCGGCGGTGACCGCCTGGGTCACCTGTTCGCGTTCGGCCGGGGTCAGGATCGGTCCGCGCATCACCAGCTCCCCGACGCGCCGCCGCCGCCGAACGACCCGCCGCCGCCCGAAAAGCCGCCGCCGCCGCCGCCCCAGTCGCTGCCGCCGCTGCTCCAGCCGCTCGACGACGATCCGCCGCCGCTGCCCCAACCTCCGCCTAGGCCCGGCCCCCACAGCACGACCGGCCCACGCCCACCGCGATATTTTCGGCCGCGTGCACCGCGAAAGATGATCGGCAGCACGAAGAACAGCACGATGACGACCCAGAAGATCGCGATGAAGCCGTCCGATGACGAACCCGACGATCGCGCCGCCTGCGGTGCCGCGGCGGCCGCCTTGACCCGCGCCTCGGCTGCTTCGGGCGGCGCCTTCATCTGCTCCGCGATCGCCTGCGCCCCCGCAACGATCCCGCCAGCCATGTCCCCGCTGCGGAATTTGGGCAGGATCTGGTCGTCAATGATCGTCTGCGACAAGGCATCGGTCATGATCGGC
This sequence comes from Sphingomonas asaccharolytica NBRC 15499, assembly GCF_001598355.1. Classification (GTDB taxonomy): domain Bacteria; phylum Pseudomonadota; class Alphaproteobacteria; order Sphingomonadales; family Sphingomonadaceae; genus Sphingomonas; species Sphingomonas asaccharolytica. Next base: position 25,853 of record NZ_BCYU01000055.1, read on the forward strand.
TCGAGGCCATAGCCAACCTCGATCCGCACTTTGCGCTCATTGGGCGCGACGATCAGGATGATGCCGTTATTGACGTCCTTTTGCCCGATCCCCCAGGCCCGACCGAGTTTGTAGCCATAATCCTCGATCGGATAGCCCTGCAGATCGGGGATCGTCGCCACCACGAACTGGCGTTGCGCGACCTTGCCGACATCGGTCGACAGCGCCTCGATCTGCTGCTTCTGCGCAGGACTGAGCAGATTGGCGGCATCGACCACCCGCCCGGACAGAGCCGGAAAAGTCTGCGCGCCGGCGAGCTGGGGCGCGACCAGCAGCGCCAGCATCAGCAGCAAGGCACGGAGAATCCTCATCCGGATTCTCCCGGCAGCGAATGCACGATGGTCACCGCGGTCAGTTCGTGTTGCCGAAATCGACCGTCGGGTTGGTTTCGGCGCCCGGCTGCGCCTGGAACGGGACCATCGGTTTGGCGCCGTAGAAGATCTTGGCGCCGACCGCGTCGGGGAAAGTACGGATGCGCGTATTATACGCCTGGACCGCGGTGTTATAGTCGCGGATCGCGATCGTGATACGGTTGTTGCTGCCCTCGATCTCGGTGATCAGCGAGCGGAAATTCTCCTGGCTCTTGAGGTCGGGATAGGCCTCGACCGTCGCCAGCAACCGGCCGAGCGACGAGCCCAACTGGTTCTGCGCGGCCTGGAAGCTCGCAACCTTGGCCGGGTCGGTCAGGTCGGTGGCGTTGACCTGGACCCGCGTCGCATTGGCGCGCGCGTTGATCACGTCGGTCAGGATCTTGCCTTCGGATGCGGCGCTGCCCTTCACCGATGCGACGACATTGGGAATGGTATCGGCGCGACGCTGATAGGCGGCCTGGACATCGGCCCAGCGCGCCTTGGCATTTTCCTCCGCGGTCGGGACGGAGTTGATCCCGCAAGCCGACAGCATTGCCATGGCGGCCAGCACGATCATCGCACGAAACTTCATCGAGATATCCTCCAGTGCCCCTTGCGTGGCGGCAATGTAGTGACGCTCGGCGCCGTCGTGAAGCGGATTCGGTTGCGCGGGCGCAACGGACCGCCGCTTGCATCCATGTGATCCGGGTTTAGGCTGTGCCGCGCTGAGACAGGGAAAGACGGGATCATGTTCAAGGAATTCAAGGCGTTCATTGCTCGCGGCAACGTGCTCGATCTGGCGGTCGCGGTGATCATCGGTGCGGCATTCGGCAAGATCGTCACCTCGCTGACCGACGACCTCATCATGCCGCTAATCGGCAAAATATTCGGCGGGCTCGATTTCTCGAGCCATTTCATCATCCTGTCGCCCGAAAAGGTGCCGCCGGCGCTGGCCGGATCGACCGACTACGCTGCGCTCAAAAAGGCCGGCGTCGCGTTGTTCGGCTATGGCGAATTCATCACCGCCGCGGTCAATTTCCTGATCGTCGCGTTTATCATCTTCCTGCTGGTGCGCGCGGTGAACCGCGTTGCGCCCAAGCCGGAGGAAGCGGCGCCGGCGGATCCCGCCGACGTCGTGCTGTTGCGCGAGATCCGCGACGAATTGCGCGCGCGTAAGGGAGCGTAAGGCTTCATACCCCTTAAACTCCCCTCCCGCAGGCGGGAGGTGAACTGGCCCGTTCAGGCCGCCGCGAGGTCCTCGCTCACCGCGTCGGCCAGGCTGGTGCCGTCGAGGATGCGCGCGGTCTCGTCGCGGACGCGCGCCATGGCGTGGCGGATCGCGCAAGCCGCTTCGTCCTTGCAATCGGCGCAGCGGCGATAGGCGGTGCGGCTGACGCACGGGACCAACGCCAAGGGTCCTTCGATCACGCGGATGATCTCGCCCAGCGAGATCAGATGGGTCGGGCGCGACAGGCAGTAACCGCCGGTCTTGCCGCGATGGCTGTGCAAAAAGCCCGCCTCGCGCAGATCGGCCAGGATCAGTTCGAGAAATTTGCGCGGGACGTTGGCATGTTCGGCGATCCGGTTCATCGGGATCGGGGGCCCGCCCGCGGGCGCCTCAGCCAAATAGAGCATCGCGCGAAGCGCGTAACGGGAACGCTGCGTCAACATAATAGGTAACCTTATTACCCAATAATGTGGCGACCGAAAGGCGGAAGCTCGGAAAAACGGCGGTTTTTGGCGGTTTGGCACCGCGCGTCCGCATCAAAGGATCAAAACCCCCACTTTTCTTTAATTGCGCAGCCCCTATATTGGTCGGGCCGGGCAACCGGCTATGGCGATAAATGATGGCGTGCAATAGACGCAGCGGACCCGGGGGCAGTACCCGGCGGCTCCACCAGAAATGGTGGTGGATCTGGACACCGTTTCTGACGGGGCCGAACCAGGATCGACGTGTGTTGAAAAGCGCCGACGTTCGCTCAGAACGGGCCACTGTGACGGCTCATTACACAAGTGCCAACGATAACGAAGCACTCGCTATTGCGGCGTAACCCCAAGGCCTAACGGCTTAAGGTTATTCTAAAATGCGCGGTTGGACCGCACCGGGCAACAGAAGCGGAATCCAGCGGTACGGGGAGCACCGGGCAACAGAAGCTCCCCACTTGCCCCCTATTTCCCCGACATCACCTTCTGGAACTGCGCCAGCGTGCACAGCCCACTAACGCCCCGCGCGCTGCATCCTGCGATCGGCAGCATTTGGCGATAGCCAGGCGCGGCGGCGGCGCGGAGCTGATTGAGCGTCTGCGCCCGGTAATAGGCACGCACATAAGCGTTGCCGCTTGCGTCCTTCACCCTCTCCAGAGTGATCGCACCGCCCGGTGCGGGATCGTCAGCCGCGAAACCCGGCACCCGCCAGTGCAGGCCCAGCATCCCGCCGAGATTGGCGACATTGGTGTCGTGGCCCGAAATCATCAGCAGCTTCGGCCCTTCGCCTGCCATTGCGCGCAGGATCGGCGGGGGG
>NZ_BCYU01000056.1 GCF_001598355.1 Sphingomonas asaccharolytica NBRC 15499
CAGCCGCTGGCGCGGCGGGTCAGGGGAGGCGATGGATTCGGCGGATAACCAGCCGCTCGTCATAGCAGCTCGCGCAAATATCTCGGCGGCGCTCGAAGCCGGTCTGGCTCGCGCGTCACGGGATTGACGTGCTGCGCGCGCGACAGGCCGAGCCGCCCCGCGATGCATCCGTGGCAGATCGCCGTCGGGGCGATCCGGCTGAGAAGCCGGTCAATCTGGTCGTGAAGAGCCGGCGCGTCCATCCGATGGCTGTGATGGCCCAGGACGCTTCCGGTCAAGATGGAGTCTATCCGGTGTCCAGGATCAGTTGCCAAGGAAGCGCTTCTGGCGTTCCTGCGCCTCGACCCTGCTGATCGTTTGATCGGCGGTGGCGCATTCGCCTCCCCGCACCGAGCCGTCGCGGCATCCCGCGACAATTCGCCGCGCCTCATCGATATGCGCCACGAAATATTGCATGCCACGCGCCTCGCTCGTGACGGTGGCGCCAGGGAGCGCGCCCGCGACCGGCTCGGGTTGCGGCGCGATCACCGGCCGCAAGGCAAATCCCGCCGCGAAGCCAAGGACCAGGGTGACGAGCACGATGATGAGCGTCTTGCCGTTCGCCATGGCGGCACTCCCAAACAGTCAACCTAACATATTGAACTATATACTATAGTTTGAAGGCATACACATAGCATTTCTCGATCTATCCCAGGAAATCGCCCCTGGGTGCGAAGCGTGATCGTCGTCGCGGCGATCGCCGGTGGAGCGCTGGTCGTGCTGCCGTCCGTCAATCGGGTCCTTGTAGTATGTTCCACATTTGTTCTATAATGGCGCCCGCCGTTCGAGCGGCGATTCGACATCGAGGGAGAAGAAATCGTGCAGCACGATCCGCTGCTGCGCGCGTCGGCGCGCGCAATCTACGATAGCTGCTATCCGAGCGAGGATTGGGCGCCGGTCGGCTTCGACGAGGCCGAGCGCGCCGGCACCGTCCATTATCGCCAGGCGGTCGACGCGGCGCTGCAGGCGCGGGGCATCTTCGCCGCCAAGGGGGAACAGCTTCCGCTCTTCGCTGCCGCCTGATGTTCGGGCTCGAACGCCCGTTCTGGAATCCCTTGCACGCCGTCGCTCAAGGAATTGCGGCGGGCGAGCCATGGATTCTTGCCTGGACGCTGCAATCGGCCACGCCCTATCGGCTGCTGTCGCGCAAAAGCGGCCTTCCTGAGCACCGTCTCGACCAGATCTATCTTGGCGCGACCGTGACGCGGAGCGAACTCGCGGCGCTGGCGGGGGCGTGGAAGATCGATGTCGAGGAGGTCATGCTGACCTTGCCGCCGGGGACGCTCGCCGAGGGATGACAGCGTTGCGCATGGGCGGGGTTCCTATGCCGCGATCATGTCGCCCAGGCGGCGGACCGTGTTCCAGTTCCGCATCGTGCCGACACCCAGGCGCTTGGTCGTCAGCGCGTTGACCAGCCGGGAGCGGGTTGGGTCCTGGTCGAAATGAATCCATAAGTCGCCATGCGTGATCGCGAGACGCTCGCCCTGGGTGGCGTAGGGTTGCAGCTGCTTCAGCACGGCCCGCTCGAGCGGCTTGCGCATCACGCGTACCGCGATCCGGGTGCCATCCCGCTCGGCCTCGTCGGGGAACGGGTATGCCGCCACCAGCCTGGCCCAATGCGCGGCGGTTTTCACGATCGTGTCGACCTGTCGCCCAAACGATTGCGCAAAGGCGGCCTCCAGACGGTGTTCGAGTTGCGCGATCGTCGCCTTGTCAGCATCGAACAGCGCGTTGCCCGTCGCCACCCAGGTTCGCGGATTGTCGAGGCCGATCGCCGCCATCATAGCGCGCCATTCCGCCATGACGAGGCGCCGGCTGCCGCCGATCGTGACGCTGTGGAGAAGCGCGATATGCGACGCCATCGACGACCGGGGTCCGGGAAAGGGAGAAGGCGCGGGGCGTGCCGGGCCGGGACGCGAGTCCCGGCCTCGGTATCGGTTCAGACCGGCTTGGCGCCCGGTGTGCCGCACTTGGCGAACTTGCCGTTGGCCGTCTTGCAGCGTACGGGCTTTTTCGGCGTCGGCGCGCATTTGATGAACTTGCCATGGGCATCGCGGCAACGCGTGCCGGCGGCCGTCACCGGTGCCGCGAGCATCGCGGTTGCGGCCAGCGCGAGAGCGAAACGATACATGGGCAACTCCTCCTTTGTGAGGACAAGGAGACTGCACGCGGATCGGCGAGACGGCAAGATCGCGTGGGGATTTCGTGCCGGCGGGCGCATCGCGAAGGCCGGGGAGGCGTCGGCATTGATCAATGCCGGGAAATAGGCTTTCGATAGACGCTATGCGCCGCAAATCAGATATCTCGCTTCTCCACCCGCTGAAGCGGAAGCCGACGATGTTCCGCCGCTACGGCCCGGTGACGGCGATCGGCCTGTTGGCTGGCGCGACCGTCGGCCTCGGACTGCCCCAGGTCCCGATCGGTCAGGTGTCCAGGATCACATCAAGTGATGATGTCGGCTGCACCGATCCACGCGTCGTCGATGGCGATACGCTCCGCTGCGGCGCGACCCGCATTCGTCTGCAGGGGATCGACGCGCCCGAGCTGCCCGGGCATTGCGCGCGCGGTCGGGCTTGTACGTCGGGCGACCCGTTCGCCAGCACCGACAACCTTCGCGCGCTGGTCAGCGGCGCAGTGATGGTGTGCCGCCAGACCGACACCGACCGCTATGGCCGCACCGTCGCGCACTGTTCGGTGCGGGGCAGGGATTTGTCCTGCGCCCAGATCGCGGGCGGGTTCGCCGTCCGCCGCTACGCGCCGATCTCTTGTCCGTAGCGATCGGTGGCGCCCGGAAAGATGCCGCGGACCGGCCTAGGGCAATCGGCGCGTCGTCGGCTTGGTGTTGCCGCATAGCACGCAAGCGTCGCGGCGTCGCTCGAATTGGCTGGTCGCCGCAAGCTCGCTCGCCGCGATGCCGGCCTCCTGGCGATCGGGCAGCGCGAGCCGGTCGGCGATGCAATCGTCGCAGACGGGATCGGGCGCGAGGCGCTCGATCAGTTTTCGCACGGCATCGGACATTGCCTGCCGATGCGCGCCGGATACGCGTCGGTCAACTGATCGATAGTTGAGGGCGCGCTGCTGAATATTGCTCGCCCGACCGCCCGACGATCGGCCATAGAGGCACGATGTGCGTGCTCGCTCTGGCCTGGAAGGCGCATCCGCGCTGGCATCTCGTCATGGCCGGCAATCGCGACGAATTGCACGAACGGCCAGCGGCCGCGCTGGCGCGATGGGCGCATCCCGATCATGTGGTTGCGGGGCGCGATCTGCGATCGGGCGGGACATGGGCTGGCGTGTCCGAACAGGGCCGGTTCACTGTCGTCACCAACCTGCGCGGTTATGGCGCCCCGCGGCCCGACCGCGCCTCGCGCGGCGCGCTGGTCTCCGACCTGCTTGCCGGCGAGGGGCAATACGCCGATCCCGACCAGGTCTCCTATGACGACTTCAACCCGTTCAACCTGATCTTTGCCGATCGCGACCGCGCGATCTTCGTGTCGAACCGGCCCGGGCCGATCCACAGCCAGCTCGCGCCCGGCCTCTATGGTCTGTCCAACGGCACGCTCGACGAACCCTGGCCCAAGACGTTGCGCCTCAAGGAGCGCCTGCTCGACTGGATCGTCGGCGGCGCGACCCAGCCAGGCGAATTGCTCGACGCGCTGGGCGACGACCGGCTGTCCGAAGCCGGACTCGAGCCGGCGGGCCCGTCGGACGTCCCGCAGGAACCGACGCAGTCGCCGATCTTCATCCGCAATCCGGTCTACGGCACGCGCTGCAGCACGGTGGTAGCGGTCGACGCGGAGGGGCGCGGCGAGATCGTCGAACGCCGCTATGGGGCCGACGGTCAGGTGTCGGGTGAGACGGTGGTTGGGTTTTCCTGGCCGAGCTGACGGCGCGGATAGGGAAGGGCGGGCGCCCGGCCATTGCTGCCGGCGCGGGTCCGCGAAACCGAGCGGCGATACTCCTTTTCCTGGCGCACCTCGCTGGAAATTGCCGGCTCCTGGGCTGACGACCTGGGACGGTCGCGGCCCGGGCGAAACCATCGCCTGCCGGCTTATTTCCCCGGCCCCATGGGGTCCTCCTCGCGGGCGCTTCGCGCTCAAATAAGCCCTTGGCTCCGGTCCTTCGCTGCTGCTGCTGCGGCCCCTTGGGTTCGCCGTTCCGCTATGCCCGTCCTTTGCGGTCTGCCCATCGCCCGGCATTCCGCCGCGGCGAGCAAGAAGGAGAAGTATCATGGCCGCCATCGGTTATGTCACGCGCGACGGCAACGCCTTCAAGGGCGAGCTCAAGACCCTCTCGATCCGGGCCGAGATCCTGATCGTCCCCAATGCCCGCAAGTCCGGCGACAGCCAGCCCGACTATCGCGTCACCTCGGGCGGCGTCGAGGTCGGCGCCGGCTGGCTCCGTCGCAGCGAAACCTCGGGCAACGACTATGTGTCGCTGAGCTTCGCAGCCCCCGAGTTCGGCCCGCGCCGGCTCTACGCCAATCTCGGCCGCGCCGCCGGGCAGGACGATGACGACACCTTCGCCATCATCTGGAACCCGGCCGACTGAGCCCCGCGCGACCCCGCGCCGCCACGGCGCGGGGTCGATGCCATTGCTTCCCACGCGAGAAGCCCGCTAGGATTCACCTCCGATGAAAACCGACCTCAGCCATTTGCCCGATCGCAAGCGCCGCGATCTCGACCGTGTCGTCGAGATCCTGTTCGCCGAGTTCGAGGATGCGATCGGCCTTTCCACCCAGGAGTGGAAGAAGCAGGGCCGGATCCTCAAGGTGATCCTCTACGGTTCCTATGCGCGCGGCGACTGGGTCGCCGATCCGATCGGCGGTTATTTCTCGGACTACGACCTCCTCGTGGTGGTGAACGACGAGCGGCTGACCGACACGCTCGACTATTGGGCCAAGGCCGGTGACCATCTACTGCGCGAGTATTCGATCGCCAAACGGCTGTCGGCGCCGTCAATTTCATCGTCCACAGCCTCAAGGACGTGAACGACCAGCTAGCGCGCGGTCGGCCCTTCTTCGTCGATATCGTGCGCGATGGGGTCGCCCTCTACCAACTAGACAACCACCCGTTCGATACGCCTAAGCCGCTCGATCCGGTGGTCGCTCGAGAGGAGGCGCGCACGCATTTCGACCAATGGTTTGCGAGCGCGAGCGAATTCTTAGGCCTCGCAAAGTTCGCCATTTCGCAAGAATGGAATAACCGAGCCGCGTTCAACCTCCATCAGGCGGCTGAGCATTTCTACCACACGACTCTGCTCGTCCTGACGCTCTACAGCCCCAAGTCCCACAAGCTCAATTTCCTCCGCGAGCAGGCCGAGGATGTCGCGCGCGACCTCATCCCGGTGTGGCCGCGCGACACCAAGTTCGCCCGGCGCTGCTTCGAGCTTCTGCAGCAGGCCTATGTCAACGCGCGCTACTCGCCACACTACAAGATCACCCGTGAGGAGCTCGACTGGATCGTCGAACGGGTCGAACTGCTCCAGGTCGAGGTGAAGGTGCTGGCTGAGCGCCGGCTCTCGGGCGGGTGAATCGCGCCATCGGTATGTGACTATCCTGCTAAGGCTGCTGGATTGCCGGGCGCGGAAAAGCACGGCACTATCCAGTTCTCTAGGAGGAGGTCGCTATGAAACGCTATCTGTGTATCGCAGCATTGATCTCGCTGGCTTTTGCCGCCGGATCGGCTCAGGCTCGGAACTACGATTGCTCGAAACCTGGCAACGCCAACAAGGCCGCTTGCAAGGGTAAGACACCGACCGCCGCGGCGGCAAAGGCGGCGCCTGTTGCCACCAAGCCGGCGCCGACCAAGACTGTCGCCGCTGCTCCTGCAAAAGCGACCCGCAATTATGATTGTTCGAAGCCCGGCAACGCGAACAAGGCGGTGTGCAAGGGCGCCTCGCCGGCCCCAGCGGTTGTTGCTGCACCGGCTCCGAAGCCCGCAGCCGCGCCGGTCGCCAAACCTGCGGCTGCGCCGAAGCCGACCATCGTGCGGGCACCGGCGTCACGGCCAGCCGTCGCTGCGGGTGCTGCGACCGGCAAATGCAAGGACGGAACCGAGACTCACGCCGTCAACCATCGCGGCGCCTGCTCGCGTCATGGCGGGGTCGCGGCCTGGTACTGACCGACTCAACTGACGTCCTATCGTGCGCCCGGTCCTGCAAAGGGAGACAATTCTCGTACCGAAAGGGCCGGGCGCGCAGGTAAACAAGCGACGTTACGCGTGAGATTCTAAAAGCACAAAACACGGATCGAGGGCAAATCGCCTACCGCTGGAGTACTGCTTCCTCCGGACGAATCTGGCCGCTTGCTGCGCTTATGCACGCGCGGCATCCTGACAAGGTGAAGCATCATTACGTCCCCCGGTTCCTGCTCCGCAGGTGGACCAACGACGCTGGAAAGCTCCAGGTCTTCGCGATCCGCAACGGTCGGCTGGTGTGCAGTGAGCTTACGCCCGAATATACGGGCTTCGAGATCGGGCTCTACGCGATCATGGCGAATGCGCTCGGTTTTTCCGAGGACGATATCGAGAAGAAGCTCTTTGGGCCGATCGATAACGGTGCCGCCAAGGTTCTCGAAAAACTCGAACGCCATGAAGCAATCACCGTGGATGAGCATATCGCCTGGACCTTCTTCCTTAGCTCGCTGCGGGTGCGGCAGCCTGACGCGCTCGATTTTCTACGAACCGAAGGTGCGGTACTGCTCAGACATACGCTGGCGGAGCAGGACGAGGCTACCTTACCTGAAGGGTGGCCGACCACCCGGGAATGGCTCGATCGGCATTTCCCCGGCGCCCTCGACGCCACTAGTTTGACCTCCTGGTTGCCGCGCATGATCGCGCATCCCGAGGTGATGGAGACCTTTGGTGGGGTCAAATGGTGGTTCCGCGAATTCGAGCCTGATGCACCCAAGTTGCTGCTGTCGGATTTGCCGATCCATTCCGAAGGCGGCCTCAAGGACCCCGATTTCTCGATCATGCTGCCGATCGCGCCCAATCGAGTGTTCTTTGGAACACGCTCAGCGGAGATCGAGCAGTTCCTCACACAGATGGCGCCCGCTGAGTTGATCGAGCGGGTCAATCGGGCGACCCTTGCGTCCTCGACCGATCGAATCTGGGCGTCCAGCCGGGCTGACGCTCAGGCATTTATCGAGGCCAATCTGGATGCGACCGGCAAGAATGTGATCACGTTTCGCTCACTCGCTCGATGGACGATGTCACCCGAGGCGCCGCCGCTTTGACCGCTGGATATGGTTCCTCAAAGCTAGTCGCGATGGATCAACACGAGCTCTTGATTCGGGTGCTGTGCGTGGCGGGTGGTACCGAGATGGAGTCGGCGCTGCCGCGTGATTACGCTGGCGAGCGGGCCGATGCGCTGTTTGAGCGGTACGACGTCGTAGTCGAGGTCAAGACCCTGGCCACCGACCGGGCCAACGATCCAAAAATCTGGGATGCGCTCGGGCAAATGTTCGCTGAGAACGTCCACGAAGGTGCACCGATCATCTTCGGGCAGACCAAAATCGGTCTGCATGATTTACCCGAGAATATAGCGGTCAAGGCTCTGCGTATCGCCGGTAAGCGCGTCCAGCGCGAGGCCGCCAAGGCCAATCGCCAGATCAAGGCGAGCAAGGCCGCGTTGGGACGGGAGAATGCGTTCGGACTGCTCGTCCTGGTGACCCCGCCATCAGGAACGGACCGGCGATCGCTGCTTTGGCTGGTCAAGGACGCGTTGCGCGACGGAGCATGCAGCTCGATCAACGGCGTCTATCTGGTTGAGACGCCGATTGCTGCGCCATTCAACGTGGCGGGCAAGATCGACTCCTTCTTGTCCTTTCACAGCAGGGGCGGCCGTTGGTTTCCGCGCGCGCTGCGCAAGCGGATTGGGGCTGCCTGGGGCATGGTGACCGGCCAAGGAGGCATCCTCGCGCGAGAGGAAGATTTTCATCGATATGGGGCGAGCGGCTGACCAACTATAGATCGACAGCCGTCGCGCAGGTCCGAGGGGCGAATTCGCTTATAGGTTTTTTCGACCCTCCCCGAGAGGTGCCTGCTGCGACAGATGGGGTGCCGCGTGAAGCGGCATGGGGCCGCTTCCGGTGCGGAGCGGACCTCCCATGGACAATCCCGACGATATCGAACGAGCGCAGCGCGCAAAACGCGGCTCGCCATTCCTCAATACCGACCAAGCGGCGGCCTATCTCAAGATCTCCAGCCGCCTGTTGAAGCGGCTGCGCGTGCGCGGCGAGGGGCCGGTTTTCCGCCGTCACAGCCGCTTCGTCCAATATCATATCGACGATCTCGACCTGTGGAGCCGCGAGCATAGCGCCCGCGAAATCGGGCGATGAGTACGCGCCGGAGCTCGGCGGGCGACGCGCCGCTGCTCGCCTGGGGTGAGGCCATGCGTCGGACGCGCCGGTGCCGCAGTGCCCGTCGGCTGATCGCGGGCTTGGCGATCGGCGGCATTGCCTTGGGGCTGACCATCGTCTGGCCGCCGGTGCCGCGCTTAGTCTGGAACGCCAGCGCCAGCGCGCCGATCGGGCTGTACCGGGTGTATCCCGGCGCTTCCGCGAGAGCCGGCGACATGGTGATCGCGCACCTCCCTGCGCGCTTCCGCGCGCTAGCCGCCGAACGGCATTACCTCCCGGCAAACGTACCGCTGGTGAAGCGCGTGACCGCCGTCGCAGGTAGCGAGGTCTGCGCTGAGGGGCGCATGATCCTGGTCGATGGGCGGCTGTTCGCCGTTCGTCAGTCGTCCGATCCGCATGGTCGGCCTCTGCCTGGGTGGGAAGGGTGCGTCCGCCTGCGCGACCGCCAATTGTTCCTGTTGATGGACGCGCCGGATTCGTTCGACGGCCGCTATGTCGGCGTCACCGACGATAGTGATGTGGTCGGCCGCGCGGTGCTGTTGTGGCGGCGCTGATCCGCTTCGCTGCCGCTTTGGCGCTGGTCGTGGCGACACCCGCGCATGCCGATGAGGTCGTGCGCTGGTGGTCTTATATCGGCGAAGCCTCGGCCCGGTTCGGGGTTCCACCCACCTGGATCGAGCGCGTCATGCTCCGGGAAAGCGGCGGGCGCACCGAGTTTGCGGGACGTCCGATCCGGAGTCCGAAAGGGGCGATTGGGTTGATGCAGTTGATGCCCGCGACGTGGGCATCGATTCGGGCGGTGCTCGGGCTCGGCAATGATCCGGATGACCCGCGCGACAACATTTTTGCGGGCACGTATTATCTGCGGCTGATGTATGATCGGTTCGGTTATCCGGGCTGTTTCGCTGCCTATAATGCTGGACCGGGACGATATGCAGCCTGGCTCGCGGGCAGTGCGTCGCTGCCGCGCGAAACCGTCGCTTATCTCGGCGCGGTCAATGGTCTGCCGGTCGCTCCAGCCCGGATCGACACACCAGCGTCTCCGCCTCCGTCCCTATTCGCGGTGCAGCGTGAGCCCGCGGCAGCGACGGTGCCCGACCCGGCACGGACGTCGGCTACGATATTGTTTGCCGTTCGCAAGGTGTCGCCATGATCGTGGCGGGGAGGGGGCTCGTCTCGATAGTCCGAGCATGACGGGCGGCGGCGCGGCTATCAAGGCCCGCGGGTGCCCCCCAATTTGCTGCGCAAATCGGTTCCCCCCACGTCCGCTGCGCGGCGCCTCCGCTTGCGCTCCGGCGGCCCTGACAGCCGCGCCGCCGCCCGTCTTTCGACTGCTGTCCTCAATCGGGAGGATGGCAGCGAAGGAGCATATCATGGCCAATCTTCAACCCATCTCGGCCGCCTCGGAGCGCGTGATGACGGCGCTGGTCGCGGGGCTCGAACTCGAATTTGGCCGCGGTGCCGGCGAGGCGTTGGCGCATCGGTTTCTGAAGGCGGAAGAGGTCGATTTTCACTGGGAAGCGCGGATTGAGGAGCGCTGGATCGGCAGTTACGCGGGCGGTTTCGACGACGAAATCGAGCTCGATCGGGCGCGGATCGTCGGGCGGCTGGACGGGCGCTGGTTCGTCGCGGTGATGATCGTCGATGGCGACGGCAACGCGCACGGAATGATGGGCAAGCGCAGGTTCGGGCGACGCGGCGACGCGCTCAAGGCATTTGCGGATGCCTGAAGACCAACCTTGGTCAGGCCGGGATGCGGCGCCGGACAGGCGTCGTGTCCTGGCCTTCTTTTTGAGCCGGGCAGGGGGAGAAGAAGAGGTAAGCGTATGGTGACTGCACGTCGCTCCGATCATATGGGCACGCCGGTCGCGAGTCTGTTATGTGGACTCGATGATTCCCTCTTCACCGGAAGCCATAGCCGCGAGCCTCACAGCAGCGCAGCGCCAGATCGTGCTGGACGGCCCCACGAGCTTCACCGAGGCCGATGCGATCCCCGAATATCTGTTCGAGGAGGATCTCGATTGGGATCGCGAGACCGGCGATGAGCACTTTCACTGGTCGGAGACGGTACTGGGTCGCCAGGTACGTGATCTGCTCGAAGCTCAGGAGCAGGGTTCATAGCGGCATTCTAGACCGACGCACGTTTGGTCAGGTGGCGTTATGAGGATCGGCCGCCCAGTTCCAGGGGAGCAGTTCGTCGAGACGGTTGGCGGGATGACCGTCGATCATTTGCTGCATTATGTCGCGCAGATAGGCGTAGGGCTCGACCTCGTTCAGGCGGCAGGTTTCGACCAGCGAGCACACTGTTGCCCAGCGCGCACCGCCGCCATCGGAGCCGGCGAACAGGTGGTTCTTGCGGCCGAGCGCGACTGGCCTGATCGCGCGTTCGACCGGATTGGTGTCGAGCTCGACACGCCCATCATCGACGAACCGGCACAGTGCGTCCCAGCGCCCGAGCGCGTAGCGGATCGCATCGGCGAGCCGGCTGCGCGCCGCAAGTTGCGGCAGTTGCGCCTCCAGCCAGACCTTCAACGAGCGCACCATTGGCCTGCACAGCGACCGTCGCCATGCCAGCCGCTCGGCCGGCGGCTGACCGCGCGTGCGTGTCTCCACCGCATAGATTTCGGCGATGCGGCGCACCGCCTCGATCGCGATCGGCGCCTTGTCGGCTTCCGCGATCTCGTAAAACTTGCGTCGCGTATGCGCCCAGCAGGCCGCGAGCTTGACGTCGCCGCGCGCCGTCAGACGCTCGAACCCGGCATAGCCGTCGACGTGCAGCACGCCCTTGAACCGCTCCAGATGCGCCTGTGGTCTCTCGGCACGCCGGTCGGGCTCGTAATAGTAGATGGCCGCTGGCGGGGCAGGGCCGGACCACCCTCGTTCGTCGCGCGCATAGACCCACAACCGACCGGTTTTCGTGCGGCCACGACCCGGATCGAGCACCGGGATTGGCGTATCGTCGGCGAACAGCCGGTCCGATGCGAGGATGTGATTGCCGAGCCTTTCGTGCAGCGCATCGAGCCACCAGCATGCACCGCCAACCCAGCCGGCGAGCGTCGATCGCTCCAGTGCCATGCCGTGCCGTGCGAAGATCCGGGACTGGCGATAGAGCGGCGTGTGATCACAGTATTTGCTGACGATCACCTGTGCGAGCAGGCTCGGCGTGGCGAGCCCGCCGGCGATCACACGCTCCGGCGCTGGCGCCTGGGCGACCGTTTCGCACGCCCGGCAGGCATATTTCGGGCGGCAGATACGCAGCACGCGCAGCCGCGCCGGTACCCAGTCGAGCATCTCGCTGACGCTCTCACCGATCGGATGAAGCGCACCGCCGCAGTCCCCGCATACCTCATGATCGATGTCGAGCAGCTGCTCTTCGCGCTCAAGATGGTCGGGCAGTGCCTTGCGCCTGGGACCGGCGGGACGCGCCTTTTCGATGACCGGCTGTTCTTCAACGATCGCGGCGATATCCGCGTCGAGGTCCTCCAGCGCCAGGCCGAGCTGATCGGGATCGAGGCGCTCGGAGCGGCGCCCGAACTGAGCACGCTGCAGCTGCTTGATGATCTGTTGGAGCCGCTCGATCTCGCTTTGATGCTGCGTAACGGTGGACGCGATATCGCGCACCAACTGGTGCAGAACGCCGATGTCCGACGGCAGATTTTCAAGATCGAGCCGCATGCCAGATCATACTATAAAGCGGTCGTTTCCCCAAGCATTTTGCGCGGTTTTCCGCCGTTTTCAGCCCGCTTTTGTGGGCCGCCACACGCGTTCGGGATGCCGCCAGTCGATACCCTCGATGAGCATTGCAAGCTGCGCTGTCGTCAGCGGGATCGTGTCGCCCGGAACAGCCACGCGCGGCCACACGAAGTAGCCTTGATCGATGCGCTTGGTGAACAGGCACAGGCCCGTCCCATCCCAGAAGAGGATCTTGATCATGTTCGCGCGTGCCCCGCGGAACGCGAACAGATGGCCCGAGAAGGCGTCCTTTCTCAGCGTCTCCTGAACCAGGGTGGCGAGGCCATCCATGCCCTTGCGCATGTCGGTTACGCCAAGCGCGAGGTGCACTTTCACGCCTGCCGGCATCAGCATCATGGCCGCAGCTCCTGTGTCGTAACCTCGCGCTGGACCGCCTCGGGATCGCTGCCTTCCGGCGCGAACACGAGCCGACCATCGGCCAGCGCGACCTCGATCATGCCGTCCGGTCTGGGCAGTAGATCTGCGAGCAGACTGGGTGTCGCGCTGCCGCTTCGTTCGTGCCCAGCGACAAGCCGAACCGGCAAGATGACCGCCGGATCGTCCTTCCCCACACCAAGCTGGTCGCGCCAGCGGAACATCACGCTGGTGGCGATACCATGCGCCTGAGCAACCGACGTGATGGTCGATCCGTGCCGCTCCGCCTGGAGCAGAAGGGCGATCTTTTCTTCGGTCTTCCAGCGCCGGCGGGTGGCTCTTTTCGGTGGCGGCGCGTCCGCTTCGATTGCAGCTGTCAAGCGTTCGGCGGCCGCCTTTTCCTTAGCACCGGTACCTATTTTAGTGCTTATCAGGGGCAATGCCGACGGATGCAGCATCGTTCGCCAGTCGACCACGATCTCCTCATTCTCGAACAGAACACGCCACCGTTTGAGGCTGTAAGGCGACAGCCGATGCGTGCTCGCATAGTCGCGAAGGTGCAGGCCACTCCATTGCCATGCCTCGACATGCATCGCCCAAAATGCCTGCGTCGCTTTAAGCCTTTTGTCCGGGCAGAGCGGCTTGGAACGCCTGCGCCAACGCGCTCTTTCCTCGGATTTCTGCGCTTCCCAGGCATCAATCGAACGGCGCCATGTTCGGAAGGCGTCATACGAAAGACCCTGCTTCCGGCAATATTCCGCGACGCTGATGCCGCTCTTTTTCTGGGCCTCGATGTGCACCGACCACCAGGCGCGCTTTGCCTTGTTCTCGAATCTCGTCCGCGGCATCGGCCCGCTCCCCAATTGGAAAGCAGATCACATGGGACATCTCGGCGCACGAGAACAACGTGCGAACATCGGGCGGTTACAAGAAGAGAAGAAGGGAATGCAAGAGAAAGGCAATGTCTCGCAAGCATTGCTATGTGATTGTCTGCACATCGTTTTTTCGCGAGACATGGCTCGCTGCTTGCGAGACACGCCCGGGCAGAATGGCTGAAATCCGCCATTTATCGCCCGAAGTTACAAGACTCCCGATCCTGGTCGTGCGTCATGAGCGACGATGACGACTTCATCCCCCGGCTCGGCAAGCAACGCAGTCTCGGCGGCGGAAAGCGCGCGCGCCGCTATTTCGCGACCGTGGTCGTGGCGGCGGCGCGTTCGGCGGAAAAGGGCACGATCCGCAATCGCCGGTTCGATGGCAGTCGTATCGGTCGCGGCGCGAGCATTGGCCGCCTGCTCTCCGGTCGTGATCGCCTGGCCAGGTTCCGCGCGCGACGCGCGGTGGTCAAGACCAGGCTGGTCCGTCTCGGCGCGAAGGGGCTGCAGGCCGCACGCGCACATCTGCGTTACATCCAGCGCGACGGCGTCACCCGCGAGGGCGCTCCCGGCGAGCTCTATTCGGCCGAGCGCGACCAAGCCGACGGCAAGGCATTCCTTCAACGCTGCGACGGGGATCGCCATCAATTCCGTTTCATCGTCTCAGCCGAGGACGGTTCGGAATATCCCGACCTCAAGCCGTACATCCGCCGGCTGATGACGCAGATGGAAACCGATTTGGGGACGTCGCTCGACTGGGTCGCGGTCGATCATTTCAACACCACTCACCCGCACACCCATATCATGCTGCGCGGCGTCGACGATCGCGGCCAGAATCTGGTCATTGCGCGGGAATATATTTCGCACGGAATTCGCGAACGCGCCGCCGAACTGGCAACGCTCGATCTTGGCCCGCGAACCGACCAGGAAATCGAAGCGCGCCTGCGTCAGGATATCGGCGAGGAGCGGATGACCACGATCGATCGCCGACTGGTCCGGTCGATGGACGTGGATCACATCGTCACTTCGGCGGATCGCGATCCCTTCCAGCAGTCGCTGCGCGCAGGGCGGTTGCAGAAGCTCGCGAGCATGGGTCTCGCCGAGAATGTCGGCGGCGGGAATTGGCAACTCGCAGAGGATCTCGAAGCGACGCTTCGCCGGATCGGCGAGCGCGGTGACATCGTCCGCACGATGCAACGCGAATTGACCGCGCGGAAGCTCGATCGCCCATGGATCGGACGCAGCCTGTTCGGCGCTGGCGAGTCTGATCCGGAACCAGTCGTCGGGCGGGTCATCATGCGCGGGCTGGCCGACGAACATCATGACCGCCACTATCTGCTGATCGACGGCGTTGATGGGCACGCCCATTATGTCGACATCGGCAAGGGCGACGCGGTCGGCCCGATCCCCGAGGGTGCCATCATCCGCGTGACTGCGCGGACGCTCGCCATCCGCGATGCTGACCGGGTGATGGCGGAGGTCGCCGCTGCCAACGCCGGGCGCTATTCGGTCGATCTCCACTTGCGGCACGATCCATCCGCGACCCAGGCGTTCGCCGAGGCGCATGTTCGGCGGCTTGAGGCGATGCGGTGTGCAGGCGCAGGTGTCGTGCGCGAGCCCGATGGCGCGTGGTCGATCGCTGCCGACCATCTGGACCGTGCGGCGTCCTACGAAGCGCGTCGCCACCGCGAGCAGCCGGCCCAAGTCGAAACGCTGTCGGCGGTCCCGCTCGACCAGTTGCGCGGCGCTAATGCAGCCACGTGGCTCGACCGCGAGCTGGCGTCGCGCGATCCCGCGCCAATCCGCGACGCCGGGTTCGGGCGCGAGGTGCGCGGCGCGCTGGCGGCGCGCCGGCAATGGCTGGTCGAGCAGCAACTTGCAGACGGGGAGGGGGATCGCATTCGGTTGCGGGCGAATGCTCTTGCGATACTTCAGCGGCAGGAATTGCTGTCAGCGGCCGGGAAACTTTCCGATGAGTTGGGAAAGAGCTTTGCGGAGGCGAACAGTGGTGACCGCATCGAAGGACGGCTCGCACGCCGGGTTGATCTGATCAGTGGCCGCTTCGCGCTGGTTGAAAGAAGCCGCGAATTTGCACTGGTGCCCTGGCGGCCAGCGTTGGAGAAGCAACTTGGCAATGAGGTCGCCGGTATCATGCGCACCGACGGGATCAATTGGCGGTTTGGGCGGAGCCGATCGGGGCCAGAGATTTCATGACTGAAAATGGGCCGATTGCAGACTGGCAGATTTCGGCAATGAACCTTGGAAAGCCGTCGTGGCTCGAGTCGGTGGGCCTAGCCGCAAGGTCGGCTTCCCACCATTTCCCGAGTTGTGCGGGCAAGCGCGGGTCTCGACTGATCCGGTTGGTAGGACGCGTCGCCCAAAACATGCGACTGAGCTGCTAACCAGAGCGACCAGGGCCGGCTTGGGCGACGTTAGAAATCTTCGCCCTCAAGGCTGCGTGCGCGCTCAATGGTGACTTGCTCGTCATAAGCCCAAATTTGGTCGCTGCCTGTAACAGCCTGCACGACTTCATATTGCGGGATGGCATAGTCGCGAACCCAACGATAGTAGATCGGCTCAAACCGTCGTTGACGTCTGCTGGCCACGACATCGCGACGCGGTCCCCAAAAGTAGAGGCCTTCCGGGAACGAGGCGTTTGAAAGCGCCGTGAGCTTCGCCCAGCACATTTCATCGTCGATCGCAAAGAGCTCCTTCACCACGAGCGGTCGATCCTTCGCGATCCAGTCGGCGAGAGCCTTGGGGTAGTATCGTTCGAAAGCGCGTCCCAAGCGCAGGTGATGAATGGTGCTGGCGACCAACTCATAATTGCAGAGGGTCAGGAAATTGGCGAGCGCAGTCGCAACAAATTTCTCATGAAGTGTCCAATACCCCTCCATGCCCCTGACCAAGGCGCGGGCTCGCCCTGGGGCGTTTTTCAATAGTGCGTCGATCCTTGCTAGGGAAAGCTCCACGTCCCTTGCATAAACCACCAGATCATTGGGCCCGACGTTGCCGAAGAGGCTTGTGGGGTCTCTATGATTTTTGACTTGTTCCAAAGCGATGCGCAGCCGTTCAATATATGACAGCGTTTCGACAGGCCAAACGATCTCGGGCGCCACGTCGTCATAAAACAAGTGATTGAGCGCTAAGCCGCATGACACTGCATCACCGTGCAGGTGATCCGAAAATTGCAGTGAGTTGGAACTGACGGGTTTCACGCGCGGCACGGGAATGAACTTTTCCAGCAGTTCAACCAGGAGGCCGTGTTGATCGCCTTCCGGGCGGTCGGGGCGGGCAATGGTGAAATGATTGGAATTTGGAACCTTGTACGGTTCGCCGAAATATCTGCCACCGGACATGGGCTGCACAACCTGGCGCCTGATGAGCGCGGGTAACAGCACAAACTGATCCTCGACCAGCTCGTGGCCTTCGATACGCAGGCGCTTGCTGTTCAAGAGTTTGCGAAAATCACTATCGAGGTCGAGCAACCAGTCGTTGGCTTGTCCCGCGCGTAAGGCCAGTCCTTGCGTGTGTTGAAACAAGCGCGTCAACGGAGACAGCAGGTTTGCGTATTCCGACTCCATTGATGGGGAAGCGACCAAGAACAGCCCAATTTCCTTTTCCTGGTCGATCAGCTCGAAGGCGTCCTGCACGAGGAAGCGTCTCGCCACGATACCCCCCATGCTGTGACAGACGAAAATGATTTTCGGTGAGTCTGACACACCGTCCAGCCGCATGCGTGTGCGCAATGCGTTCACCACATCACCCAAGCGATAGGTTCCGGAAAAATAGCCCGTCTTGTACTCGAACACATAGATGCCGGCGGCGGCGAAGCGCGTGTCGGCTGCGAGCATGTCCGGCCAATACGCGCCATTTTCGTTCCGCCAGCACTGACCATCCGACAGCACGCCATGAATGAACACGACGATCGCTGGACCGTCCGGCTGCCGAACCCAGGTGCCCTTCATGCGCCCGCCCCTATTTTCCCCGCGTACCACAGCTAACCCCTCACATGCGGAGGTTCAATCCGAAGCCGAATGAACGACCGCTTGCAGGATCGTCATGAGCGTGCACGAATGGCGACAATTAGGGCGCAATCCGGTCATAGCGATGTGCTGCATGGCCCTCGACAAGTAGCGCCCGTCACTGGCGAGGCTCTCCCGAATGCGAGATAAAAAGGCGAATTTGGCTTTCGCGCCCGCTCTCTGATTCCGCTGCGGGCGGAGGCCCGCATGACCCCGACCAAATTGCTTATTGGCCAGATTTTGATCGTGTTTGCGATCGTGGTGCTAGGCATCTGGTTCGCTACGCAATGGGCTGCCGATGCTCTGGCCTATCAGGCTGAACTTGGTGCGCCCTGGTTTCATGCCTTCGGGCGTCCGATCTATCATCCATGGGCGCTGTTTGGCTGGTGGTTCCACTTCGACGCTTATGCGCCGAAGGTATTCGACGAGGCGGGTTCGATTGCCGCAGCGAGCGGGTTCATCGGCTGCGGCGCGGCGGTGTTCGGATCGCTCTGGCGTGCGCGGCAGCGTCGCAATGTCACCACCTACGGTTCCGCGCGCTGGGCAACCGAGGCCGAAATCCGGCGCGCCGGGCTGTTCGACGAGCGAGGTGTGTTCCTCGGGACTACCGACCAACGCTATCTGCGCCACGACGGACCCGAGCATGTCATGGCGTTCGCGCCGACCCGTTCGGGCAAGGGCGTTGGTCTAGTGGTGCCCACGCTGCTCGGCTGGTCGGGGTCGGCGGTCATCCACGACATCAAGGGCGAGAACTGGCAGCTGACCGCCGGCTGGCGATCGCGTTATTCGCACTGCCTGCTTTTCAACCCGACCGACATACGTTCGGCGCATTATAATCCACTGCTCGAAGTGCGCCGCGGCGAGCATGAGGTCCGCGACGTCCAGAACATCGCCGATATCCTGGTCGACCCGGAGGGCGCGCTCGAGCGGCGCAATCATTGGGAAAAGACCAGCCATTCGCTGTTGGTCGGCGCGATCCTCCACATTCTCTATGCCGAAGAGGAAAAGACGCTCGCGCGCGTCGCCACCTTCCTGTCCGATCCCCAGCGGCCGTTCACCGCGACGCTCGAGCGGATGATGGCCACCAACCATCTCGGTCCGGCCGACGCGCCGATTGTTCACCCGGTCGTCGCGTCCGCGGCTCGCGAGGTCCTCAACAAGTCCGACAATGAGCGATCGGGCGTGCTGTCGACCGCGATGTCGTTCCTGGGACTCTATCGCGATCCGACCGTCGCGGCCGTCACGTCCTCCTGCGACTGGCGCATTGCCGACCTGGTCGAGGCCGAATCGCCGGTATCGCTCTACCTGGTCGTGCCGCCATCCGACATCAGCCGGACCAAGCCGCTGATCCGGCTCGTGCTCAACCAGATCGGCCGGCGGCTCACCGAGCATCTGCATGCGGACGGGGTAGGGCGCCGGCACAAATTGCTGATAATGCTCGACGAGTTTCCGGCGCTCGGCCGGCTCGACTTCTTCGAGACCAGCCTCGCCTTCCTCGCGGGCTATGGGGTCCGCGTCTTCCTGATCGCGCAATCCTTGAACCAGATCGAGAAGGCCTATGGCGAGCACAATGCGATCCTCGACAATTGTCATGTCCGCGTAGCGTTCGCGAGCAACGATGAGCGCACCGCCAAGCGCATCTCGGACGCGCTCGGCACCGCGACCGAACAGCGCGCGATGCGCAACTATGCGGGGCACCGGCTCGCCCCCTGGCTTGCGCATGTCATGGTCAGCCGGCAGGAGACGGCGCGGGCGCTGCTGACGCCGGGCGAAGTGATGCAGCTCGCGCCGACCGACGAGCTGGTCCTCGTCGCCGGCACGCCGCCCATCCGCGCGCGGAAGCTGCGCTATTACGAGGACGCCAATTTCAAGGCGCGCGTGCTGCCGGCGCCGGGACTGGCCGCCGACAGCTATGGCGATCGTCCCGCGTCCCGCGATCATGACTGGCATAAGGTTATTCCCGATACCGACGCACGCCTGGCCGGCGACGATGGGGAAGGAGACGGTTCCGGTGGCCTCGAACAGGCGCGGCATCCCGGCCATGAGATCGACAAACCTGCTCCCGAAGAGGTGATTGTCGCCGATCCGCTCGGCCTCGGCGACGACGATGTCGATGCCGTCGGCGACAAGCGGGCGATGGATCGGGCCCGTGCCCTGGGCATGGCGCGCACGGTCTATGCGATCGACGCCGGCGATGGCCGGCCAGGCGATCTCCAGCTGGATCGTTGATCATGGTCGACAAGGTTCGCCACCAATTGTTCCTCGCAAAGCCGCTCAGCGACCGGCTCGAGGTGCTGGCGGCAAAGCCTGGGGCCTCCAAATCGGCGATCCTGGCCGATGCCGTCACCGCCTGGCTCAATCGCCGCGGCGCGTCCGAGTTCGACGACCGGTTCGGTCTGCGGCTCGACCGGATGACCAATGCGCTCGGCCGGATCGAGCGCAACGATCATGTTCTGCTCGAGTCGCTTGCCTTGTTCATACGCTACGAACTCGCGATCCACGCCCCGCTTGCTGAGAATGACGAGGCCGGCCGCGCGATCGCGCGCAAGCGGTTCGAGGCGTTCGTCGCGCAGGTGGCAAAGCAGATCGCCGCCGGCCGGCATACGTTCAGCGCGAACCCGGAAGACGATCGATGACCGGCGCGATCTCCGCCGAACGCCGCCGCGCGATGCTGCGCACGGCGATGGGACCGGCGATCGCCGCGGCGATCGCCGATCCCCGCGTCATCGAGATCATGGTCAATCCAGACGGTGCATTGCGCGTCGACATATTGGGCGAGGGCAGGGTGGACACCGACGTCCGGCTCGACGCGGCACAGGTCGAACGGATCATCCGACTGGTTGCAAGCCATGCCCGCGCCGAGGTCCATGGCGACGCGCCCATCGTCTCAGCCGAACTGCCGCCGCACATGGAAGGGCGCGCCGGCGAACGTTTCGAGGGCGTGCTGCCGCCCGTCTCGGTCGGTCCCTGCTTCTCGATCCGCAAGCCTGCCGAGCGGCTTTACGGCCTCGACGATTATGTGACCGACGGGATCATGACCGAGACGGCCGCGGACCGGCTGAAGGCTGCGGTCACCCAGCGGTTCAACATCCTCGTCGCCGGCGGCACCAGCTCGGGCAAGACCACGCTCGCCAATGCGCTGCTCGCCGAGATGGCCCGGGTCGACCAGCGCGTGATCCTGATCGAGGACACGCGCGAGCTGCAGAGCCCGGCGCCCGACACGGTCGCGCTGCGCACCCGGCCCGGCATAGTCAGCATGACCGACCTGGTCCGGTCGACGCTCCGGCTGCGTCCCGATCGCATCGTTGTCGGCGAGGTGCGTGGGCCCGAGGCGCTCGACATGCTCAAGGCGTGGAACACCGGCCATCCAGGTGGGGTTGCCACGGTCCATGCCAACAGCGCGATCGCGGCACTCTACCGGGTCGAGCAACTCGTCCAGGAAGCAGTGGTCACTGTGCCGCGCCGGCTGATCGCCGAGGCGATCGACATCATCGTCTTCATTTCCGGTCGCGGCGTGCATCGGCGCGTCTCGACCATCGCGCGTGTGACCGGCGTCGATCCGGACGGCGGCTACGGCCTTGTCGACCTTCTTTCGTCCCCTAAGCCCTAAGGAGAATGATTATGCGCTCTCACCGCTTTCATTGGTTCGTCCGCTCCGCCCTTATGCGGCTCGCTGTGACTCTCGCGCGCGCCTCCGTCCTGCTCATCACGCTGGCGGCCGCCCTGGTCCAGAAGGCTCAGGCTGCCGGCTCGGGCATGCCCTGGGAGCAACCGCTCCAGCAGGTATTGGAGTCGGTCCAGGGGCCGGTTGCCAAGATCGTCGCGGTGATGATCATCATCGTGACCGGCCTGACGCTCGCGTTCGGCGAGACGGCGGGCGGCTTCCGTCGTCTCATCCAGATCGTCTTCGGCCTGTCGATCGCGTTCGCCGCCTCGAGCTTTTTCCTCTCCTTCTTCAGTTTCGGCGGCGGAGCGCTGATCTCGTGATCGGCACGGGATCGCATATCGACGGGTTCGAAGTGCCGATCCATGCGAGCCTCGGCTCGCCGATCCTACTGGGCGGCGCGCCGCGCGGGATCGCGATCGTCAACGGCACCATCGCCGCGGCGGTCGGGCTCGGTCTGCAGCAATGGGCGGTCGGGATCGCGCTTTGGGCGATCGGACATAGCGTCGCCGTGTTCGCCGCGCGTCGCGACCCGGACTTCGCGCCCATTCTCATTCGTCATCTTCGACAGAAAGGTCATCTCGCGTGCTGAACCTCGCCGAATATCGCAGCCGCGCGGACCGGCTGGTCGACCATTTGCCCTGGGCGGCCCTGGTCGCGCCCGGCGTCGTGCTCAACAAGGACGGCAGTTTCCAGCGGACGCTGGCCTTCCGCGGCCCCGACCTGGAATCGGCGACCGAGGCCGAGCTGGTCTCCGCCAGCGCCCGGACGAACAACGTGCTGAAGCGGTTCGGCACAGGCTGGGCGCTGTTCTTTGAGGCGGAACGGCGCGAGGCGGCCGCCTATCCCGACAGCGATTTTCCGGATGCGGCAAGCTGGCTGGTCGATCAGGAACGGCGGGCCACGTTTCTTGCCGAGGGTGAGCATTTCGAGAGCGCCTATCATCTGACGCTTGTCTGGCTGCCGCCAGCGGACAAGGTCGATGCCGCCGGCCGCTCGCTGGTGGAGCGGCCCGAAGCCGAGCAGGGGCGCGACTGGCACGCGGCGTTGGCGAGCTTCATGGCCGAGACCGATCGTGCGCTCGATCTCTTCTCCGGTTTCATGCCCGAGGTGCACGCGCTCGATGACGGCGAGACGCTGACCTACCTCCACGCGACGATATCCGGCCGGCGCCATCCCGTCGCGGTCCCTGATGTGCCGATGTATCTGGACGGCCTGCTCGCCGACACGCCGCTGGTCGGCGGCCTTGAGCCGATGCTCGGTACCCGGCATGTCCGGACGCTCAGCGTGCGCGGCTTCCCCAATATGAGCCGTCCGGGACTCCTCGACGCGCTCAACCATCAGGATTTCGCCTTTCGCTGGGTCACGCGGTTCGTGCCGCTGGACAAGAGCGACGCGACCAAGGTGCTCACCAGGCTACGACGCCAATGGTTCAACAAGCGCAAATCGATCACCGCGCTGCTGCGCGAGGTGCTCTACAACCAACCGGTCCAGCTCATGGACAGCGATGCCGACAACAAGGTCGTCGATGCCGATCTCGCCTTACAGGAGCTTGGCGGCGATCATGTCGCGTTCGGCTATCTGACGACGACCATCACCGTCACCGACGAGGATCGCTCGGCAGTCGAGGAAAAGGTTCGTACCGTCGAACGGATCGTCAACGGGCTTGGCTTCACCACGATCCGCGAGAGCGTCAATGCGGTCGAGGCCTGGCTGTCGTCGCTGCCCGGCCACGTCTATGCCAATGTCCGCCAGCCACTGATCCATACCCTGAATCTCGCGCATCTGATGCCGTTGTCGAGCGTGTGGGCGGGGCCGGCGCGCAACGATCATCTCGACGGACCGCCGCTTCTCTATGCCAGCACCGCGGGATCGACGCCGTTCCGCTTGTCGACCCATGTCGGCGATGTCGGGCATTTGCTCGTGGTCGGCCCGACCGGCGCCGGCAAGTCGGTATTGCTGGCGCTGATTGCGCTTCAGTTCCGTCGTTATCCGCGCTCCCAGGTCTATATTTTCGACAAGGGATTCTCGGCACGCGCCGCGGTGCTGGCGATGGGCGGCGCGCATCATGCGTTGGGGCTTGGCGCCGATGCCGGCGACACGCTCGCGTTTCAGCCGCTTCGGAATATTCATGACCCGACCGAACGCAGTTGGGCCGCCGAATGGATCGCGGCGTTGCTGGCGCACGAAAAGGTTGCGGTCGATCCGCAAGTCAAGGAGGCGATATGGTCGGCGCTCGCCAGCCTGGCGTCGGCGCCGGTGGAAGAGCGGACTCTGACCGGCCTGGCGCTGCTGCTCCAATCGAATCCGCTCCGCACGGCGCTTGGCGCCTACACGTTGGACGGGCCGTACGGCCGCTTGCTCGATGCCGCCGAACAGCAATTGGCGTTCGCCGACCTCCAATGTTTTGAGACCGAGGCATTGATGGGGCAGGTGGGCGTGGTGGCGCCGGTGCTGACCTATCTGTTTCATCGGCTTGAGGAGCGTTTCGACGGCCGGCCGACATTGCTGATCCTCGACGAGGCCTGGATCTTTCTCGACCAGCCCCTGTTCGCCGCTCGCATCCGCGAATGGCTCAAGGTGTTGCGTAAGAAGAATGTCGCGGTGCTGTTCGCGACCCAGAGTCTCGCCGACGTCGCATCGAGCAGCATTGCGCCGGCAATCATCGAAAGCTGCCCACAGCGCATTCTGCTGCCCAACGACCGTGCGGTCGAACCGCAAAGCCGGGACGCCTATGAACGGTTCGGCCTGAACCAACGGCAGATCGAGTTGGTCAGTAGGGCGACGCCCAAACGTCACTATTATCTGCAATCCGCACGGGGCAATCGGCTGTTCGAATTGGGTCTTGGCCCTATCGCGCTGGCGCTATGCGGTGCTTCGGGCGGGAATGTACAAGCTGCGATATCGGAAGATTCTGGAGAGAACTTCGCCGACCGCTTCCTTCGCAATGCAGGTCTTCCTTGGGCTGCTGATCTGTTTGCGAGTTTCGGCCGCTAAGCGCGCAATTCCGGTCGCTCCCATCAAGTGGGCGATTCCTGAAACCAGCCGTTCAGCGAGTGTGAACCGCAGGCACATCATCATCACGGAGATTCCGTCAGGTGAGCAGTAAAATGCTCCTACCAAACAGCCAAAGAGCCTCGACTTTTAAAACAATGTAGCTTTTTGCGAAGCTGGCAGTCCTCCAATTCCCAAGGAATTTCATCGCATCCGATGACGCGCAGCCGAAGTTGAATTTTGTCGCTATCGCGGCTGTCGCCGATGAGTTCGAAGCGAGCCTGACGGCAACTGTAATTCGAATGGTTGAAAGCGACCGCTTACCATCACTTTTGGTGTGCCACGCAGCACACCCCGGTATAAGGCAAACCCGACGGTGTTGGACCGGCAGTCGAGCCCAAGCCAGTGATGCCGGATGCCGCGATCACGGAGGCTGCGGCAGCGGCGAAGTACAGCAGCGATGCGGAAGGGTGGTCGTCGTTGGGCAGCTATCGCGCGGCTGTGTTGGTGGACGGCGGCGAACAAAATGCCGCACCCGGATCCCCCGAAGCCGAACTAGCCCATCGGTCGCCCGAGCTGATCGCACGCCTTTCACCTCGCGGTCGCCGGGTAAGGGCGAGGCCGCAGACGGCGCAATGGGTTAGGTCGAAGCCGGGGCGGAAGCTGAATTGCCCCAATTTTCCGTTGATAGGTTCGGCGGGTGATATCCGAAGCGGCAGTATAATCGATCAAACATTTCTACATCATAGCACCTTGTCACGCTGCATCGGCGAGCTATTCCTATCGTATGGCAACGCAGCGCTTCTACGGTAATCTTGAAGCGTTGCGCGGGATAGCGGCTCTCTTGGTCGCGTTTTACCATCTTCAGTGGAACTCGCATCTGCGCAGTTTGCCAGCGCTCCAGAACGCATGGTCGTTCGTGGACCTGTTTTTCGTCCTATCCGGATTTGTGATCGCGCTTGCCTATGTCGACAGGCTGAAGGGCTGGCGCGATGTGCCCGACTTCATGCGCCGGCGGTTCTTCCGGCTCTACCCACTGCATCTCGTCACTATGGTCGTGATGCTGACGCTGATCGCAGCCCGTTATGCCTCGGCACCCGCAGAGACAGTGGCCAAGTATGGCATTGATGGCAGTTGGATAGCGCTGATCCTGTCGAACTTGACGCTGACGCAGGCGATGGGCTGGACCGATCGCGCAATTCTCAACACTCCGAGCTGGAGCATCAGTACGGAGGTTTTCGCCTATCTGGTGTTCGCGGGCGTGTGCGTCGTGATGCCTTCGCGGGGCTGGCGGATCGTGGGGCTGGGCGTAGTGTCGATCCTCGGGTTTACGGTAATCGCGCTGGCTGTGGGATCGTTGGAGGCGCCGTTACACGTCCGCTTTCTGCGGTGCCTCTACGGGTTCGGACTTGGTGTCGGTGTGTTCTGGCTGGTCGATCGCAGCCCGTTCCGGCTCGCTCCGGAAATCGCAATGGTAATCCAGCTTACGATGCTTGCACTGCTGGTCACGATGCTGTCGGGCCTATCTCGCAATTCCCCGTGGCTGTTATTACTGCCCGTCGTAGACGCAGCGCTAATCACGGCGATGGCGCTGGACGAGTCGTCGTGGATCAAGCGCGCGTTCGAATGCCGCGCGCCGCTATTCCTCGGGCGAGTATCGTACTCCATCTATATGATCCATGTGCCCATTATCGCGGTCATCGGGGCGGTTGTCGCGCGGCGGTGGTACGGCGATCTGTGGGCGATTGACCCGCTTCTTGGAGATGCTCTGACGATCTTGTTTACAGTGACGCTGCTTGCCGTCGCCTACGTCACATACACCCATATCGAAGCTCCGTGGCGGGAGCGCGGAAGGCGGCCGGGCAGGGAGCGCCAGACGCAGACGGCAATCGACGAGGCAACCATAATCTAGTAGCGCGGGCATGGTCGCGATGCTGGTTATGAAGCGCAATTGCGCACCGTGATTTAGGGCATTTGCCGGTTCGATCCGATCATGGCCGCAAAAACACCGTAGTCGACGTAGCTGCGGCTGCGTGGGTGGACACGCGCAAATCCGGGCGAAGTGGCGACGGCCGTTTAGTCAAACTTGGCTATGACGTATTTGATAAACCGAGCTGAACGTCGAATCGGTCCAATACCAATCGAGAGCCTAAATGTAACAAAGTTTCGCGACCTGAAGAATTCCTTAGGGAGATCTACCCTTAACGGCCCGGTTTTCACAAGAAGATCGGGCGGCTTTCTCATGGGTCGCCGCTTCTGTGATACTCACGCAACCAATGCGCCATTCGATCGCGATCCGACGTCAAGTATGTATTCGCCCACCGCGGTGCCGTTGAGTGCATCGCTCTCCACGAGGCGATACCGGCACCGATGTGCAGTCGAGATAGCATCGCCAATGGTCACCCGCGGTTTCCCTTCCGACGTTCGACGTTATTAGCGCCAATGCAACGTGATTGCCTTAGTCGATCGCTCCGGCGTGGTCCGTCAAGAGCCTGACATCGGACTCCAAGATCTCCGTTAGCTCAGGTCACCGGATGGTCGATCCATCGCGAGTGGCTTGGAGCGGTGCGAGAGAAGCGAATTTTTTGGTATGCGCTCAATGTTGAGTGCGACGGATTTTGTTCTCGATTTAGAGCCGTGGTGTTCGACAAGCGCGCGGCGCGCAGCTGATTTATGGACCACATGACTTTGCCGGACCATCATCAGCGGATCGCCTGATAACAGGATCAGGACGCCCGCCTCGCCGCAAGGGCATTTTTTTGAACAGAATCGGCCAAAAGTCGAAAGCGGGAACGTAGATTCCCCAAAAGGCGCCCATTCGTCACTCGATAGGCTCTGCCGGCTCGAGGCCAATATGCGATTCTTGAGGCTTCAACGTCTATCAGGGAATCACTCAATGTTTCGCTGTTCCAAAGAATCGCTTGGCGGCAAGTATTTGATCGCTTCCGCTCTCGCGCTTGGCGCCATCGGTTCAGTTGCGATGGGCGCTATCTTCTCCGGATCGCCGGCGCACGCTCAGTTCACCGTGTTCGACCCGACAAACTACTCGCAGAATCTGCTCAACGCTGCTCGCGCACTCCAGCAGGTCAATAACCAGATCCAGTCCCTCCAGAACCAGGCGCAGATGCTGAGCAACCAGGCCAAGAACCTGACCCGGATCGACTTCCCGGAGCTGCAGCAGCTGACCGCGACATTGCAGCAGATCGACCGACTGATGGGGCAGGCGCAGGGGATCGATTTCCGCGTCGCCGGCCTCGATCAGCAATTCCGCAACCTCTATCCGCAGCAGTACAATAGCGCGCTCACGGGTGACCAGCAGGCGCAGAACGCGAAGGCGCGCTTTGATGCCGCGATGGCGGCGTTCCGGCAGACGATGTCGGTCCAATCCCAGGTGGTCGAGAATGTCGCTGCCGACCAATCCGCGCTCGCCTCGCTGGCGGCGAGAAGCCAGGGCGCCGAAGGTGCGCTTCAGGCGCAGCAGGCAACTAACCAGTTGCTCGCGCTGGTCGCGAAACAGCAGTTCCAGATCCAAAACCTGATGGCGTCGCAATATCGCGCCGAGACCATTGATGCAGCGCGGCGCGCGCAGTCCGAACTCGATGCCCGCGGCCGCACCCAGAAATTTCTCGGTACCGGCACCGCCTACACGCCCCAATAGGCGCGGCCGGCCGGGCGACGGTGCGCTCCGTCGCCGCCGCGGGGTGCGGGCCACGCTCCCCATGCCGGCACCTCGCGGCATTCCTTCAAGCGATGAGGAACTCTCGCAGTGAACGACCTCGGCGTGATCGATCGCTTCATGCAGGCCTTCATCCGCTACATCGACAGCGGGTTCGGCCTGCTCGGTGGCGACGTCCATTTCCTCACCGTCACGCTGATCGGCATCGACATCACGCTGGCCGGACTGTTCTGGGCGATGGGCGGCGAGGACAATGTGCTCGGCCGCCTGATCAAGAAGATTCTCTATGTCGGCGCGTTCGCGTTCATCCTGAACAGCTTCTCGACGCTGGCCGACATCATCTTCAAGTCGTTCGCCCAGGCCGGACTGACTGCGGGCGGGGGCACGCTGTCGGCGGACGACCTCCTGCGCCCCGGCAAGGTCGCGTCGACCGGCTTCTCGGCGGCCTGGCCGCTGCTCCAGCAACTCGCCAACATGAGCGGGTTCGTCAGCTTCTTCGAAAATTACCTGACGATCGCGGTGTTGCTGCTCGCCTGGGCGATCGTGATCCTCGCCTTCTTCATCCTCGCCGTGCAGATGTTCGTTACGATCATCGAGTTCAAGCTGACCAGCCTCGCCGGGTTCGTGCTGGTGCCGTTCGCCTTGTGGAACCGCACGAGCTTTCTCGCCGAGCGCGTGCTCGGCAATGTCGTGAGTTCCGGCGTCAAGGTCATGGTGCTCGCCGTCATTGTCGGGATCGGCTCCAACTTCTTCACCGAGTTCACGACATCGATGCAGGGGCAGGACGTCGACCTTGCCGCGGCGATGAGCCTGGCGCTCGGTGCGCTCACGCTGTTCGGTCTTGGCATTTTCGGCCCCGGTATCGCCAGCGGCCTGGTGTCCGGTGCGCCGCAACTCGGTGCCGGGGCGGCGCTCGGCACGGTGGCGGGCGCAGCAGGCGTGACGATGCTCGCGGGCGGCGCCGCCGTCGGCGCGGC
>NZ_BCYU01000057.1 GCF_001598355.1 Sphingomonas asaccharolytica NBRC 15499
CCCGCCGATACGGCTCGTCATCGCGGCTCGGCGCATCGTCGCCGCTCGCCGCCGCCAGCTGGAGCAATTCGTCGCTGACTCGCGCATGATCGGTCGAGATCGACAATTCGGCACCAAGCGCATGGACCGCGTCGAGATAATAACCGAGCACCGCCTCGCACGACCGCGCCAGCGCGGCGGTGAGCGATTCCGCGACGACATTGGGATTGCCATCGCGATCGCCACCGATCCAGCTGCCCGGCTTGAGGAAGCTCGGTGTGCGTTCGCCGAGCGCGCGATCCCAGCGCTGATAGAGACCGGGCAGCACCGGCAGGAACACGTCGCGCAGATAGGACAGCGCGGTCTCCACCTCATCGGCGACGTACAGTCGCTCGCGCCGCAGCACGCGCGTCTGCCACAAGAGCGCGATCTGGCGCGTGATCGCCTGCTCGACATCGTCGCCTTCCTGGGTCGTCGCCACCTTGCGATCGCGCAGCGCCATCAATTGCGCGATGCGGTTGCGATGGTCGATCATCGACTTGCGCCGCACTTCGGTCGGGTGCGCGGTGAGGACCGGCGCGACCAAAGCGTGCTCGAGCAAATCCATCACCTTGTCCTTGCCGATCCCTTCATCCGCCAGCCGTTGAAGCGCCGCCGCGACATCCGCCCCCGGCTCGGCGGCCACGCCCTGCCGGTCCTCGGCCAGGTTGGCGAGCATCGAGAACAGCATGAAGCCGCGAACGAAATCGAGCGTCTCGTCGAGCGACAGCCTGTCGAGCCCGAGATCGACATCGCCGCCAACACCGCGATGGCGATCGACCGAGGCCGAGCGGATATATTCGGTGCGCTTGAACAGCGCCTCCCCGCCATAAGCGCGGATCACGTCGCCGAGCAATTTTCCGAGGAACCGCACGTCGGGATTGTTGGTGATAGTGGGGAGGTCGGCCATGTCGCCCTGCTGCACTGCAGCGCGATTTGGGTCAATCGTTTCGTTATCGGACCCGCTCATGGCATTTTATTCCAAAATGCGCTCACGGAGGGCGCATACGTTTGCATGAAACAGATCAGCAAGCGTCTATATCCCAACCGTCATCCCGGCCTTGTGCCGGAATCCACCGTGCCGCCGGCGCAGGACGAGGAACTCAGGCCGTTCGGTCTGCCGCACAGTGGATGCCGGGACGAGCCCGGCATGACGGGTTGAGTTCACCCAGCCGCGTCATTTTGCTCGAATAATGCCCGAGAATGACTGTTTTCGGTGCCGCAGCCCTCAAGCCTCCAGCTCGACATCCCAGTACAACCAGTCATGCCAGGTATCGTGCAGATGGTTCGGCGGAAAACTCCGCCCATGTTCCTGCAGCTGCCAGCTGGTCGGGCGGATTGGCTCGACATGGAGCGGCATCTTCGCCTCGCGCGGAGTGCGCCCGCCCTTGCGCAGATTGCACGGCGCGCAGGCGGTGGCGACATTCTCCCAGGTCGTGCGTCCGCCATAAGCGCGCGGGATGACGTGATCGAAGGTGAGATCCTTGTGCGTGCCGCAATATTGGCATTGGAAACGGTCGCGCAGGAACAGGTTGAACCGGGTGAAGGCCGGGAAGGCGCTCGGCCGGACATATTGCTTGAGCGCGATCACGCTGGGCAGCTTCAACGCGAAGGTCGGGCTGCGCACTTCGCGTTCGTAATGCGCGACGATATCGACCCGATCCAAAAAGACCGCCTTGACGGCGGTCTGCCATGGCCAGACGGAGAGCGGGTAATAGCTGAGCGGGGTATAATCCGCGTTCAGCACCAACGCCGGACAACTGTCCGGATGTCGCATTAGGTCGGGATGAAACACACCTTCCCCCTTCGCTTTCCTGGCGGGCGTAAAGCCGATCAGGATGACGCCATGATGACAGCACAGGCCATGACTCGTGGTCAAGAGTCGCCGCGATGATCGTCAGCCGTTTCGCGCCGAGCCCGACCGGAGGGTTGCATTTGGGCCACGCCTGGTCGGCGATCCAGGCGCATGACCGCGCGCGAGACCATGGCGGGCAGTTCCTGTTGAGGATCGAGGATACCGACATGACGCGGTCGCGGCCCGAACATGTCGCCGGCATTATCGAGGATCTCGAATGGCTGGGGCTCGGCTGGGACGATATGGCGGTCCAGTCCGAGCGGCTCGCACTGTACGACGCCGCGCTCGACCGCCTGCGCGACGACGGGCTGGCCTATCCCTGTTTCTGCACCCGCGCCGAGATCGCGCGCGAAGTTGCCGCGAGCCTGCACGCACCGCATGGCCCCGACGGACCGCTCTATCCCGGCACCTGCCGCGCGATCGACCCGGCGACGCGCGCGGAGCGGATGGCAAGCGAGGCGTTCGCCTGGCGGCTCGACGCCGGCGAAGCGGCGCGGCGCGCCGGGTCGCTCAGCTGGACCGACGAACTAGCCGGCACGATGCCGGTCGATCCGCAATTGCTCGGCGACCTAGTGCTCAAGGGCAAGGACCGGCCGGCGAGCTATCATCTCGCGGTGGTGGTCGACGACGCGGCGCAAGGCGTGACCCATGTCGTGCGCGGACGCGACATCATGCCTTCCACGCACGCACAACGCCTGCTCCAGGCGGTGCTCGCCCTGCCCGAGCCGATCTACCACCATCATCCGCTGGTGCTCGATGCCGAGAGTAACCGCCTCGCCAAGCGCCACGGCGCGCCGACCCTGGCCGACTGGCGCTCGGAGGGCATGGACGGTGTAGCGCTCGCCAACCGGCTGCGTGCAGGCGACCTTCCCGGCGGGTTTGATTTTGATGGCTAGCGCTTTTCAACGTGCCCATGGTGGCGACGATGGAGGCTTACGGCCCGCTGGCGGACGTGCGGGTAACGCCCCAGAGTGCGGCTCATGCGGACGAGCATAGTCACCATCGTTGTTATGGCGGGATATTGTCTGCTCCTGACAGGACCGGGCCTTTTCCCCTCTGCAGCTGATCGAATAGGAATTATCGGATACGCGATTCTAGCCTTGTGTTGGCTTGTCGGCTCGATCTGGTTGCTTTGCCGCGGGCCCTGGCGGATTTACGCAATTGGCATTGCTGGCTTGGCAGTTGTCGCTTTCCTCGCCCTCCCCCCAACCATGACGATGACGGGGTGTTACGTTTTCAACCAATGCCCATGAAAGACGGCTAACCACCAAGAGCAGACCTACACCGCGGCAGGCATACCCGTTGAGTTCCCGCGGGGCCTCCGCCACCCATTGGCTTCACGCTCGACCGCGCTTAGATAAGCCCCATGACCACTTTCCTCGCCCTCCTGCTCATCGCCGCGATGATCGCGACCGTTGCCGCCTTGGTCCGCGGCGTCATCCTGTTCCTCAAGGGCGCGACCGACGATGTGAAGAGCGGCGAAGGCCCCAGCGCGACCTCGATCCGGTCGAACCAGATGATGATGTACCGGATCATCTTTCAGGCGGTGGCGATCCTGATCGCAGTGCTCTTGCTGTTGCTCGTCGGCCGCCAGCATTGAGCAGCTGACCTGATGGTCAAGCTCAACAAGATCTACACGCGCACCGGCGACGACGGCACCACCGGGCTGGTCGGCGGCGGGCGTATTTCCAAGGCCGACCCGTTGATGGCGGCGATCGGCGACGTCGATGAAGCGAACAGCGCGATCGGCGTGGCGCTGGTGTCGATCGACGACGAGAACGCTGCGACACACTTGCGGCGCGTCCAGAACGAATTGTTTGATCTCGGCGCCGATCTCGCGACCCCGCTCGACATAGAAGGCGGGTTGCGCGTGACCGCGGAGCAGGTCGACCGGCTCGAACGCGAGATCGACGCGATGAACGCTGCTTTGTCGCCGCTGACCAGCTTCGTCCTGCCCGGCGGCGCGGCCGGTGCGGCGCAGCTTCATTTGGCGCGGGCGATCGTCCGCCGCGCCGAGCGCAGCGCGGTTGCCGCCGCTGTCAACAACGCGCTCAATCCCAAGGCCTTGACCTATATCAATCGCCTCTCCGACTGGCTGTTCGTCGCCGCACGGCGATTGAACAATTTGGGCGCCAGCGACGTTCTCTGGGTTCCCGGCGCCTCGCGCTGATTATCCGGCTTGGGTTTCGGCCCGTACTTCCTATGTGAGCGATTGACTCCATCGGCGAAACGACCGAAAAGAGGAACATAATGAGAACGCGACTTGGCCTCCGCCCGACTCCGGAAGCGCTTGGCGCCCGTTATGCGGCGGTGCGCGGGCTGAGTGTCGCGCTGGTCGCGCCGCTGTCGGACGCCGATGCGACGGTGCAGTCGATGGAGGATGCGTCGCCGGCCAAATGGCATCTGGCGCACACTACCTGGTTCTTCGAAACGTTCGTGTTGCGCGATTTCGTGCCCGGCTACAGGCTCCACGACGATCGCTTCCCGTTCCTGTTCAACAGTTATTACGAGGCGGAAGGCAGCCGTCACAGCCGTGCGCGGCGCGGTATGGTGACGCGGCCAAGCCTGGACGAGGTGTTGGGCTATCGCGCCGCGGTCGACGCCGCGCTGGCGGCGGCGTTGCCGACATTGCCGGAAGAGGCGCGCGAACTGGTCCGTCTCGGCTGTCATCATGAGGAACAGCATCAGGAATTGCTGCTGACCGACATCCTCCATCTGTTTTCGGAAAATCCGATCGAGCCGGCGATCTGGCCGGGCGCGCGCAAGGTGCCGGTCGGCATGCCCGATGCGCTGGGCTGGATCGAGCATCCCGGCGGCGTGGTCGAGATCGGACACGACAGCCCGCATTTCGCGTTCGATTGCGAAGGGCCGCGCCACAGCGCGCTGCTCCACCCGCATGCCATCGCCGATCGTACCGTGACCAACGGCGAATGGGCCGCGTTCATCGCCGATGGCGGCTATGCCGAGCCGCGCCATTGGCTGTCCGACGGCTGGGCTTGGGTGCAGCGCGAGGGCGTGACGGCGCCGCTATATTGGGAGCGGCGCGACGACGCCTGGACTCGCTTCGGGCTCGACGGGCGGCGGCCGATCGATCCCGCCGCGCCGGTCACCCATGTCAGCTTCTTCGAGGCGGATGCTTATGCCAGTTGGGCCGGCGCGCGATTGCCGACCGAAGTCGAATGGGAAGCGGCGGCGGCGGGATACGATCCCGACAGCGGCAACCAGTTGGACGTCGCCGGACCGGTCGAACCGCGCCCCTCCCCTGGCGGACCCGCGTTTTTCGGCGACGTCTGGGAATGGACCGGCAGCGCCTATCGCCCCTATCCGGGCTTCCATCCGGCCGAGGGCGCGGTCGGCGAATATAACGGCAAGTTCATGAGCGGGCAGTTCGTGCTGCGCGGCGGATCATGCGCCACGCCGCGCGGCCATGCTCGCGCCAGCTACCGCAACTTCTTCTACCCCCATCAGCGCTGGCAATTCACCGGCGTGCGCCTTGCCAAGGATATCTGATGCTCAAACAGGAAATCGAGGACGGCACCCGAAGTTTCGCGGATCCCGCCTTCCGCGCCGACGTGATCGATGGGCTGGCGCGACGGCCGCGCGCGATTCCGGCACGGTGGTTCTACGACCATCGTGGCTCCGAATTGTTCGAGGCGATCACCGAATTGCCGGAATATTATCCGACGCGGACCGAGACCGCTTTGCTTCGATCGGTCGCGGAAGAGATCGCCGAGCGTGTCGGACCGGGCCGTGCGGTGGTCGAATTCGGGTCGGGATCATCGACCAAGACGCCGATCGTCCTCAAGGCGCTCGATCCTTCGGCCTATGTGCCAATCGATATTTCGGGCGATTTCCTGCGCGAATCCTCGCGCGCGCTGGCCGAGCGCTTCCCCGGTCTCCCGGTGTTCCCGGTCGAGGCCGATTTCCTCAAGCCGATCGCACTGCCGCAACAGGTCCGCGCGGCGCCCAAGCTGGGCTTCTTCCCCGGATCGACGATCGGCAATATGATCCCCTTGTCGTCGACCGACCTGCTGCGCGCGATGCGCGCGTCGCTCGGCCAGGGCGCGATGCTGCTGATCGGGATGGATCGGATCAAGGATGTGGGCGTGCTCGAACGCGCTTACGACGATGCTGCCGGCGTGACCGCGCAGTTCAACCTCAACCTGCTCGAACGGATCAACCGCGAGCTCGACGGGACGATCCCGGTCGAGGCTTTCCGCCACCGCGCGATCTGGAACGACGATCGTGCGCGGATCGAAATGCACCTGGAAGCCGTGCGCGATGTGCTGTTCACGGTCGAGGATCGCCCGTTTGAGATGGCGGCGGGCGAGACGATCCACACCGAGAATAGCCACAAATACGGTCCGCGCGACGCGCGCCTGCTACTGCGCTCGGGTGGGTGGACACCGATCGCCGAATGGACCGACCCGTGCGACCAGTTCGCGCTCTATCTCGCCGAGGCCCAGCCGCCGCGCCCCGCGCCG
Organism: Sphingomonas asaccharolytica NBRC 15499; assembly: GCF_001598355.1. GTDB lineage: Bacteria > Pseudomonadota > Alphaproteobacteria > Sphingomonadales > Sphingomonadaceae > Sphingomonas > Sphingomonas asaccharolytica. Next base: position 6,358 of record NZ_BCYU01000057.1, read on the forward strand.
TGACGACAGCCGGCGTGCATCGCGCCGCCGCGACCGGCTTCGCGGATGGAGCAGACGTTTATGCCGCGAGCAGGCCGGCCTATCCGGGCGAGGCGGTCGATTGGTTGCGCGACCGGATTGGAATCGGGCCGGACAGCCGCGTGGTGGAAGTCGGCGCGGGGACAGGGCTGTTCACGCGCCTGATCCTGGAAACCGGCGCCAAGATTCTCGGCACCGACCCCGTGGTGGAGATGCTTGCCCATCTCGTAGCGACAGTGCCGGGCGTCGCGACCGCCGTCGCCACCGCCGAGGATTTGCCGATAGCCGCTGAGTCGGTCGATGCCGTGATCTGCGCCACCGCCTTCCACTGGTTCGCCACCCCGCAGGTGCTCGCTGAATTCCGTCGCGTGCTGCGTCCAGGCGGGACGCTCGGACTGATCTGGAACGTGCGCGATAATGAGGTTCCCTGGGTGCGGCGATTGTCGGAGATCACCGATCGCTATCAGGACGATGCCCCGCGCCAGAAATCCCAAGCATGGCGTCACGTCTTCCCGGCGCCCGGCTTCACCCCGCTCCACGAGACCGCGATGCGCTACGATCACGTCGGGACACCCGAGGAGGTCATCGTCGGCCGCACCTTGTCGACCAGCTTCATCGCCGCCTTGCCCGACGATCGCCGCGCAGCCCTGGTCGAGGAGGTTCGCGCAATGATCGCAGCGACGCCCGAACTGGCTGGCAAGCCCAAGGCCCACTTCCCGTATGTCACGCCCGGCTATGATTGCCGCCGGATCGACTGACCGGGTTGCCGCCCGCCCGCCGCTTTGGCTAGGGCGGACCGGATCGGCCTCGGCCGCAACAGCTTGAACGGGAAATGACATGCAGAGCGTAGGCGTGATCGGAGCGGGACAGATGGGCGCAGGCATCGCGCAGGTGTCGGCACAAGCCGGCTATCACGTGCTGCTCGCCGACGTGACCAAGGAACGCGCCGATGCCGGCAAGGCCGGTATCGCGGCCCAGCTGGCGCGCGCCGTGTCGAAGGAAAAGATCACTGCCGAGGTCGCCGATCAGGCGCTCGCACGGATCGAGACGATCGAGGGCCCGTCCGCGATGGGCAAATGCGGCCTGATCATCGAAGCGGCGACCGAGCGCGAGGAAATCAAGCGCGCGATCTTCGCCGAAGTCGGCAAGGTGCTGGGCCCCCATGCGGTGCTGGCGTCGAACACTTCGTCGATCCCGATCACGCGGCTCGCCCAGGCGACGCCCGATCCCAAGCGATTCATCGGCGTGCACTTCTTCAATCCCGTCCCGGTGATGGGGCTGATCGAGATCATCCGAGGCCTCGCTACCAGCGACGAGACCGTCCAGCTGATCGAGACCTATACCGCCGCGCTCGGCAAGCAGGTCGTCCGCGCCAACGATGCGCCCGGCTTCATCGTTAACCGCATCCTGATGCCGATGCTCAACGAGGCTTGCTTCGCGCTCGGCGAAGGGGTGGCGACGATCCACGACATCGACCTCGCCTGCCAGCTCGGACTCAACCACCCGATGGGGCCGCTGACGCTCGCCGATTTCATCGGGCTCGACACGTGCCTGGAAATCACCCGCGTGCTGTTCGAAGGCACCGGCGATCCCAAATTCCGCCCGGCACCGCTGCTGGTCAAATATGTCGAAGCCGGCTGGTACGGCCGCAAGACCGGGCGCGGCTTCTACGATTATTCGGGCGCGGAGCCGGTTCCGACGCGGTGAAGCGTCGGGATTGGCGGTGGCTCGTTAGGGAATCAGCATCCCCGCCAGCGCCGCCGACATCAAATTGGCGAGGCTGCCCGCCGCCAGCGCGCGCAAACCGAGCTTGGCGATCATCGGCCGCTGATTGGGCGCCAGGCTGCCGGTCGAGGCCATCTGGATCGCGATCGACGAGAAATTGGCGAAGCCGCACAGCGAGAAAGTGACGATCGCGGTGGTGCGCGGTGACAGATTCTTCATCTGGCCGAGGTCGATGAACGCGACGAATTCGTTGAGCACGATCTTCTGCCCGAACAATTGCCCGGCGGCGCCGGTCTCGTTCCACGGGATGTTGAGCAAATACATGACCGGCGCGAACACGTCGCCCAACAGTCCCTGGAAACTGAGCGTCGGATAGCCGAACCAGCTGCCCACCCAGCCGAGCAATCCGTTGGCCAACGCGACCAGCGAGACGAAGGCGAGCACCATCGCCGCCACCGCGACCGCGATCTTCACGCCGGTCTGCGCCCCCATCGCCGCCGCCATGATGACGTTGGACGCGCGCTCTTCCTCGATATGCACCTCGGCGACGCGGATCGCGTCATCCTCATGCGCCAGGACGGCCGCGCCGCCTTCGAGCGGCAATTCGCCCGCGGGCACCAGCTCGTCGGGCATGATCAGCTTGGCCATCAGCAACCCGCCGGGCGCCGCCATGAATGAGGCGGCGAGCAGATACGGCAGAGAGTTCGGCCCGAGCAACGCCGCATAGGCGGCGAGGATCGTGCCCGCGACGCCCGCCATGCCGACCGACATCACCGCGAACAATTGCGGCGGCGTGAGCGCGGCGAGATAGGGCCGGATGACCAGCGGCGCCTCGGACTGGCCGACAAAGATATTGGCCGCGGCGCACAAGGATTCGACCTTGCTGACGCCGACCACTTTTTCGATCGCGCCGCCGAGCCAGCGCACGATCAACTGCATGATGCCGAGGTGATAGAGCACCGACACCAAAGCGGCGAAGAAGATGATCACCGGGAGCGCGGAAATCGCGAAGCCATCCTTGAACTTGGGATCGGTCGCCAGCGGACCGAGGATCAAATTGGTGCCTTCGTGCGCGTAATTGAGCAACGCGGTGACCCCGCCCGCCATCTTTTCGATCACCAATTTGCCGGCCGGCACGTACAGCACCAGCACCGCCATCACCGCCTGGAGCGCGAACGCCGCGCCGACGACGCGCAAGCGGATCGCCTTGCGGTTGGCGGAAAGCAGATAGGCGATCGCCAGAATGACAAGGATGCCGGCAACGCCGATCAGGAAACGTGGCATGTGTTGGTAAGCCCCCACTCACTCATCTGGTGCCCGTGGCGCCGGGCAACACCCTGCGCCCGCGCATGCGATCGTTCGAATTGGCGACAACTATGGCGGCAAAAATCGGACTAGGACAGCCCCTTGGCCGACGTCCTTACCAACGGCTTCTTCGGCATGTAAATTCAGTCATCTGGCGTTCATCTTCGCAGGATCACGCAGTATAAAGCGGACAGCCCGGGCCGCGTGGCCCGGGGGCGCCTGCGAGGGAGCATGGAACGATGACTCATATGATGAAGTTGGCGGCGGCCGCGGCGATGCTGGCGGGGATCGGCGCTGCCGCTCCGGCATTTGCAGCGGATAATGCAATGAAGGTCTGCGGCGCCAAATATCAAGCCGCCAAGACCGCCAAGACCCTGCCCGCCGGCCAGACATGGAGCCAATATCTGGCGCAATGCCGGGCCTCGCTGCCCAAGGCCGCCGCGGTAACCACGCCGGCCAAGCCGGTGGTCGCCGCCGCGAAGCCGGTCGCCGCGGCGAAACCCGCCCCGAAGCGCGTTGCTGTCGCCAAGCCGCCCAAAACCCCTGGCCAGCCGAGCCCGGCGCAGGCCGCCATGTACGCGCGCGAGCGTCAGTGCGGCGCGCAATATCGCGCCGACAAAGCGGCGGGCAAGCTTCCCGCCGGCCAGACCTGGCCGCAATATTGGAGCGCGTGCAACAAGCGTATGAAGTAACTGCTCCAAGCGCCCGGCCGGCGGCAACCGGCCGGGCTGTTGCCGTAGGTTGACGACATGCTTGGGTGCACCCCGCCGTCTTTGCCTTCTGGATGCCCTAGCGGTGCGCATCTCAGTTTGCGGCACAGGCCGGGAACGAATATCGAACAAAATGATCGGTTTTGGAGGTAATCGCGGACTCGGATGCCCCGAATGCGATATCTCCCATCCCACGGCCGCCGGTATCCTCCGGTCGGCCACCGCCGGCGGCGAGCAGCCGCAGAGGAAGGATGTGGGATGACGATGTTGAAGACCGCGACGGCCGCGATCGGGATTGCAGGCCTTGGTATGCTGGCGACCCCGGCGTTGGCCGCCGACAATCCGATGAAAATCTGCGGCGCGAAATACCGCGAAGCGAAGACGGCCGGCACCTTGCCCGCCGGGCAGACCTGGATGCAGTTCCTCGCGCAATGCCGCGGCACGCTGCCCAAATCCGCCGTCAACGAACCCGCCGCGGTTAGTGGCGACAAACCAGCCGCACCGACTGGCGCCAAGCGTCCGCGCAGCGCGGCACAGAGCGCGACCGCGTCTCGCCAGCACGAGTGCGGCAACCAGTGGAAGGCCGACAAGGCCGCCGGCAAGATCGCACCCGGCCAGACCTGGCCGCAATATTGGAGCGCGTGCAACAAGCGGCTGAAGTGACCCACCGGGGGCGGCCCGGTCGATCCCCTGTCGACCGGGCCGTTTGACGTTAGCGGAATTGCCGCTAGCGTTGATCTGCATGGAAACACCCGCCCCCGCCCCCCAGGTACAGCTGCCTCGTTCGCTCTTCGTCTTCTCGATCCTTTATGGCGGCATGGTCTGCATGGCGGGCGTGCTGGGCGTCAAACAAGTCGCGCTGGGGCCACTCGCGGTCGAGGCGGGCATTTTCGGCTTCCTGTTGCTGGTCGTGCTGTCGAGCGCGGTCGCCGAGATACATGGGCAAAAGACCGCGACGATGCTGGTCCGGCTCGGCTTCGTGCCCTTGTTCACCTCGGCCGCGCTGATCCAGATCGTGCTCGCGCTGCCGCACGATCCCGGCATGTATCCGCCGGCGATCGATGCTTTCCCGATCGTCGTCGGTCAGAGCGTACGGATGATGCTGGCGGGATTCGTCTCCTACGGCACCTCTCAAACCTTGAACGTTTTCATCTTCTCCAAGCTTAAGGGCCAGGAAGGCAAGGGCCGGCTGGTCTGGTTCCGCGGCATGGTGGCAAGCGTGATCAGTCAGATCGTCGATACCTTGCTGTTCATCACCATCTCCTTTTACGGCGAGCGCCCGATCCTCCAGCTGATGGAAGGCCAGATGCTGACCAAGATCGTGTTGTCGATCGTGCTGGTGCCGTTCCTGATCACCGGCTTCGTCGCGCTGGGAAAAAAGCTGGATCGCGCCTGATTGTTCACCGTCACGCCGGCCTTGTGCCGGGGTCCACCGTGCCGCCACCCGAGAAGCAAGAGGCTTGAGCGCTAGGGCGCGGTGCCCGGTGGATGCCGGGACAAGCCCGGCATGACGAATTGCGGATGTGGGATGGTCGGATCGATCCACTTGGCGCTGCCCTACCGGCGGAAGCTGGCATCTCTCTCCGTCGCTCGAACTAGATCCGATTGAGCGTGACATCCACGCCTAGATCGTCCGAGACACGAGCCGCCTGATATTCTTTCGCTGCGGTGACGGAATGAGTATGGCGCGCCCATGACCGACCATAGCCCCTCGCCCCAATTGCTCGCCAAGGCCGAAACGCTCGTCGAGGCGCTGCCGTACATGCAGCGCTACGCGGGGCAGACCTTCGTCATCAAATACGGCGGCCATGCGATGGGCGATCCCGAGGCGCAGCGCGACTTCGCCGAGGACGTGGTGCTGCTCAAGGCGGTCGGGATCAACCCGGTCGTCGTCCATGGCGGCGGCCCGCAGATCGGGGCGATGCTTAAGCGGCTGGGGGTCGAATCGGAATTCATCGGGGGGCTGCGCGTCACCGATGCCGCCACTGCCGAGGTTGCCGAGATGGTCCTGGCCGGCAAGATCAACAAGGAAATCGTCGGCTGGATCGCCGCGCTGGGCGGCCGCGCAGTCGGCATTTCGGGCAAGGACGCCAATCTGGTGATCGCCAAAAAGGTCACTCGCACCGAACCCGACCGCAATTCTGGGATCGAACGCCATGTCGACCTCGGCTTCGTCGGCGAGCCGGTGAAGGTCGATCCCTCGATCCTCAAGAACCTGGCGCGCGACGGCTTCATCCCGATCGTCGCACCCGTCGCGCTGGGCGCGGACGGCGAAACCTATAATATCAACGCCGACACGATGGCGGGCGCGATCGCCGGGGCGCTGGGCGCCACGCGCTTCTTCCTGCTGACCGATGTCGCCGGCGTGCTCAACAAGGCGGGCGAGCTCCAGACCGACCTCGACCGCGCGGCGATCGAGGCGATGAAGGATGACGGCACCATCTCCGGCGGGATGATCCCCAAGGTCGATACCTGCGTCGCCGCGGTCGAGGCCGGGGTCGAAGCGGCGGTCATCCTGGACGGCCGGGTGCCGCACGGCATGCTGCTCGAAATCTTCACCCGGCGCGGCGCCGGCACGCTGGTGCGCGCCTAGAGCGTGATGGCGTGAGTTTGCTCCGTCATCACGTTCCAAGGGCTGTTCGCGACCGATTCGTTCCTATATCGATCCGGACGGGGCCGCACGTCCGGAGACAAACTTGATTACCATCCTCAGTATCCTGCAGGTCCTGCTGACCGTCGCGCAGTGGATCATCATCATCCAGGCGATCCTGTCCTGGCTCATTTCGTTCAACGTCATCAACACGCACAACGATACCGTGCGCGCGATATGGACGGCGCTCGATCGGATCACCGAGCCTTTCTATCGGCCGATCCGGCGCATCCTGCCCGATTTCGGCGCGCTCGATCTGTCGCCACTGGTCGTGCTGCTGATCATCTGGTGCCTCCAGATCGCGATCGGGCGGCTGGCCTTGTGGTGGGTGGGCGCGGGCGCGCTCTGAGCGGCTGGCGCGCGACACAGGACGGGATCGAGATCGCGGTGCGCGTGACGCCGCGATCGTCGCGCAATGAATTATCGCCGGGTCCCGGCCATGCCGTGGCGCGGCTCAACGCGCCGCCGGTCGACGGCGCCGCCAACGCCGCGCTGATCCATCTCGCGGCCAGGCATTTCGGAGTGGCCAAGCGCGACGTGCGGCTGATCGCCGGCGATCACGCCAGATTGAAGCGGCTGGCGATCGCCGGAGACGCCGAGGCGCTGGCGAAGATCGCCGCCGCGCTCTATCAGGCCGAGCCATGACGGCGAGCATCATCGATGGCAAAGCGTTCGCGCAAGGATTGCGCGAGCGCGTGGCGCAACAGGTCGCGAGCTTTCGCGCCGCCGCGGGCCGCGCCCCCGGGCTGGCAGTGGTGCTGGTGGGCGAAGATCCCGCCTCGGCGGTCTATGTCCGCAACAAGCACAAGGCGACCATCGGCGCGGGGATGGAAAGCTTCGAGCACAAGCTTCCCGCCGACACATCGCAGGCCGATCTGATCGCGCTGGTCGACAGACTCAATGCCGACCCAGCGGTCGACGGCATCCTGGTCCAGCTGCCCCTGCCCGGCCATATCGACGAGCGGGCAGTGATCACGCGGATCGACCCCGACAAGGATGTCGACGGCTTCCACCCGGTCAACGCGGGGCGGCTGGCGACGGGGCTCCATGGCTTCGTGCCCTGCACGCCGCTTGGCTGCCTGATGCTGCTGAAGGATCAATTGGGCGATCTCGCCGGGCTGGATGCGGTGGTGATTGGGCGGTCGAACATCGTCGGCAAGCCGATGGCGCAACTCCTCATTCAGGAAAGTTGCACTGTCACCGTGGCGCACTCGAAGACCAAGGACCTGTCGAGCGTGGTCAAGCGCGCCGATATCGTCGTGGCGGCGGTCGGCCGGCCGGCAATGGTCAAGGGCGAGTGGATCAAGCCGGGCGCTTGCGTGATCGATGTCGGCATCAACCGCACCGAACGGGGCCTGGTCGGCGATGTCGACTTTGCCGGCGCGCTCAGCGTCGCGGGCGCGGTCACCCCGGTCCCGGGCGGCGTCGGGCCGATGACGATCGCGGTGCTGCTTAGGAATACGTTGGTGTCCGCGCACCGCCGGGCGGGCGTGGCGTACGACAAGGACGCGCTGTGATCCCGTTGCTGCTGATGCTGGCGGCATCGGGCGACGCGCCGCGCAGCGCGGCCGAGGCTGAACGATCCTTTGCGCGTGATGCGCAGACCGACGGTCAGTGGACGGCCTTTCGCCGCTGGGCGGATGACGAGGCGGTGATGTTCCTGCCGCAGCCAACCAAGGCGCAAATCTGGCTGAAGGATCGCAAGGACCCTTCCAACTCGGTCATGTGGTGGGCCGCCGACAGCTTCGTGTCCTGCGACGGCGGATATGCGGCCAATACGGGGCCCTGGATTCGGGGCTGGGCCAAGGCCGCGGGCTATTTCTCGACGATCTGGGCGCGACGGCCAGGTGGCGGGTGGAAATGGCTGGTCGATAGAGGCGATGCCTTGGCTAGCCCGCGCGCCGCCGGCGAGCGTCCGCGCGTGACGCGGGCATCGTGCAACGGCCGACCGACGACCGTGGCGGCAGTACGCTATCGCGATGGCGAGACCGGCGAAGGCCAGTCCGATGATCGCACGCTCGCATGGCGCTGGCACGTCGCCCCGGATGGCGGGCAAAGCCTGGACGTGTGGCTTTGGGACGGTCGCCGGATGAAGCAGGTCATCGCCGACCGGACCGCTGCGGGATGATCGAGCTCTACCTCTCGGCGCTCGTCACTTTTTTCGTCGTCATCGATCCGCCCGGCTGCGCGCCGATCTATGCCGGGCTGACGCATGGCGCGACGCCGGCGCATCGCCGTTCGATGGCGATCCGCGCCGTAGTCGTCGCCGCGATCATCCTGTTCGTGTTCGCCGCGGTCGGCGAGGCGATGCTCAAGGCGCTGGGCGTCAGCCTGGCGGCCTTCCGCATCGCCGGCGGGATCATGCTGTTCCTGATCGCGCTCGAAATGGTATTCGAGAAGCGCACCGAACGCCGCGAGGACCGCGCCGCCAAGGTCGCACAGACGCCTGAGGTCGAGGATGTCTCGATCTTCCCGATGGCGATGCCGATGATCGCCGGGCCAGGGTCGATCGCCTCGGTCATGCTGATGATGAGCCGCAATCACGGCCTCGAGAAAGTCGCGATAGTGCTCGCTGCGCTGGCGACGATCCTGGCGCTGACCCTGGCGGCGTTGTTGGCGGCCGGTCCGTTGATGCGGTTGCTCGGCGCTCGGATCGAGGCCGTCATCACGCGCATCCTGGGCGTGCTGCTTGGCGCGCTGGCGGTGCAGTTCGTGATCGACGGAATCCGGATCAGCCTGGGGCTGATCTAACCCGTCGCCCCGACCTCAACCGTCACCCAGCGCCCCACCGTCACCACAGCGAAAGCTGGGGTCTCAAACCGCATTGCTCCATCTCCAGAGACCCCAGCTAACGCTGGCGTGACGGCGTTATTTTCGCTGAGGTGACGCAGGTTAGTTGATCCTGAACAGCCGCAGCGGCGAGTTCTTCGGCAACGGCAACGGCTCGAGAAACACGAAGCTCTCGCCCTTGGCCATCCGGTCATAGAACCCACCCGGATTGCGCACCCGATAGATCGTCGATTCGGCCATATTTGGGCAGATCAGCAGCAACGTCGCGCCATGCTTCTTGGCGATCGCGCGGAACTGGTCGGGCGATCCGCCGAAGGCGTGCTGGACGTCCAGAATCGCGTCGCCATTGCGGTGATACGGCCCAGCCACCGCCTTGTGATGCGTGACGACGATGATCCTTGGCCCGAGATCGACGAAGCTGAAGATCGTCGCGCTCGGATATCGGTCGAGCGGCGCGAGGCTGGCGAAGGAGGGACATCGCGCGCTGGCGCGATTGATCGTCGTCATCCGCGCGTCGGGCTTGTCGATCGGCAGGAATTTGAGCGAGAGGCCGCTGAACATGCCGGAGGCGATCAATACCACCGCGACCGGGCCGAGCACGCGGACCAGCATGTTGGGGCTGTCGAGCAGCAACGGCACCGCGATCCAGATCAACGCCGCCGCACCCGGCACCGCCAGCAATTGCGCCGCCGGCCCGGCGCGCGTCTGCCACAATAGCATCAGGCAGGCGAACAAAGTGAACAACGTCACTGCCGACCAGCCGACCATGTTGGCTGCGCGACCGTCGATGGCGCGCTTGGTGGCGATCGCCGCGCCGAGCAGGCCGATGATCGGCAAGGTGACGATCGGGAACGCCTGGCGGAAGGGATGCTGGTAGATCGGCTTCGCCTCGCGCACATTGTCGAGCCAATTTTTCACCAATTCGGGCGATACCTGTTCGGGGCGCCCCAGACATTGCGGGAACAGCCAGGCGAACCCGGCGACGATCACCGCCCCGGCAGCGACGGCAAGGCCGAGCCGCGCCCAGCGCGACGCCGGGCTCAACCACGCCAGGACGAACAGCAAGCCGCCCGCCACCAGCATCACGGTCAAATAGACCGGCGTCAGCGCGTCGCAGCGCATCACCGAATTGGCATAGGACGCGAACGCGCCGTAGCCGAGCGCGGTGCCGCTCGCCAGACTGACGCCATAGGCAGCAACCCGCCGCGCCTCGCCGCGATCCCAGATCCATTGCAGCGCGATGATCGCGCCCGCCATCGCGGCGTAAGGCAGCATTTCCAGACCGATCGAGAGGCTGACCGCGCTCGCCAGCCCAACGATCACCCCGCCGCGCGCGCCTTTGGGATCGCACAATCCGGCGACGGTCAGGCTGAGCATCGCCAGCTGCCAGCCGTGATGATCGATGCGATCGGGCGCGAACATCAGCATCGTCGGCGTGCACGCACAGACCAGCAAAGCCATCGCCAGCGGCCAGGCGTGCGGGCTGACCAGCCGGCGGACCGTGGCGCCCAGGCCGATAAACGCGATCGACAGCGGCAACAGCGGCGCGATGCCGCACGCCACCCGCTCGGCCCAGGGCGTGCCGATGAACGGCCGCAGGATCAGGATCAGCCCGGCGATCGGCAAGTCGACGATGCGGCTCCAATGGATATCGAAGCCGCCCGGCGGGTTGAGATAGTAATCTCGCAGATCGTACCAATCCTGCCCGTTGAGCAGCGCGCGGACCTGCATCAGCCGCATATTGTCGTCGGTATCGCCGAGCCCCAGCGACCGGACCTGCGGCCAGGCGGTGATGACATACCACAGGCTGACGATGAACCAGGCGAGCAGCGCGTATTTGATCCAGTGCCGGTCGAGTTCAACGACCAGATCGGACCACCAGCTTTCGATCTTGCTCAAAATGCTTCCCTCGCGCCTGGATGCGCATTACGGCGGCGCGCACTCCCGGGGCAAGCGTGTGACGGCAATTCTCAAACAAATCGATACGTGGCGAGAAAGCGGGCTGATGGGCCAGCTGGTGCGCTTCGGCGTTGCCGGCGGGATATCGACGCTGATCTATTCGGCGGTCTATCTGCCGCTTACCATTTGGGTGTTTCGCGGCGCACAGGCGGTCTATGCCGTCCCCTTCGCCTTCGCCGTCGCGGTGACCGCCGGCTTCTTCCTGCACAGCCGCTGGAGCTTCAAGGGACATGGCACACGCCAGCCGGGCGGCACGCAGCAGGTCAAATTCGTCATGGTGCAGGCGTCGGGCATGGGGCTCAATGCCGTGATCACCTGGGTCGGCACCGCGTTGCTCGGCTATCCGGCCTGGGCGCCGCTTTTGCCGGCGATCGCGCTGGCGACGATCTTCACCTTCATCCTCAATCGCTGGTTGGTGTTCGCCTAATGGACCGTATCGTTTACGACCGCATGGCGGAGCATGATTCGTCGCATTGGTGGTATGTCGCGCGCCGCGACATCTTGCACGATTATGTCGCGCGCTATGCCGATTTGCCCAAGCAGGCGCGCATCCTAGAGATCGGGTGCGGCACCGGGCACAACCTCGCGATGCTCCAGCAATTCGGCGACGTCGACGCGATCGAGATCGACCCCGCCGCCGCGGCGATCGCCAGCAAACGGCTCAACAAGCCGGTCAGCGACGCGCCGCTGCCGACGCTGCCGGGGATCGAGCGCGGCGCGTACGACATGATCGCGGTGCTCGACGTGGTCGAGCATATCGACGACGATGTCGCCGCGTTGCGCGCGATGAAGGAGTGCCTGAAGCCCGGCGGCAAGATCCTGATCGCCGTGCCCGCGCATCAATGGATGTGGTCGGCGCACGACGTGGTGAATCATCATCATCGCCGTTATTCTAAGGCCAGCCTGAAAAAGGCGATCGACGCGGCCGGGCTGGAGACGCGCAAGTTCGGCTATTTCAATTCGCTGCTGTTCCCGCTCGCCGCCGCCGCGCGTGTTGCCGGCAGGATGACCGGCCGCGACGACAGCGACGATTCGCCACCGCCGGGCCCGGTCAACAAATTGTTCGAGACGATCTTCCGGCTCGAACGTCACATGGTCGGACGAGTGCCGATGACGCCGGGTGTGTCGATCCTGACCCTGGCGGTGCCGAAGAGCTGACTCTCCCCTCCCGCTTGCGCGCGCAGGGTCGGCCATGCCCCCGGCATGGCCTGAACGATGCGGGGCATCGTTCACTCAGTGCGGGGTCGGGGGAGGGCCTGTTATTCGGCGGCCTTGGCGTGGGGAGTGGGCGGCACGCCCTCCCCTAGCCCCTCCCGTAAACGGGAGGGGAATGGCGTCTCGCGATCCTCGGCGCGATAGCCCAACGTCGCCTTGCCCTGCACTGGCCCCGCGACATCGGACACCAGGTAGAGCGGCCGCCGCTTCGACTCGACGTACAGCCGCCCGAGATACTCGCCGATCATCCCGAGCACGAACATCTGCACCGCGCCGAGCAGCACGACGATGAACGCTAGGCTCGTCCAGCCCGGCACCGCGCTCCCTGAGAAGAATCCAAACGCGATATAGATCAGCAACAGGAACGACGCCCCGGTCAGCGCGAGGCCGACATGGCTGGCGAAGGTCAGCGGCTTGGTCGAAAAGCCGGTCATCGCATCGAACGCGAGACGCAGCATCTTCGACAGCGGATAATTGGTTTCGCCGGCGAAGCGCTCGGCGCGGTCATAAGGGAACGGCACCTGGCGGAAGCCGATCCACGCGACCATGCCGCGAATGAAGCGCGCCTGTTCGGGCAATGACAGGAACGCGTCGAGCGCGCGGCGCGACATCAGCCGGAAATCGCCGGTGTCGAGCGGGATCGGCGTATCGGTGACGCGATCGAGCAGGCGATAGAAAGCCGCGGCGGTCGCTTTTTTGAACAAGGTCTCGCCCTCGCGCTTGCGGCGCACGGCATAGACGACGTCGGCATCCTCGGCGGCCATCATCCTGCGCATGTCGCCTAGCAATTCGGGCGGATCCTGCAGATCGGCGTCGATGATCAGGATTTGCTGGCCCGCGCACAGATCGAGCCCGGCGGTCAGCGCGAGCTGGTGGCCGTGATTGCGCGACAGGTTGATCGCGACCAGTCGCGGATCGCTTTGCGACAGCCGGCGCATGATCGACCAGCTGTCGTCCTTAGATCCGTCGTTGATCAGGACGAGTTCGTAATCCTCGCCGACCTCCGCCTTGGCGGCGGCGGTGACGCGGCCGTGGAGCGTTTCGAGGGTCAGCGCCTCGTTATAACAGGGGACGACGATCGACAGTTTGGGACGGTGCATGGCGCTGCTGCTTAATCGTCCGCGCGGTCCGCGTCATCGCCTTTCGTGGTTTCCACGGCTGCACCCTCGCGCGCCTGCGTCTTGCGCCGGCGCAGATTGGCGCGCAATTGCTCGGCGAGGCGGGCGGTGCGGTCCGGTTTGTCGTTCTTGGCGGTCATGGCGGGATTCACCTAAACCCGCCGACCGCGCCTTGACAATATCCGGGTCGACGGACATAGGCGCGCCTCCGTCGGGGCCTTTGGTCTCGCGTGAGTGCTGCCGTAGCTCAGTGGTAGAGCGCATCCTTGGTAAGGCTGAGGTCGTGAGTTCAATCCTCACCGGCAGCACCATTTTTCTCCGGTCCCGCGAACTTGACCCGTTCAGGGCCTGAATTCGGCGACAAGATCGAAGCGATCACCGCGAAATAATTGCCGTACATGGGTCACCACCTCGCCGGCGCGCCATGTCATCCGCTCCAGTTCCAGGCATGCACCTCGCGGTCGCAGCGCCAGCGCTTTCGCCTCGGCCGCCGTTGCCTCGACCGCGCGGATGCGGTGGCGCGCGGCGGTCCAGGGGACGTGGTGGAGGAGCCAAGTGCCGGGGGCTTCGTCCGCGAAGCTTTCGTTCGCCGCGTCGGGGACCGCCGCGAGCGCGATCAGGCGGCGTTCGAGCGCGAAGGGTTCGCCGCCACCAAAATGCATGCCCTCGACCAGCAGCGCCGGTAGCGGGACCTCGCCGGCGCTGTCCGCCGCGCGGCGATTGGTCAGCTGCCAGCGATATTCCTCCCCCCGCGAAGCGATGACCTGCGCGAGATCGGGGACTTCGAGCACCGCCGAATGGGCCTGCGGGTGCGCGACGAACGAGCCGGCCTTGCGGCGACGCTCGATCAGGCCGTCCCTGGCGAGACCGCCCAGCGCCTTGCTGACCGTCGCGCGGGCGCAACCATAAGTCGCGACGAGTTCGTGTTCGAAGGGGATGCGGTGGCCAGGCCGCCATTCGCCCGAATGGATGCGAGCCTCGATATCCCGGCGGATGCGCGCCTCGACCGTCATGCCAGCAAGGCGGTGACCGTGCGGCGATAGCGATCGGCGATCGTATCGGCGGCGATGTGGCGGCCGTGGCCGACCAGCTTGCGGCCCCCGCGCCAGACCGAGTCGATCGCGCCCGGCCGCGCGGCGAAAATCCAGCGGTCGAGCAAATCGGTGCCGGCGCCGACCAGGGCAGGGTGCTGGAGGTCGAGCGAGACCACGTCGGCGGCATTCCCCACGGCGATGCCGCTGGTCGCGCCGAGCGCCTGTGCGCCGCCGGCCTGCGCCTTGGCGAACAAGGTCGCGCCGACCGAGGGTTCGACCCCATCGACCAGCAGCGCACGTTTGCGGAGCGTCAGTCGCTGCGAATATTCGATGGCGCGGAGTTCGCTCGCGGCGTCGATCAGGATGTTCGAATCGGTGCCGACGCCGAACCGTCCGCCTGCGGCGAGGTAATCGACCGCGGGGAAGACGCCGTCGCCGAGATTGGCTTCGGTTACCGGACACAGGCCGGCGACCGCGCCGCTCGCCGCGAGCCGCGTGGCTTCCCTGGCGTCGACATGAGTCGAGTGGATCAGGCACCAGCGCGCGTCGACCTCGGCATTGTCGAGCAACCATTCGACCGGACGCGCGCCGCTCCAGGCGACGCAGGCCTCGACTTCGCGGACCTGTTCGGCGGCGTGGATGTGGAGCGGGCCGTCTTTGGCGAGCGGTAAAATCGCGGCGAGCTCCTCAGGGGTGACCGCACGCAATGAATGCGGCGCGATGCCTAGCACGGCGTCGGCGGGCAATTTGGCGCGGCTCGCCTCGACCAATCGGGCGAACCTGTCGACATCCGAGATGAAGCGGCGCTGGCCCGGCGCGGGCGGAGCGCCGCCGAAATCGGCATGCGCATAGAAGACGGGCAGCAGGGTCAGGCCGACGCCTGTCGTTTCCGCCGCCGCGACGATCGCCCCCGCGGTCTCGGCTAGGTCGGCATAGCGGGCGCCGTCGACATCGTTATGGAGGTAATGGAACTCGCCGACACGAGTGAACCCGCTCTCCAACATCTCGACATAGGCCTGGGCAGTGATCGCGACGATGTCGTCGGGAGTCAGGCGGTCGAGGAAGCGATACATCACTTCGCGCCAGCTCCAGAAATCGTCGTCGGGGCGACCGCGGCGCTCCGAGAGACCGGCCATGCCGCGCTGAAAGCCGTGGCTGTGGACGTTGCACAGGCCGGGCAGCGCCGCGCCATGACGCTGATCGCCGGGCTGCGGCATGACGCCGGTGTCGATGGCAGCAATGGTCGCCCCATCGATCGCGATGCGGACCCGTTCGGCCCAGCCATCCGGCAGCAATGCGCGTTCGAACCAGAGATACGGCATCGGGTCCTCCTGTCGATTATGTCTAGACATAATAATGCGCGCGGGCAAGGATGGAGGTCATGGAACGGACCTGGACCAATGCCCGACTCGCGACCATGGCCGGCGATGGGCTGGGCGTGGTCGAGGATGGCGTGGTCGCGAGCCGCGATGGCGTGATCACCTACGCCGGCCCGCGTGCCGATGCGCCCGCGGCGGCCGGCGAGATCGTGGATTGCGGCGGGCGCTGGGTCACCCCGGGATTGGTCGATTGCCACACGCATCTGGTCCATGCCGGCGACCGTTCGGGCGAATGGGCGATGCGGCTCGACGGCGCGTCCTATGAAGAGATCGCGCGCGCCGGCGGCGGCATCGTGTCGACGATGCGCGCCACGCGGGCGGCTAGCGAGGCAGATCTGGTCGCGACCGCTCTGCCCCGGCTCGACGCCTTGCTTGCCGAGGGCGTGACGACGATCGAAGTGAAATCGGGTTATGGCCTGACCGTCGCCGACGAACTCAAGATGCTGCGCGCGGCGCGGTCGCTGGGCGATGAGCGGTCGGTGCGCGTCGCGACGACGTTGCTCGGCGCGCATGCGCTGCCGCCTGAATATGCAGGCCGGCCGGATGACTACGTCACTTTAGTCACCAACGAGATGATCCCCGCCGCGCAGGGCCTCGCCGATGCGGTCGACGCGTTTTGCGAGGGCATCGGGTTCACGCCCGAGCAAACCGGGTGCGTGCTAACGGCGGCACGGCAGGCCGGCTTGCCGGTCAAGCTCCATGCCGAGCAATTGTCGGCGCTGCATGGCGCCAGCCTGGCGGCGAGCTTCGGCGCGCTGTCGGCCGATCACCTCGAATATGCCGATGAGGCGGATGCGCGGGCGATGGCGGCGGCGGGAACGGTCGCGGTGCTGCTGCCCGGCGCTTTCTATTTCATGCGCGAGACCAAGCTGCCGCCGGTCGACCTGTTCCGCGCGCACCAGGTCCCGATTGCGATCGCTACCGATTGCAATCCCGGGACCTCGCCGACCACCTCGTTGTTGCTGATGCTCAACATGGCGGCGACGCTGTTCC
Organism: Sphingomonas asaccharolytica NBRC 15499; assembly: GCF_001598355.1. Classification (GTDB taxonomy): domain Bacteria; phylum Pseudomonadota; class Alphaproteobacteria; order Sphingomonadales; family Sphingomonadaceae; genus Sphingomonas; species Sphingomonas asaccharolytica. Next base: position 23,254 of record NZ_BCYU01000057.1, read on the forward strand.
GGCTGACCGTGACCGAGGCGTTGCGCGGCGTGACGGTCAACGCGGCCCGAGCGCTCGGTCTCGCGGACGAGATCGGCACGCTAGAACCCGGCAAGGCCTGTGACCTGGCGGTGTGGGACATCTCCGAGCCGGCCGAGCTGGTCTATCGGATCGGCTTCAACCCTCTCCATCTACGCGTGAAGGACGGCGAATGCAGCTGACTCCCGGTGCCGTCCCCTATTCGACGTGGCAAGCGATCTACGAAGGCGCAGTGCCGGTGCTCGATCCGGCCTGCCGCCCGGCGATCGCCGAGAGCGCGGCGGCGGTGGGACGCATCCTGGCGCGGCACGAGCCGGTCTATGGCATCAACACCGGCTTCGGAAAGCTCGCCAGCGTCAAGATCGGCGACAAGGATCTGGCGACGCTTCAGCGCAATATCGTGCTGAGCCATGCCGCCGGCGTCGGCGATCCGATGCCGGTGCCGATCGCGCGGCTGATGATGGCGCTGAAGCTCGCCAGCTTGGCGCGCGGTGCATCAGGGGTCGCGCCAGCGACGGTAGAATTACTCGAGGCGATGCTGGCCAAGGGGCTAGTGCCGGTGGTGCCCGCGCAAGGGTCGGTCGGCGCGTCGGGCGACCTCGCCCCGCTCTCGCACATGACGGCGGCGATGATCGGCGTCGGCGAGATCTTCCTCGGCGACCAGCGCCTGCCCGCGACCGACGCCCTGTCACAGGCGGGGCTCGCGCCGCTCGTCTTGGGGCCCAAGGAAGGGCTCGCGCTGCTCAACGGCACGCAATTCTCGACCGCGTATGCGCTCGCCGCCTTGTTCGAGGCCGAGCGGCTGTATCGCGTCGCGCTGGTCACCGGCATCCTGTCGACCGAGGCCGCCAAGGGCTCCGACGCACCGTTCGATCACCGCATCCACGCGCTACGCGGCCACAAAGGCCAAATCGAGACGGCGGACGCGCTGCGCCGGATGATGGAAGGCTCGGCGATCCGCGCCTCGCACCGCGAAGGCGATACGCGCGTGCAGGACCCCTATTGCCTGCGCTGCCAGCCGCAAGTGATGGGCGCCGCGCTGACCATCCTGCGCCAGGCCGGCGAGACCTTGGTGACCGAGGCCAATGGCGTGTCGGACAATCCGCTGATCTTCCCCGAAACCGACGAAGCACTGTCGGGCGGCAATTTCCACGCCGAGCCCGTAGCCTTCGCCGCCGACATGATCGCGCTGGCCATCTGCGAGATCGGCAGTCTCGCCGAACGCCGCGTCGCGATGCTGGTCGATCCGGCCTTGTCGGGATTGCCGGCGTTCCTGACGCCGAAACCCGGACTCAATTCGGGCTTCATGATCCCGCAAGTGACCGCCGCCGCTTTGGTGTCCGAGAACAAGCAACGCGCGACCCCCGCCAGCGTCGATTCGATCCCGACCTCGGCCAATCAGGAGGATCATGTGTCGATGGCAGCGCATGGCGCGCGTCGGCTGATCGAGATGGCGGCGAATGTCGACGCGGTGTTGGGGATCGAATTCCTGGCGGGGGCGCAAGGCTGCGATTTCCACGCGCCGATGCTGTCGAGCGAGCCGGTCGAACATGTCCGCCGCCTGCTGCGGGAACGGGTACCGATGCTGACCGACGACCGGCACATGGCGCCGGACATGGCGATCGCGACGGAGTTGGTGCGGTCGAAGCGGCTGTTGGTGGCGGTGGGGGAATTGCCGGGGGTGGTGGGGTGAGCGCGCACCTCCTCCTTACCCGTCACCCCGGCCTTGTGCCGGGGTCCACTGCGCAACAGAGCGCGAAGCTTGAGCCCCTTGTCCGGGGTCCGCGGCACGGTGGATCCCGGCACAAGGCCGGGATGACGTTGGGAGTTGGGGTTAGCGCAGGAAACCCCGCATGACCTGGCTCCACGTCCGCCGCGGCAACCTCCCGCTAATCCTCACCTTTCCACACGGCGGCACCGAGATCCCGGCCGACCTCCTTCCCGATTTCCGCTCGCGCTGGTGGGCGATCCGCGATGCCGACTGGCATATCCGCACGCTGTACGAGGGGCTTTTCCCCGCGACCCTCATCTGGACCGACGTCTCGCGCAGCGTGATCGACTGCAACCGCGACCCCTCGGGCGCATCCCTTTATCCCGGGCAGGCGACCACCGGCCTCTGCCCGACCGAAACCTTCGACGGCGAACCGCTCTATCGCGACGGCGCCGCACCCGATGTCGCCGCGCGCCGAGAGGCGTGGTTCGCCCCCTATCACGCCTCGATCGAGGCCGAGATCGCTCGCCTCCGCGCGCTCCACCCGCGCGTCGTGCTGTACGATTGCCATTCGATCCGCAGCCACATCCCGCGACTGTTCGACGGCGAATTGCCCGAGCTCAACATCGGCACCGACAATGGCGCGACCTGTGATCCGGCGCTCACCGAGGCCGTGGTCGCGCAATGCGCCAGCCGCAGCCACGTCCTCAACGGCCGTTTCCGCGGCGGCTGGACGACGCGCCATTACGGCCAGCCCGATCAGGGCGTCCACGCCATCCAGATGGAGATCGCGATGCGCGCTTATCTTCGCGAGCCCGCAGGCGAACCCGACGAGGGCAACTGGCCGCCCGAATACGACCCCGCAATCGCCGCCTCGCTCCGCACCGATCTGGGCCGCGTGCTCGCCGCCGCCCTTTCCTTCGCCAAGGACCAAGCATGACCCGCATCGACAATCAGCGTCACATCCAGGCCGCGACCGGTACCGAACTCTTGGCCAAGAGCTGGCTGACCGAGGCGCCACTACGCATGCTGATGAACAATCTCGACGCACGCGTAGCGGAGAACCCGCAGGAACTGGTCGTCTATGGCGGCATCGGCCGCGCCGCGCGCGATTGGGAAAGCTATGACCGCATCGTCGAGACCTTGCGCCGGCTGGAGAGCGACGAGACGCTGCTGATCCAGTCGGGCAAGCCGGTCGGGGTATTCCGCACACACGAGAATGCACCGCGCGTGCTGCTCGCCAATTCCAACCTCGTCCCGCATTGGGCGACCTGGGAGCATTTCGCCGAGCTCGATCGCGCCGGGCTGATGATGTACGGACAGATGACGGCGGGCTCGTGGATCTATATCGGCACCCAAGGCATCGTTCAGGGCACTTACGAGACCTTCGTCGAGATGGGCCGCCAGCATTATGGTGGCGATCTGACCGGTCGCTGGCTGCTGACCGCGGGCCTTGGCGGAATGGGCGGCGCGCAGCCGCTCGCGGCAGTGATGGCGGGTGCCTCGTGCCTGGCGATCGAATGCCAGCCGAGCCGGATCGAGATGCGTTTGTCGACCGGTTATCTCGATTACAGGGCGGATACGATCGAAGAGGCGACGGCAATCCTCGATCGGGCGAAGGCCGAGGGTAAGGCGGTCTCGGTCGGGCTGCTCGGCAACGCCGCCGATCTGTTGCCCGAGATGTTCCGTCGCGGCATCCGCCCCGATCTGCTGACCGACCAGACTTCGGCGCACGATCCGGTCAATGGCTACCTCCCGCAGGGCTGGACGCTCGACCAATGGTTCGAAGGACGCGAGCGCGATCCCGACGGCGTAGCGAAAGCCGCCAAGGCATCGATGGCGACGCACGTTCGCGCCATGCTCGATTTCCAGAAGGCAGGGGTGCCGACGGTCGATTACGGCAACAATATCCGCCAGGTCGCCAAGGATGAAGGCGTCGCCAATGCCTTCGACTTTCCAGGCTTCGTCCCGGCCTATATCCGCCCGCTGTTCTGCCGCGGCATCGGCCCGTTCCGCTGGGTGGCGCTGTCGGGCGATCCCGAGGACATCTACAAGACCGACGCCAAGGTGAAGGAACTGCTGCCCGACAATGCGCCGCTCCACCGCTGGCTCGACATGGCGCGCGAGCGGATCCATTATCAGGGCCTGCCTGCGCGGATCTGTTGGGTCGGCCTGGGCGACCGCCACCGGCTCGGCCTAGCGTTCAACGGCATGGTCGCCAGCGGCGAATTGAAGGCGCCGGTGGTGATCGGCCGCGATCATCTCGATTCGGGATCGGTCGCCAGCCCCAATCGCGAGACCGAGGCGATGCGCGACGGCTCCGACGCGGTCAGCGACTGGCCGCTGCTCAATGCCCTGCTCAACACCGCGAGCGGTGCGACCTGGGTGTCGCTACACCATGGCGGCGGCGTCGGTATGGGCTATTCGCAGCATGCCGGCATGGTGATCGTCGCCGATGGCACGCCGGAGGCGGCGAAACGGCTCGAGCGCGTGCTGTGGAACGACCCCGCGACCGGCGTGATGCGCCATGCCGACGCCGGCTACGACATCGCGATCGACTGCGCGCGCGAGCAGGGGCTCGACCTGCCCAGTATCCCCTTCTGAGCATTGGACGCTGGAACGTCCTCCCCAGGCTCGGCGTTTCTGCTGCTCGAAGGAGAGAATATCATGAACGTCACACTCCGTTTCGGCGCGATCGCGCTTGTCGCCGCCCTGGGCGCCTGCTCGCAAAAGACCCAGGACACGACCACCAACACGGTCAGCGAGATCGGCAGCGATGTAACCAACACCACCGACACTGCGATCGGCGCCGCGGGCAACGCGACCGGCAATGCCCTCGACGCCGCCGGCAACGCGCTCAACCCGACCCCGACCGGTCAGGAATTCGCCGACAAGGCGGCGAAGAGCGACGCGTTCGAGATCGCGGCGGCCAAGCTGGCCAAGACCAACGCCGACTCGGCCGACGTCAAGAAATTCGCCGCAACGATGATCGAAGCGCACACCGGATCGACCGCCAAGATCAAGGCCGCCGCCGCCAAGGCGACGCCCGAGATCAAGCCCGATCCCACGCTCACCGCCGACCAGCAGTCGAAGCTCGACGACCTCGGCAAGCTGAAGGGCAAGGATTTCGACAAGGCCTATGTCGACGGCCAGATTTCCGCGCACGAGGACGCGCTGTCGCTGATGAAAGGCTATGCCGACAAGGGCGACACGCCGAGCCTGAAGACCGCCGCGGGCGAAATTGCGCCTAAGGTGCAAGATCACCTCAACATGGCGAAAGCGCTGAAGAAGTAAGGCGTCTAACCAACGTCATCCCCGCGAAAGCGGGGACCCATCACTTGCGCTTGCAACAGGTACGGCCGGCGCGATGCGTTGCTAGTTTGGGAGATGGGTCCCCGCCTT
>NZ_BCYU01000058.1 GCF_001598355.1 Sphingomonas asaccharolytica NBRC 15499
GCCGGGGAGGAATTCTCAGACCGCTCTCGCTCTCTCCCTAGTGCATCGACAGCAATACTGCTAAATCCCCGCCAACATTTTCCGGGGGGAAATCATGGCCACTACAGCCGACACGCAGATGCATCCGCTCGTCCGGGAGCGCCTGTTCTTCTTCGTCATGGCGCTGGTGATCGCGGCGACCGTTGTCAGCGGCTTTTCGCTTCAGCTGGCTATGGGGCGCTCGAGCTTTGGCGCGCCCTGGTGGGTGCACGTCCACGGCCTGACGTTCATGGGCTGGATCGGCATCTATCTGGCGCAGAACTTCCTGATCTGGCGCGGGGAATTGACGCTCCACCGCCGGCTCGGCCGCGTCGCCGCTGTCTATGTCGGCTGGACGGTGCTGGTCGGGCTCAGCGTGAATACGCTGACGGCAATCAACCACCGTATTCCGCCGTTCTTCGAACCCAATGTCTTCCTGGTGATGGATTGGCTGACCGTGCTGACCTTTGCCGGACTGACTCTCGCCGGCGTGGCGATGCGAGGACGGACCGACTGGCATCGCCGGCTGATGCTGTGCGGCGCGATCCAGGTGATGACGCCGGGCGTCGGGCGCCTGTTGCCGCTGCCGCTCATGGGGACATGGATCCTCTGGGGCATCTGGGCGGTGATGCTGGTCTATGTCGCGGTCGCGATGCTCTATGACCTGCGCACGCGCGGCAAGGTGCATCCGGCATATTTCTGGGGGTTCGGCGCGATCACGATAGTGGTGGCGTTGATGCGCCCGATCGCCTTTAGTCCGCCGATGCTCAGCCTGACGCATTACCTGATGGGTTGATCGATCCCCGTCGCGGGGCCATGTGAGCGCCGACACCAGCGGGAGCGAGTGATGGAACAGCGCCACAATCTGACCGGCCTCGACCTGCGCGCCGAGATCGACCGGCTGCGCAAGGAGCGCAACGCCGTCATCCTGGCGCATTATTACCAAAAGCCGGAAATCCAGGACATTGCCGATTTCGTCGGCGACAGTCTCGACCTCAGCCGCAAGGCGCAGGCGACGGATGCCGAGGTCATCGCCTTTTGCGGCGTGCGCTTCATGGCGGAGACGGCGAAGATCCTGTCGCCCGAAAAGATCGTCGTGCTGCCCGACATGAATGCCGGCTGCAGCCTGGAGGACAGCTGCCCGCCCGACCAGTTCGCGGCCTTTCGCGCGCAGCATCCCGACGCGATCGCGTTGACCTATATCAACTGCTCGGCGGCGGTGAAGGCGCTCAGCGACGTGATCGTCACCAGCTCGTCGGCGGAAAAGATCCTCAGCCAGATCCCCAAGGACCAGAAGATCATCTTCGGCCCCGACCGCAATCTCGGCGGCTATCTTGCGCGCAAGACCGGGCGTGACCTCATCCTGTGGCCGGGCGTGTGCATCGTCCACGAGGCGTTCAGCGAGACCGAATTGCTCAAGCTCAAGGCGCAGCATCCCGGCGCCCCGGTCGCCGCGCACCCGGAATGCCCGGCGGTCATCCTCGATCATGCCGATTATGTCGGCTCGACCAGCGGCATCCTCAAATATGCCCAGGATTTCGAAGGCGACACGCTGATCGTCGCGACCGAGCCGCACATCATCCACCAGATGGAAAAGGCGCTGCCCAACAAGCATTTCATCGGCGCACCGGGCGCGGACGGAAACTGCAACTGCAACATCTGCCCGTACATGGCGCTCAACACGATGGAGAAACTCTACGTCGCGCTGCGCGACCTCGAGCCGCGGATCGAGATGGAGGAAGAGCTTCGCCTCAAGGCCAAGAAGAGCCTCGACGCGATGCTGAGCATGGCCTCGGCGACGGTGGGGATGGGCGACCTCGGGCCGGCGAAGGTGACGGGGGATTGACCATGTGGGCGGCCGGCTATTCGAGAGAAGAGCTGGATCGCGCACAGGAAGAGTTTGACCTGGTCTTTCCGCCGGACCTGATTGGCCTGTTATGCGATCGCCGCCCGGTTGAAGGTTATGACTGGCGGACCGAGCACGAGCGAATTCGAGACGCGCTTGCCTGGCCGCTCGAGGGGACCCTTTTCGACATCGAGCAGAACGGCTTTTGGCTAGCGGAATGGGGGGAGTGCCCACAGCGTGAGGAAGAGCGGCGGGAAGTCGCGAGGATCGAGGTCGGCAAGGCACCCAAATTGATACCCCTTATCGGACATCGCTATCTTCCGGCCGAGCCAAACACGTCGGGAAATCCCGTCTTCTCGATCTACCAGACCGACATCATCTATTACGGCGCTAACCTCGATCACTATTTCCAAAACGAATTCGGCGGATGGTCGTCGCTCGAAGATGCGGCCTATCGCCACATAAGGTTCTGGTCTGACCTGGCGAGGTGACCGCAAAGGGCTACGTCTGGGCGCGGCTCAGGCGCTGAGGGAGGATGCCATGCACGTGCCGCCGGGTTTCACGACAATATTCCCCTATATCTTCGCGACGGACGCTGCGGCCTATGTGACCTTTCTCGAAAGCGCGCTTGGCGGAGAGATCATCGGCGTCCATTCGAACGCCGACGGCACTGTCGCCAACGCGCAGATCCGCTTCAACGATACCGTGGTTATGGTCAGTGAGGCGACCGACGACAATCCCGCCACCCAAGCCACCTATTATATCTATGTCGCCGATGCCGACGCAACGATGGCGCAGGCAGTTGCGGCAGGCGGGGTGCAGTCGATGGAGGTCGGCGACCGTACCTATGGCGATCGTCAGGGCGGGATGCGCGATCCGCAAGGCAATATCTGGTGGATCTCGCAGCGGCTCCAGGCGGGGCCGTACTGAACGTTGCCTCCGACCTAACCCTCATTCGATCGGCATATCGAACACCAATTCCCGCACGAACCGTCCCGGCGGCGAACCGTGCGCCAGGACCGCGTCGTTATAGGTCTTGAGGTCGAACTTCGTGCCCCAGCGGCGCTTCGCTTCCTCGCGCATCGCCATATGCTCCTCATAGCCCGAGAAATAGCTGAGCAGTTGCGTCGACGAGAGCTGCGCGCGGACCCATTTGCCGGCCGCCTCGCGCTCCTGCTGAAATGCGCCCTTCATCATTAGGTCCATCGCCTGGTCGCGCGTCATGCCTTCGGTCTGGATGCCGATGTCGAGCAGCGTGTTGGTGATCGAGCGCAGCCGCATCTTGAGCACGGTCAGCTTGAACAGCGGATCGCCGTTCAGATAATCCTGATCGGCCATCAACCCCTCGGCATAGACTGCCCAGCCTTCGACGAACGGCCCCGACGACAGCACCGCGCGCAGCACCGATTTGTCCTGGTTCGAATGGTCGATCTGCAGCCAATGCCCCGGCATCGCCTCATGGATGCTGAGGTCGTGGATCATGTAGCTGTTATATTCGCGCAGGAACGAGGTCGCCTGCGCGTCGCTCCAGTCGTCGGGGATCGGCGAGATCGCGAAGAACGTGTCCTGCCCCTTGTCGAGCGGACCGGGTGAATCGCAATATGCCACCGAATTGCCCTGCTGGAATTTGGGCATGGTGATGATCCTGACCGGCGCGGTCGGCATCGTCACCAGTCCCCTGGCCCGGACGAAATCGCTCGCGCTGGCCAAGGTCGCCTTGGCCGCGGCCTCGACTCCGTCGCGCGCCGGGCGCTGCGCATAGGTCAGGTCGAGCGCGGCCTCGATCGCCTTTTGCTGCTGGTCGGGGCTCGGATTGGCGGGGAGGGCAGGGGCGTTCGCCTTGCCCGCCAGCACCTGTTTGGCCAGCCGGTACATCTCGGCGCGCGTCGCCGCTGCGGCGGCGGTCGCCTTGGCCTTGAGCTCGGGTCGCGAGATCGTCGACACCAAAGCGAACTTCATCTTCTGGTCGTAAAGCTTTGCCCCCAGGCGGAAATCGCCCTTGGCCGCGGGCACCAATGTCTTGTCGAGCCAGACCTGCTGATCGGCCACCGCGGCCTTCAATTTGCTCAGCGCGGCATCGAACCGCGCCTTGTCGGCGGGCGCAAGCTCGCTGGCGTGCGGCGCGAGCATGCCCTCGGCGATCTCGACGATTCCCGAATTCTGCTTCGCCACCGTGCTCGCATAGATTTGCGGGACCTTGGCCGCGATCAACTGGCGCCGCGTTTCGAGCAGGAAGGCGGGGAGCGCTTCCATCCGCGCGGTCGCCGCCTTGAGCCGCTTGGGCCAGGGCGCGAAGTCGCGCGCGGCAAGCGTGTAGAGCGCGCCGGCCGCGGCATCGTTGTAATTCTGCGCGTTCCACGACCAGCTCTTGAGCACCTGGATATCCCAGAGCTCGTAATCGAGCGCGTTCTTGAGCAACAGGAGGTCGACCTGATTGTCCCGGCTCAGCGCCTTGAAATCGATGCTGGCAAGGTTGCCGAGCATCGCCTGATCGAATGCCGCCTGCTTGCCGCGGCCGCGCGCGGTGATGTCGGGCAGCTTGTCGTCGAAACGATGATCGCCGAGCTGCGTCCCGCCGACCGGCGAGAACCGCGCCAGGCTGTCGACATAGCGCTTCGACAGTGCCGCGAACTGCGCGTTGGCGCTGATCGTTTTCGATACGGCCGGCGTCGCGGCTGGGACGGAGGCGCCGAGCGTGGCGGCGGCGGCAAGCAGCAGGAAGGCGGTGCGGCGCATGATGATCCCCTCTATTGTTGAGAGGGAGTCTAAAGCTTGGCGGCCATCTCCGCCAGCTTGGCGACGGTGTTCATGTTGCGCGCGGTGCCGGTTTTCGCGCCGGGGATTTTGAGCTTCGAATCCGCCATGCCGTGATCGGTATAGCGGATGTAGATTTCGCGCTTGCCGATCGCCATTTCCTCGCCATTGACGTTCGTCGCCTGCTCGATCGCGTCCTTCGCCGGCGCCTCGGCCAGGAACGTCGCGACGACGCGATTGCCCGGTGCATCCGCGAACGGATTGGCATCGCGCACGGCGGCCATTTCGGCGGCGGTGCGCACCATCACGCCGACCGCTTTGCCGGCATATTTCTCCATCGCCTTTTCCAGCGCCGCCTTCACCGCCGCCTCGCTCTTGCCCGAGGTGAAGACGACATTGCCGCTGGCGATATAGGTCTTCACCTTGGCGAACCCGGCCGCGTCGCACATTGCCGCCAATTCGGTCATCGGCAGTTTGCCGGTCCCCCCGACATTCACCGCGCGGAGCAGGGCGATATAGGCGGTCATGCCGACAGCGCCGCAGAGAAGCCGGCGACGTCGGTGACGATCGCGTCGCCGGTGAACCGCATCTGGTCGAGCGAGCGTCGCGCCGCCTCGGCATCGCCATGGCCGCAGGCGTCGGCGATGACGATCGGCACGATGCCGAGGTCGGCGGCGTGGCGGACAGTCGGTTCGATCCCGATTTCCATCGCGATGCCACAAATCGCCAGCGCCTGGATGCCGCAATCGCGCAAGGTAATGGCGAGTGGCGTGCCCTCGAACGCCGACATGGTGATCTTGTCGAACACCGCTTCGTCCGCGCGCGGCGTGAGTTCGGGAGTGATCGCGAAGCCGGGCGAGTCGCGCAGGAACCACGGCTCGACCGCGTCCGGATCGTCGGTCCGCTGCCACGCCATCGCGGTGCGATAGGCCATCCGCCCCATCAGCTTCCTGGGCAGCGACAAATGACGCGTGAAAATTGTCCGCATGCCCGCTGCCCGTGCGACGGCCAGGACGCGTTGGACATTGGCGATGATCACCGTGCTTTCGACCTGACGGCAGATACCGATCTGCATGTCATAGACCAGCAACGCCGTCCGCGCCGGGTCGGCCCATTCGTCGAGCGTCGCGGGCAAGTCCAGGCCGTCCACCGTCTTCATGCATTGCTCCCGAGCGTCCGGTCGAAAGGTTCGCCGATATCGAGCCCGGCGGCAAAGAGATTTTCGATTGGCCAGGGCGCGTCGACCGCGATCGTGAACCAGTCGAGCAACCCCGCTTTCGATAGCGGAAAATCGTCGAGATAGCGGCGGCATGTGTCGACCGTGTCGCATTCGAACACGATCACCACGCCGGGTTCATCGGCGCGGGCATAGTTTTCGCGAACGATGCCGGCCTTCCATAGCCGCCAGACGTTCGACACCTCGTCCTTGAGGTACGGCTGGACGTCGTCCATTGTGACCCCGGGCTTGAACCGGTCATAGGCGATGATCTTCATGATGCTTTCTCCTTGGATCATCGCGTTAGGATGGGGCTGGCGCGCCGCTCAACGCACCATCGGGTGTGTGGCGTGAACCCGCTCCCTCGCATCGCCGGCTGCGGCACCGAGTTCGCGATCGATTTGTTGCGCGGCAAATGGAAGGCGGTGATTCTCGCGCGGCTGAAGGACGGTCCGTTGCGCTATGGCGATTTGCGGCGGTTGATCCCGGGCATCGCCGACAAAGTGCTGACCGAGCGTCTCGTTGACCTGACCGAACTCGGTTTCATCGAGGCCGCGGGCGAACGCGGTGCCTATCGCCTGAGCGCGCGAGGCGAGGCGGCACGGCCGATGCTCGAGGCGCTCTATGCCTGGGGCGCAAATGAAGCGCGCGACCGCGGCGTGATCATCCGCGACGGCTGAGCCCCAATGTCCGCCTGAACTGCCTTCGCCATTGACCTCGGTCAATGCGCCCGGCACGTGTTCGTGCTTGGTGTGGGCCGGGGGGGAACCACGAGTGGACGATCGCGAAGCGCGTACGGCCGTGTTGCGGCCGCTGGTGGGGATCAGGTTCATCGCCGTCGGCGCGACAGTCTTCCATCATTCGGGATCGAACTGGCTTTCATCCCAGCCCTGGGCGCCCAAGCTGCTCGCCAATTCCGCCTTGCATGCCCAGATGGCGTTGGGTTTCTTCTTCGTGCTCTCCGGCTTCATCCTGCAGACGCTGTATCGGGGGCGGCTGAGCGAGAAGGGAGCGTGGCGGCGCTATGGCGTCTCGCGAGTCGCGCGGATCTATCCCGTTTACTTGATCGGCGTGATGCTGATGGCGCCGGCTTATGCCGTGGCGGCCTGGGGCGCCCTGCCGCAATTCGTGCTGGTGCAGTGCTGGGCGACGCTCGGCAACAGCTGGGGATGGCAGAATTGGAACCCGCCGGCATGGATGCTGTCGGTCGAGTTCTTTTTCTATCTCTGCTTTCCGCTGTTGTGCGGTCTGGTCGAACGCGCCCCGCGCTACCTGCTGTTCGCCGGCGTCGCCCTGGTGGCAGTGTTCGCCATCGTCACCGGCAGCGTCGACCCTCCCGCGGAGGTGCAGCGTTTCCCCTGGATGAACTATCTTCCGCTGCCAGTGCTGCGTCTGCCCGAATTCTTCGCCGGCATGTTGCTGGCCGAGTGGCAGGCGCGCCGCGGCATTCGCGCGCTGCCGATCCCGCCCGAGCTTTCGTTGCTCGTGTTCGTCTTCGTGCTCGGTCAGGATGCCTTCGGCTTGCAGGCCGCTTGCGCCGTGATCCTCGCGACCCTGGTCATCCTGGGCCTGGTCAACGCACCGCGCGCGCCATTCACGCGATTGATGAACACGCGCGCGTTCATGCTGCTCGGCGCAGCGAGCTATGCCCTCTACATCATCCACGAGCCGGTCAATTTCGCCCTGCGCACGATCGCCGGCGGACGGTCGCTGCTGATGCTGCAATATCCGATCGATCTCGTCCTCTCGATCGCTATCCTGTTCCTGGTCGAGACTCCGGCGCGGAAATGGATCAACGCGCGGTTCGCCACGATCGGGAAGAAACGCCAGGCGGGCGCGTTATCGGTGGTCTCGGCAGCGACCTTCTGACGATTAGGGGGTCGCGCGCCCGATCACGGCGCGCTACCAGCATGACCATGTTCGACCTGCCTGGTTTCGACCTCTCCGCCTTCGTTCGTGCCACACTCGCCGAGGATCTGGGCGACGGCGGGGATATCACCTCCGCTGCCGTCATCCCTGCCGAGGCGCGCTTCACCGGCGTGATGGACAGCCGCGACGCGACCGTCGTCGCCGGCCTGCCGATCGCCGAGGCCTTTTTTCGTGCGCTCGACCCCGATGTGGCGATCGAGCGGCTGGTTGCCGATGGCCAGCGGGTCGCGGCCGGTACCGACCTGATGCGCCTCGAAGGCATGGGGCGCGCGATGCTCACCGCCGAACGTTCGGCGCTCAATACGATCCAGCATCTGTCGGGCATCGCCACGATGACCCGCGCCTATGTCGACAAGATCGCCGGGACCGGCGCCATCCTGCTCGACACGCGCAAGACCATTCCCGGGCTCAGACTGCTCGAAAAATACGCGACGCGAATGGGCGGCGCGACCAATCATCGCATGGGGCTGTGGGATGCGGCGATGATCAAGGACAATCATGTCGCGGTGGCCGGATCGGTGGCCGAAGCGGTGCGTCGTGCGGTTGCCGCCGGGATCGAACGGATCATTGTCGAGGTCGATCGCGTCGACCAGATCGAGCCGGCGCTGGCGGCAGGGGCGACGCACTTATTGCTCGACAATATGGACGTGCCGACCCTTCGCGGGGCAGTCACTTTGGTCGGCGGGCGCGTGCCGACCGAGGCATCGGGCGGGGTGCGGCTCGACACAATCCGCGCGATCGCGGAAACCGGCGTGACTTATATCAGTGTCGGACGGCTGACCCAGTCGGCGCCGGCCGCGGACATCGGTCTTGATTTCGCCGCGATCGGCTGACCATTATAAAGATATCAGGGGTTTAGGGGGATTTTCATGGTAAGGCCGAAGTCGATCAGATTGTTCGAAACATTCTATCTGGGATCGGTGCTGGTGGAGGCGGTAAACACCGCCATGACCTGGGCCGCGACCGACGCCAATCCGCAGACGATCCAGGTCAAGCAGATGCTGGGTCCCTGGTTTCCGGCGCTGCTCACGGTCTTCACGTTCACCTTATGGTTGCTGCTGTGGTATTTCGCCGCCCGGTCGCGCAGCAATGTCGCACGCTGGGCGATCGCCGTCCTCTACGTGCTCGGATTGATCGGGTTCGTCTTCTCGCTCACCGTCAGCGGGCCGCAATCGGCGCTACCGCTCGGCCTGTCGGTCGTGTCGCTGGTCCTGACCACGCTGGCGGTTATCTGCCTGTTCCGGCGGGACGCGTCGGCCTGGTTCGGAGCGTCGGCGTGAAAGCGCGCGCCACGCTCGCGGCGCTGACTGCCCTGGTCCTGCCCGGCATCGCCAATGCCCAGGCGCTAGTCTGCACGCCGAATGCCAATCCGCCGCGGCCCAACCCGGAATTGCCGACGGCCGACCAGCCGCAGCGCGTGCTGCCGATCGGCGGCTATACGCTGGCGATCACCTGGGGACCGCAATTCTGCCGCAACGGCGGGTTCACGCCCTCGGCGCGGTTTCAGTGCGGCAGCGGCAACCGGTTCGGGTTCACGCTGCACGGCCTGTGGCCCGATGGCGTCGGCAAGGACTGGCCGCAATATTGCACGACAACCGATCTCGTGCCGCCGCTAGTGATCAAGGGAATGCTCTGCTCGACCCCGTCGGCGCAATTGATCCAGCACGAATGGGCCAAGCACGGCACCTGCATGGGGACGACCCCGGCCGCCTATTTCGCGCGATCGAGCGCGATGTACGCCAAGCTCCGCTATCCCGACATGGACGCGCTCTCGCGCCGGCCGCTGACCGTCGGCCAGTTCGCGGCGGCGTTTGCCAGGTCCAACCCGGGCATCCCCGTCGGCGCGATCCGCGTGACTGCGAAGAGTGGTTGGCTCGACGAGCTATGGCTGTGCCTCGATCGGCGCTTCGCTTACGAGCGCTGCAAGCCGAATACCGGCGGGCTTCCGGGGAACGCGCGGTTGAAGATTTGGCGCGGCCGGCGCTAGCCCTCGATCACCGCCGTTGACGGATGATGCTTGTCGAGATGCTTGCGGATGATCTTGAGATTGCGGCTGTTCGAGCGGAAGAAGAAGTCGGGCACCGCGCCCACCCAGGGGATCAGTCCCAGCGCGAAGTCGACGCCGACATTGCCGAACATCCGCGCCATCTGGGTTTTCGACATGCCCAGGTTGCGCGCTTCCCACACCATGTACGATCCGAGCGCCGCACCGACCAGGTCGCCGATGCCGGGGATCAGGTCCAGGATGACGTCCAGCCCCAGTTTCTGGTTGGTGCCGGGGATCTTGATCAGCCCTTCGAGCAGATGCTCCAACCCCTCGATGCGCTTGCGCACGGAGGCGGCGTCACGGCCCATTGGGACGATCTGGCTGATATCGGGACGCGGGATACGGGTCGTGTTGGCCATGGTCCGATCTAGTTGGTGTCGTTGCGTAGTCGATTCAACGGGTGCCATGCCCGCGGGTTCCCCTGCCATTGCTGCAGCCGCAGCGACACGAGTGACCAGCGCAAGGGCGTGGCGATCGGGATGAAGGCGACATCGGCGGCCAGCGCGCCATCGGCTTCGGCGATGTGCGTGGCGCGTTCCGCCATGGTCGGGGCGTCGCGAGCGGCGGTCAGCGCGGCCTGCGCATCGTCGCTGCACAGCACACAAGCCGTCGCGAGATACCAACGCGCGCTGTCATAGGGCGCGACCTGGTCGACCAGCCGCAGGTCCGCCTCGGCAGTCATCGCCACGCGGATCGGTCGAATGCCGATCGTCGCCAGCCGCGCGCCGATCTGACCCCACAATATGTTACCGCCCGGCATGTTGGGCAGCGCCACCCGCAAGGCGATCTCCCCAGGATTGTCAAGGCGATACGCCGCCACTTGCTGGCGGGCATCGGCCAGGCGGGCATCGGGCGTTAGCGTTGCCCAGGCCGATACCGCGGGCGTGCTCGCCGAATCGAGCTTGTCGGGCAACAGGCGCTCGACCGGCTGCCCCCAATCGGGCGTGAAGGCTGCGATCAGCGCCGGGCGATCGATCGCCTCGGCAATCGCGGCGCGCCCGGCCGCTGCGGCGAGCAAGCCGTCGCGCTTGACGATCGCCAGGCCGAACAGTCCGGCGGCGGGGTCCAGTCGAATATTCGCCGGCGCGACCTTGGTCATCGCGATCAGCGGCCAGTCGCCGACCGCCCCGCCGACGACGAAATCCGACTCCTTGTGCACGAAGCGCAACAGCGCGCGCGCGGCGCTTTCGCCGATCAGCTGGACATTCTGTTCGGGGCCGGGCTCGGCGACCTCGTCGTCAGGCGATCGCGCCGGATCGAAAGCCGGGCGCAGCATCACCGAATTGGCGGCGGCCGCGGCAACCCGAAACGGTCCGCTCCCGCCCGGCGGATTCTCGCGCCGGACGGCCAGTTCGGGCTGCGCGAACAGCTTGAGCAGATCGGGGCGCGGCCGGCTGAGCCGCACCTCGATCACCTGGTCTGTCATCGACACGATATCGTCGATCGCGGTCAGGAACGGTTTGAGCGGATTGCGCGATGACGGGGCGATGGCGCGTTTCAGAATGATCGCGACATCCGCCGCAGTGACCTTGCCGCCATCGCTCCATTCGGCCTCGCGCAAGCGGAAGATATAGGTGCGGCCCTGATCGATCACGATCCAGCGCTCGGCGAGCCCCGGTTCGATCTGACCGCTCGCGTCGAAGCGGACCAGACCCTGCGCGGTGGAGTCGAGCAGCAGGCGCTGCGTGGTGTCGGCCGGGCGCTTGTTGACGTCGGGGTAGGACGGCCGCCCACCGATCGCGCTCACCACCACCGGCCCGGTGTCGGGGCGCGGATTGCAAGATGCGAGCAGCAGCAGGAGCAGGGCAGGGATGCGGCGCGGCGCGGTCATGGGCGCGTTGTGCCAAACTCCGCGGCTTGGCGCCATGGTGCGGACGGCGGGACCCGAAACCCGTTAGGAAGAGCGCGCGGAGCTCCCCCGCATAAAGCCCTCAAGTTCTTTATCATTTTATAGTCACCGGAAGCCCCTCCGGTTTTCCGATTTGGTCGCGCAATCGGCCAAGACAGTCGGCGTGGGCAATTGCCCTGCGGCCTTAGCTACGCACCCCGATTTCGTTCGTTCAGCGTATCGGCGATTTACCATGAAAGCCGGCCCGCGACTGTCGCGGCCCACTCTTCCGGCAGTCGCGGTCATCGCCCGAGCGTTTACTATTGCGCTTTTTGCGCCGCGCGATTTCATCGGCTCGCCGCGCAATGCGTTCCAGTTATCCCTGCAACCCCCGGCATCGCGCGCGCCGTTCATGTGCGCGAAAGGTTGGCCCGAACACCCAGCAAGTCCCTGATGTTCGCGTACGGCTACACGCCGCACCTCTCGAGGGAATTGGGTGTGGCGTGATCAACCTGCCCGATGGGCAACACGGAGAGGACGGCCGGACGATGCGTGCGATCACCAACGCCCGGCTGGTCAGATTTCAAGGAGCAATGTGATGAGTGCTATTTCCAAGAACCCGAGAATGCTTTTCATGCTCGCCCTGCTGACCGGCACGATGTCGGCCGGCGTGCATGCACAGCAGACGCCGCAAGATGCGGCTCCGGCTCCCGCTCCGGTTGCGGCCTCGGCTCCGGCTAACCCGGACATCACCGTGAATGGCACCGCGCCTGCCGATTTGTCCGGGATGCCGGAGGGCCCCGACGTCGAAGGCTTCATTTCGGCGCGCAACGACCAGAAGATGCAGCTGACGACCGCGGGCGGCGCCAAGACCGTGGTCCTCATCAGCGATGGCACCAAGATCAAGTCCAAGGGCGGCCTGCTGGGCATCCGCAGCAACAAACTCGCCGCGGACCAGTTGCTCAACGGCCTGCCGGTCAGCGTCAAGACCGTGCAATGGGGCGGCGGCCTGGTGGCGAGCCAGATCGCGCTCAAGACCAAGGACCTCAGGACCGCGTCGATGATCCGTAACGGCACCGACCAGCGCTTCGGCGAACAGGCCGCGGCAACCGAGGCGCTGCGCGGCCGCGTGGCCGATATCGATCAGTATAACGTCAAGGGCACGACCAACGTGACCTTCGGTGTCGGCAAGGCGGATCTGTCTCCTCAGGCGAAGGCGGATCTTTGCGCCGCCGCTACGCAAGCTGAAGGCATGAACAACGCCCTGCTTCTCGTCGTCGGCTATACCGACTCGACCGGAAGCCAGGATTTGAACCAGTCGCTCAGCGAGAAGCGCGCCAGCCGCGTCGTCAATTATCTCCAACAGGCGTGCCACTGGAAGCCCTATCGCATGCTGACTCCCACCGGGATGTCGGAAGCGGATCCGGCGGCCCCCAATGACACCCCCAGCGGCAAGGCACAGAATCGCCGCGTCGCGGTGAACGTCATGGTCAGCAAGGCCGTCGACGGCATGTAAGGCGCTTCGGGGTGGGCATCGCCCACCCCGAGTTCCATATTCTGGCGCAAATCCGGTGACGGCTCACTCCAGATCGGTCTGAATCCATTGCGGCGAATGATGGATGTCGATCGTCTGGAGCCGGCCAGGCCCCAAATTCTCGAACTTGTGCGGCACACCCGCCGGACCGAGCACGACCTCTCCGGCGGAAGCCTCGACCACGGCATCGCCGACGAAGAAGCGTGCGCGGCCCTGAATCACGATGAAGGTCTCGTCATAGGGATGAACATGCAGCCGCGGACCAACGCCGATCTCGTCGGTGCCATACGCCAGCACCGTGACGGGCCCGTCCAGGGCCAGCCCGGCAACCGATCCTCGCCACGGTCCTCCTCCTGCGGGATCGAACAATGTCGCTCGTGACGCCGGCCGCCCATCCGGCTGAACGCTGGCCGGGTCAAAATCTGCGCGACTCATTCTCAACCTCCATCTCCATCGGCATTTCGGGGCGATCCATCGATCGCAACGGCGCCGAACGCACTCGGATGCACCCGACTCGTCGTATTTGGCGCCGCGCCTCCCATATACGATCCGGGAGAGCTGATTTGGACCGGACAATACCATCTGACGTCGTCGAGCAATGGATGACTCACCTTCGGCTGCAGCGGACGCGGGCGCGCGACGCGGTCTGGCTGATCGAAGAGGGCGCCACCTTGCACGACGGCCGCATCGGCCAGCCGATGCACGATGCAACTCAGCGGTGGCTTAATGAGCAGCGAGAGGTCATTGCGGAAGTCGACCGGCTCATCGCCCTCTATGACGAGCTGAACGCCAGACAATGACGCGCGGACGTCCGCGCGCCTCCTAAAGATCGAGTAATCATGCGCGTACCCCGCTTTTTTTCCACGACCTCCAATGACATGGCGATCGACCTCGGCACGGTGAACACCATCGTTTACCTGCGCGGCCGCGGCATCGTGCTCAACGAACCATCGGTCGTCGCGATCGAGTTGATCGACGGCTTGCCGCGATTGCGGGCCTTCGGGATGGAAGCCAAGCTGATGATCGGGCGGACGCCGCAAGGCACTTCGACCGTGCGTCCGATGCGCGACGGCGTCATCGCCGACGTCGATATCGCCGAACAGATGATCAAGGCATTCATCGACAAGGCGCATGGCGGCCCCTCGCGGCTCCCGCGCCGGCCGGAAATTCTGGTCTGCATTCCCTCCGGCGCGACCCAGGTCGAGCGGCGGGCGATACGGCAGGCCGGGACCAATGCCGGCGCGCGCAGGGTGCGCCTGATCGAGGAGCCGATGGCGGCGGCGATCGGCGCGGGCCTGTCGATCAACGATCCGGTCGGCACGATGGTAGTCGATATCGGCGGCGGCACGACCGAGGTCGCGGTGCTCTCGCTCGGCAACCTTGTCCATCACGCCTCGACCCGCGTCGGGGGCGACAAGATGGACGATGCCATCGCGTCGAGCATTCGCCGCAACCACAATCTGGTCATTGGCGAGACGACGGCGGAGCGGATCAAGATGGAGATCGGCATCGCGCGGATACCGGAGGACGGGCGCGGGCTGGTCATGCCCGTGCGCGGCCGCGATCAGGTCAACGGCGTGCCGCGAGAGATCGACATCTGCCAGGCGGACATTGCCGGGCCGCTCAGCGACCTCGTCGATCAGGTGATCGAGACCGTGTTGCGCACCCTCGCCGCCACCGCGCCCGAACTCGCCGCCGACATCCATGAACACGGTATCGTCATGACCGGGGGCGGCTCGCTGCTGACCGGCATCAGCGATGCGTTGGCCCAGGCGACGGGCGTGCCGGTCATCGTTGCCGAAGACCCGCTGACCAGCGTCGCGGTGGGAGCGGGCAGGGCGCTCGAGGACGAGACGTATTCGGGGGTGATGATCGACAGTTAAGTTGCGGGCGCTGGTCGGTCTCGCGGGTCTCTGACCCCAGGGAGAGTTGCGATTAGTGCCTTCGACCGAGGAAAAACTAAGGCACCGCGATGGGCAAGCAAATTACGGCTCGGAGCCCTGGACAATTATCTTCGATGACGAGCTGCCCGCCATGTGCCGCGGCGATGGCGCTCACCAGGTTTAAGCCAAGTCCGTGCCCGCCGAGCGATCGCCCGCGATCGAGCCGCACGAAACGTCGCGTGATCCGTTGGCGATCAGCTTTCGGCACTCCCGGACCGGTGTCGGCGACGATCAATCGCGCCTGCGCACTGTCTTGTTGCGTACTCATCGTCACCACCGTGCCTCGGGGGGTATGGAGGAGCGCATTGTCGAGAAGATTCGTCATCATCTGAACGAGCAATTCGCGGTCGCCCAGCACGACCACTGAAGCTTCGCTGGTGCAGACAAGCGTTCTGCCGCTGTCCTCGATGGCAGGTCCGTACATTTCACAGACACGCTTTGCCAGCCGGGTGATATCGGTCGGCTCGAACCGTTCTCGAGCGCTTCCGGCCTCCACTTCGGAAATTCGAAGGATGGCTTCGAATAACGCGAGCACCGCGTCGCTCTGTCCGAGCGCCCGCTCCAGCGCGTCGCGGAGCGGGGGAATTTCCTGAGGGCCGTGCAACCCATTCTCGATCGCCCCACGCAGGCGTTGCAGCGGTGTCCGCAAATCATGGGCGACATCGCTCGATACCTGGCGCAGATTCTCGACCAACTGCCCGATGCGGTCGAGCATGGCGTTGAGCGATGCACCGGCGCGGTCGAATTCGTCGCCTGCCGGTCCGATCGAGACGCGTTGCTGCAGGTCTCCCGCGATGATGGCCTCGGCGGTCGACGAGATGGTCTCCAATCGACGCCGCAAATGGCGGCCGAAGAAGATGGTGCCGGCCGCACCCAAGCCGAGGATGACAATGAAGCCGATGGCCAGCGCGCCGAGTAACCTGTTGCGGAGCCCGTAAAGATCGTTCGTGTCGGCCGCCACGACCAACGTTTCGCCACCCGGGAGACGCTCCGCGAAAAACCGCGCACGCCAAAGCGGCTGCCCTGGTTGATTCAGTCGCGTTTCGCCCCAGCCGGGCGATGCCTCGGGCAACGAAGATTGCCCGAGCACTACCTTACCGCTCCGATCGAACAGCGCGTAGCGATAGGCATTACCCGGACGATGCGCATGGCGGGCGAGCGCGTCCAACAGGTCCGGCAAGCCACCTTCGCCATATTCGCGTTTGAGCCCGGTCACTTCTTCGGTGATCGCATGATCGAAATCGCGCCACACCATGGCGCTCGCAGCGTAATAGACGGCAAGGCCGGTCGTCAGGACCGCCACGGCGCAGAGCGCGGTGTAGCCGAAGGCGAGGCGGTAGGCGGCGCTTCGCCAGAACTCACGCATCGACGCGCAATCGATATCCCACACCCTGCAACGTCTCGATCGGATCGCTGCCGCCATGCCGGAGCTTGGCGCGCAGGCGGCTGATATGGCTGTCGACGATATTGGTGTTCGGGTCGAAATGGATGCCCCAGACATTGGCCAGGAACATCTTGCGCGTCACTGCCTGTCCGGGGTTGCGCATCAGCTGGTACAGCAAATCGAATTCGCGCGGTTGTAGATGCACGTCGCGGCCTGCCCGTCTGACTCGCCGCGGCAGCAGATCGAGCGACAGGTCGCCGACCCGATAGTGCGTCGGCGGATCGTCGCGGATCGAGCGCCGGTTGAGCGCTGCGATCCGGGCCAGCAACTCGTCCATCGCGAACGGCTTCACGAGATAGTCGTCGGCCCCGCCCTCAAGGCCGCTGACGCGATCCGCCACCGTCCCGAGCGCGGTCAACATCAATACCGGTATCCGGATGTCGAGCGAGCGCCAGGCGTCGAGAACCGCGAGGCCATCGATATCGGGCAGCATCCGATCGAGAATGGCGACGTCGAATTCGCCGGAGCGCGCGGAAGCGATGGCCTCCGCGCCGCACGCGACATGCACTATTGTGTGAGAGCGGGCGAGCCCGCTCTCGATCAACAGCGCCGTCTGGATGTCGTCCTCGACCAGAAGAATCCGCATGGTCCGTAGATGCCGCTGTGCAACCCTCGCCGTCCAGAGCGGAGTTGGGCGGAAGCTCGGTTCGGGCGACTCCCGGCCGTCATAGGGATTGAAAGTTCCCAATGTCCTGCCCACGGCCTTGGCGGGCTCCCCGAAAGCGCGGCAACTCGCGCGGTCCAACCACCAATTGAGGAACCGGTCATGCCTCGGCAATTGTCAAACTCTCTGCTTCTCGCAGCAACGTTGCTTGCGGCGTCCGCCGCCCCAGCCGCTGACCGCGGCGGCAACTATGCAGTCACTGGCCGGATCGCTGCGCCCGGCGATGGCGGCTGGGATTATGCCGCGATCGATTCGGCGACAAAGCAGGTCTATGTCACGCACGGCGACATCGTCGTGGCGGCCGATGTCGTGCGGAACACTGCCAAGGCGCCGTTCTCGGGGATCGCCAAAGGACACGCCGCGGTGCCGATCCCTAACCGACACCTGCTCGCGGTCACGAGCGCACGGGACAATACCGTCCGCTTGTTCGACACCGAAACGGGAAAGGAATTGGCCAGGGTGCCGGTGGGCAATGATCCCGACGCGGCTTATTATGACGCCTCCCTCCAGCGCCTGGTCGTCGTCAATGCGAAAGGGGGCACGATCTCGCTGGTCGATCCGGTAGCCCGCAAGGTGACGGGAACGATCACCCTGAAGCCGGGTCTTGAGGCGGCAACGCATGACGGCAACACGCTGATCGTCAACAATGAAGATTTGAGCGAGGTCGAGACGGCCGACCTCCGCACCGGCAAGGCCGGCCCGGCGCTGGTGCTGACCGGCTGCGAGGGGCCGACCGGCCTCGCATTCGACCCGGCGACGGGACAGGCGATCAGTGCTTGCGCCAATCACAAGGCCGCGATCATCGATGTCCGCCATCATCGCCTGGTCGGCTTGCTCGACATTGGCGCGGGCCCCGACACGGTGGTCGTCGACACCCGGCGTCGCGTCGCGTTCATTCCGTGCGGCGGCGACGGCACATTGGTGCAAATCGCGCTGGATGGCGGCGCGCGCGTCATCCGCTCGATTCCCACCGAGCCGGGTGCGCGAACCGCGGCGCTCGATTCCGATACCGGCGCCATCTACCTTCCGACCGCGGATCTCGCGCCGCCGACGACGCCGGGCGGCAAGCCACAGCCGAAGCCGGGTACATTCCACATTCTGGTCGTCACATCGCGTTGAGCGGCGAGTCCGGAAGCGACACAGACATTAAAAGACGTCAACCCAGATCGTGAGTCCCCCAAGCGTCACAATCCCGGCTCACCGGCCGCACAGCGACAGGCGAGCGTTCGCGCGGACCGTCGGTCTTTCGGTTGAAGGGGCTCACGATCATGAGGAAATTGGCGATCCTGCTGGCGACCAGCGCGGTGCTCGCGTGCGGTTCCATGCCGGCCTATGCGGCAGAGGCGGACAAAGAGGGAAAGAGCGACGCCGATCAGAATGCGCCTGCCCCGAACGATATCGTCATCACCGCGCCGCGCGATCAGGAGAAGGCGCGCGAGGTCAAGAAGAACGCCCTCAACATCGTCGAAGTCCAATCGGCGGAGAGCATCGCCAAATATCCTGATTTCAACGCCGCCGAGGCGCTCAGCCGCGTGCCCGGCATTTCACTATCGAGCGACACTGGCGAGGGACGTTTCGTCAACATCCGCGGCATTGACGGCAATCTCAACGGCGCCACCTATGGCGGTGTGGTGCTGCTCAACACCAATCCTGGAGGCACCGTCTTCGGCAGCGGCCGCGCGGTCGAGTTCGACACCATTCCGACCGGCGCGATCGACGGCTTCATCGTCACCAAGACCGGCATGCCCAACCACGATGCCGAAGGGTTGGGCGGCTCTATCGAACTGACGCCGCGCTCGGCGGCCAACGTGACGCACCCCTTCGCCGACGGCGCGATCGGCTATGGCTATGAGCCCGAGCATCGCCATGGCGGGCCGCTCAATCTCGACCTCGCGGTCGGCGGACGCTTCGGCGGGGCGAACAAGCCCTTCTCGATCGTGCTGACCGGCTCGTGGCGCGAGGATCGCCGCGGCTTCGACGATATCGAGGAGGATTATGTCGACCAACCCGGCCTGACCTCGGCGGCGGGGCCGGCGTTTTCGGCAGGTCAAGTGAACAAGGCCGTCGCCGACTACCAGTTGCGGCGCTACGACTATCACCGTCGCCGTTTCGGCTATGGCGGCGAGTTCGCTTACACGCCCAACGAGAATCACCAATATTATCTGCGCGCATCGGTCGCCGGCTATGTCGAATCCGTGCTCAAGAACCGCCTGACTTACGACAAGCTCGGCGAATTCGACGACAACACCAAGCAGGCGGACACACTCAGCATCGATCCGACCAATCCAGCCGGCTATGCGACCACGACGGCGATAACGATCAAGGGTACTGACGAGGAGGAGACGCACCGCAACCAGGTCTATGTGATCGGCGGCAAGGACCGGTTCGGCGCGTTCACGCTCGACTATCACGCGGCTTATTCGAAGGCGACGTTCAGCGTCGGCCGCAATTACGGCACGACCTTCAACGGGCCGAAGAACGTCCCGTTCAGCTACGATAATAGCAACCCGGATTTCCCCGCGCTGGCGATCGTCGGCGGCGCGACCGATCCCAACAACGCGTCGCTCTACAAGCTGGCCAAGCTGAGCAACACAAAGGAAAAGGCCGACGACCACGAATGGTCCTACGCCGCCAACGGCGCGCTCGACACGCATTGGATCGGATCCAACGACCGGTTGCAATTCGGCGGCCAGGTGCGGCTGCGAACCAAGACTGATACCCCGTTCAACCAAAGCTTCACGCTGGCGCCGACCACGGCCGGCGCGCTGCTCGGGTCGGCGATCACCGACTTCTACGGCGATCGCTATAGCAATGGGCCGCAGATCGACGAAAAGGGGATCGAGGCGCTGGCGGCGAATTCGTCGCCGTCCGCCTTCATCCCCGACCTCGGTGGCTATTTCCGGGCCAAGGAGGACATTTATGCGGGCTATGCGATGTACACGCTCGACGCCGGCAAGCTCGGCGGGGTCGCCGGCGTGCGCGTCGAACATACCAAGGCGACGTACCAGAGCTATAGCTTCGACGCCGACGGCAACCTGCTCAGCCCAGATCCAGTCACGCGCAGGCGCGATTACACCAACGTCTTCCCGACGGTGCAGCTGCGCTATTCGCTCGACCCGACCCTGGTGATCCGCGCCACCTATTCGACTGGCATTGGCCGACCCGGCTTCTCGCAGGTCGCCGCGCCGATCACGATCGACCATGACAACGAAATCATCACGCGCGGCAACCCGGACCTGAAGCCGACCACCGGCAACAATTTCGATCTCTCGATCGAGAAATACCTGCCGCATTCGGGCATTCTGTCGCTCGGCGCGTTCGACAAGGAATTGCGCAATTACGTCGCGAAGCGCACGGCGTTCGGCACCGATCCGGTCAACTTTCCCGGCGTGACCAAGGTCGAGTTCGATACGTTCGAGAACATTCCGACCGCGTATGCTCGCGGCGTCGAAGCCGCCTATGACCAGCGCTTCGCCTTTCTGCCGGCGCCGTTCGACGGGATCGGGGTCGGCGCCAACGTCACTTATGTCGACAGCCAGGTCGAACTCCGCAGCGGCGAAAAAAGGCAGTTGCCGGCGACCTCGAAATGGACCTGGAACGCTGCGGTCTATTACGAGGCGCATGGAGTCCAGCTCCGGCTGTCGGCGCAATATGTCGGCACGAACCTGTTCGGTATCGGCGATACACCCGCGCTCGACGTCTTCCAGAGCCCGCGCACGACGCTCGACTTCACCTCGTCGATCGGCCTGACCCGCAACGTGCGGGTCTATTTCAACGCCAAGAACCTGACGAACGAAGCGCTGCGGATCTATGAAGGCAGCCCCGACCGCCCGATCCAGCGCGAGTTCTACGACGCCACGTTCGAGGGCGGCATCAAATTCAAGTTCTAAGGGGAACCCATGGTCGTGCAAACCAATCGCCGCGCCCTTTTGGGCGGTATCGCCGCAGCCGCCGCTGCGGCGCCGTTCGGCAGTCTCAAAGCGCAACCCACCAGCGCCATCAGCTTCCTCGCCATCGGCGACTGGGGTCGCCGCGGCGAGCCACATCAGCGCGGCGTGGCGGAAGAGATGGGCCGGCTTGCCGCGCGGATCGACAGCCGTTTCACGCTCGCGCTTGGCGATAATTTCTACAATGCGGGGGTCCAGTCGGTCGACGATCCGCTTTGGAAGCAATCGTTCGAGGACGTCTACACGGCGCCCTCACTCCAGCACCGCTGGTATGCCCTTCTCGGCAACCATGATTATAAGGGCAATCCGCAGGCGCAAATCGATTATTCGCGCAAGAGTTCGCGCTGGACCATGCCGGGCCGATATTATGTCATCGCCGGAGCAGATATCGGCGTGCCAAATGCCGATATCTTTATGATCGATACCTCGCCGCTGGTTTCGGGATACCGCAAGGAGCCTGCGGCGACAGCGGAGCACCGCGTGCACGACCAGAATGCGGACGCGCAATATAGCTGGCTGGACAAGGCGCTGAGCCAATCGAAGGCCGATTGGAAACTGGTGTTTGGCCATCATCCGATCTTCTCCGGCGGCCAGCATGGAAACAGCCCGGACTTGATCCTCAATCTCCTTCCCATCCTGCAACGGCACGGCGTGCAGGCCTATGTCTGTGGTCACGATCACGACATGCAGCATATCTACAAATCGGGGATGCACTTCATAGCGACCGGCTGCGGCTCTACCGTTCGACCCGTCAGCCAGGTCGAGGGCACCCGGTTCGCCATGTCGCAATCGGGTCTGTCGCTTTGGCGCCTGGGGCCGGAACAGCTCGACTTCGCCTTCTACGACTGGGGCGCATCGAAAGTGTATGAGGCGTCGATCCTTCGCAATGGCGGCGAAACGCAGCTCGCCAAGCCCAAGTCCGCGCCCAAGCGGGAGGACGGTGACGATTGAGGTCGGGATGTCGCGCTAACCAGCGGTGCATAGGGCACTTTTGGTTCACCTGCGCACGCGCGCTGCCAGCGGCGGCAGTGCTCCCAGTTCTTGACGTTTAGGCCGCCTGCGAATTCGTCCGAAGCAACCGCTGAATCCCTCATGTCGAGATGCTGACGCCGTGGAATACGACGCCGATCGCGGTGGCTTTCGGCGGGGGAGAAGCGGTCCAGGCAAGCAGCTTTCGCTGGCAGCACCTGCTATGTCCTCTCCTCCGGTTCGTTTTGATCTCGACCGCTCAGATAAATGACGAGCGACACGATGATCGCGAGAAACACGCCGCTGACGGTGAAGGTGCCGATACCCAGACCGCCATCCTTGCTGGACTGGGTGAGAAGATCACCGATCGACGCGCCGAGCGGACGCGTCAGGATATAGGCCAGCCAAAAGGCTACCACGGCATTCAGCTTCAGGGCGTAATAGGCAAATGTGACGAGTGCGATGGAACCGCCGAAAATCAACCCGGAAAGCAGGTATCCCAGGTTCAGCTGCTCTGAGATCAGATCGCCCGCGGCAGTACCGAGCGCGAAGGTGAACAGGATGGCGGCCCAGTAGAACGCCTCGCGCTTCGTGCTGGTTATCTCGTGGATCGAGAGCGTGCGTTCGTTGCTGTACCAGACAATGAACGTCAGCATCAGGGCGAGCGTGAACGCGGCGGTCGAGACGTAGAGGCTGAGGCCGAGATTGTCGGACAGATTGTCGGTGAGAAGCGTGCCGACCACGCTGAGGAACACGACGACCACCCAATACACCCAGGGAACGTAGCGATCCTTGCGCATCTGGATTGCCAGAAAGACCGCGAGCAGGACGGTCATAGCGAGCGATGTGCCATTGAGTCCGAACCCGAGTTGCACGTTCAGGAAATCCGCGCCGGTTTCACCGATCGTCGTTGCGAGGACCTTGATGATCCAGAAGAAGATGGTGACTTGCGGAACCTTGTTGAGCATCTCGCGTCGGTCGGCAGCGGTCATATAGATTTCCTCGGCGAATTGGCGGCACGCATTGCGAACCCTGCTGATACGGGAACGTTCCTGCGCATGGCGGCGGCTCCATGGACCAGCACTCCAATCCGGTTTGGCAAGGGAACGGTATATCACTGTTACCACAGTCTAAATCGTATTCAGCGAGGATAGGCCGAGCCCGAACATTGGGAATTCCTAACACGCAATGAGATCAAAGCTGGACCGAGACGACAGTGCGTTTGAAGTTTTGCGGACGGTTCAACTCTCCTCCGGACCGCGTCCCGCCGCCACGCGAGGATTGATGAGCCGCATCTCCACCCTCAGGCCTGGATCGTTATCCTCCAGCACCAACTTGCCGCCGTGCGCATCCGCAATGGCCGCTGCCAGCGACAGGCCCAGCCCGGCGCCCTCGCTCCCCCGGCTCGTATCGAGCCGATAAAAGCGCTTCACGACGTTCCCGACTTCGCCGGCCGGAATGCCGGGGCCGTTGTCGCTGACGAACATCATGATCTCGCCGTCGCCACGCTGTTCGACGCCGACCACGACGCCGGTGCCGGCGGGCGTATGAAACAAAGCATTCTCGATCAGGTTCGTCACCGCCTGGGCAAGCATTTCCGCGTCGCCATAGCCAACGATGCCTGGCTCGATCGTTGCGGACAGCGAATAACCTCGGTCTTCCGCGACGGGTTGATATGCGCGGAAGACGCGCTCAACCATATCGCTGACATCGATCGGAGCAAATCGCTTCCGGCCCGCACCGGCTTCGAGCGAACCGATCCGCAACAGCGCGCGGAAGATCGACAGAATTCGATCGATCTGAACGAGTGCGCGCTCCGCTTGCTCGATCACCTCCGGCGTCGGTGCGGAATCGCGAATGTCCTCCAGCTGCTGTCGCAGCCGCGTCAGCGGGGTCCGCAGGTCATGCGCTATGTCGGTGGACACCTGTTTGACGCCCTCCATCAACGCTTCGATGCGACCAAGCATCAGGTTGAGGTTGACCGTGAGCCTGTCGAACTCCGGACTCATGCCGATTTGAGGCAAACGTTCGGCCAGGCTGCCCTGCATGATGCGCGCGACCGACAGATTGACGCGGTCGAGCCGGCGCAGAAAGGTGGTGCCCACGAGGAGGCCGCCGCAAAGAGCCAGCAGGACGATCAGCATTCCGAAACCGGCGGCAGTCATCCCCAGGTTCTGCCGCAACTCCTCGATATCCGAGGTATCGCTTCCGACCACGACCACCGCGCCGTCGCTCATCCGCGCGCCCAGCGTGTCGAGCGTCATCGTCGTCGCACCGTCGTCATCGTCGACGTCGCGATTGCGCATGGTGATAGTCCGCCACCCGACGTGCGCGATTCCGGCTGGCAGACTTCCCGCGAGATATCGTCCGCGGCCGTCGACCAACAAGAAGCGCAGCTGGTGCTCGCGCACGGCATTTTCTCGCCGCACGACGGACTCGATCGTGCGCGCACGACCGGCGAGGCGATCCTCGTCGAGCAGGGCGGACACCTCGGTCATGACGCTGTCGCGCCCGACTTCGACCGCATATTGGCCGACGGTGCGTTCGACCATCACGAGAAGTGCCACCGTGCCAAGCGCGAAGATGGAGGCGATCAAGAGCGCGAACCGAAATGCCCCGCTGCGAAAGGGACTAGTCAGCGACATCGAGGCGATATCCGGCGCCGCGCACTGTATGGATCAGCGCTTGGGCGAAACCGCGATCTACCTTGGCGCGCAGGCGACTCATATGACTTTCGATAAGGTTGGTTCCAGGGTCGAAATGGAACGACCAGACATTCTCCAGCAGCATGGTGCGGGTAACGATCTCGCCGGCATGCTGCATCAAATACTCCAGCAGCTTGTATTCCTGTTGTTGAAGGTCGATCCGCTGGCCGCCACGTGTGACGATACGCTTGAGCAGATCCATCTCGAGGTCTGCGATCGCTAGCCGAGTGACATTTTCCGACACAGGGGGGCGCCGTCCCAGCGCATTGACGCGGGCCAGCAGCTCGGTGCCGGCGAACGGCTTGACCAGATAGTCGTCGGCGCCCGTCTCGAGACCTTCGACCCTGTCGTCGACATCGTCCATCGCGGTCAGGAATAGCGCCGGCGTCTGGACGCCCGCCGCGCGAAGCGCCTTTAGCACGCCCAACCCGTCCAGTCGTGGCACCATGCGATCCAGGATCAGGACCGAATAGCTGTTGCTGGTGCCCAGAAAGACCGCGTCTGGACCGGTCGCGCAATCATCGACGACATGCCCAGCAGCGCGCAGCATCCGCGTTACATGCTCCCGCGTTTCCTTGTCGTCTTCGAGGAACAAGAGTCTCACCAGTCCGCCTTCATTGTCTGCGCACCCGCCAGTGCCCGATGCGATAACGCCCCGGCGGCCGGATCGGGCAAGTTGGCAATTCCTAATGCTCGAGTGAGGCTGAAGGAATGCGATGGCGCGTATTCACTCGACCTGGGCAGTTTGCCTAAGTTGGAGAACATCATGCGTAAGTTTATCTGTATCGCCGCAGTCGCCATGCTCGTCGCCACTGGCGCATCGGCGGCGCCGTCGCATCATGGATTGAAAGGCGCGCGCCTCGCGCCGATGGCGAAGGTATCCCTCGCCACCGCACGCGCCCGCGCTCTGGCGGCCCGTCCAGGCGTGATCACCGATCAGGAGCTCGAGAAGGAATCGGGTGGCACTGGCCTGCGCTACTCGTTCGACATCAAGAGTAACGGCAAGACCTTCGAGGTCGGTGTCGATGCGCGCACCGGCAAGGTGCTCGAGAACGGCGTCGAAGGGCCGAACGCCGACTAATCGTCAACCAGAGTACGGAGCCGCCGTCCGGATCAACCGGGCGGCGCGCTCGTTGGAAAAGCCGCGTTCGCGCAATCCGCTGCCGGAAGGGAATAATCGATGAGCACGCCGCAAGCGCCCGCCGTCTCGGCCAGCAAGGTTCCCGAGATCGTGCTGACGTTCTGGATCATCAAGATCGCCGCCACCACCTTGGGCGAGACCGGCGGCGACACTGTCACCATGACGATGAACCTCGGCTATCTCGCGGGAACGGCGATCTTCGCCTCGCTGCTCGTCGGCCTCGTCTGGTGGCAGATCAGCGCTGCCAGATTCCATCCGTTTCTGTACTGGGCGACGATCGTCGCCTCGACCACGGCCGGGACCACGATGGCTGATTTCGCCGATCGTTCGCTCGGCATCGGCTATACCGGGGGTTCGGCGCTCCTCCTGGCCTGTCTGCTCGGCACGCTCGCGCTCTGGTATTGGTCGATGGGGTCGGTGTCGGTAGCGAAGATCGCCAGCCCAAAGGCGGAAATCTTCTACTGGGTCACGATTACCTTTTCGCAGACCCTGGGTACGGCGCTCGGGGACTGGATCGCCGATAGCGGGGGCTTGGGATATGAAGGCGGTGCGATCGTTTTCGCACTGGGTTTGGCGGTCTTGGTTGCGCTCTATTGTTGGACCCGCATATCCCGCGTCTTCCTGTTCTGGGCGGCGTTCATTTTGACGCGGCCGCTCGGCGCTACCGTGGGAGATCTGCTCGACAAGCCGCATGACAAGGGCGGCCTGGATTTCAGTCGGCCGCTGGCGTCACTCGTCCTCGCAGTCTTCATCGTGGGCTGCATTGTGCTGTTGCCGCAGCGCGCCGGGCGACATCCAGGGGGCGATCTCGAGAATTAGCCGCTGCAACGGCGGCAAACTACGTTCTCGTTCAGTCGCGCCTTAAACCCTGCAACCGGCCCAAACCCAGACGATGCCTGGGTAAACTGGTTAGCTTTCGCTCCTGTGGCATCTAGCGTTGTGGCTCGCCTGCCGACGAGCGGTAGATCGGAGTTTATTTTGGTTACGGGCTCGCCACAGCCAAAGTAGAATCATTACTAATGCCCGCTGTCAGCCGGCTGATATGCCGCAACCGAGCCGCTAATCGAGGCCACCGGATAGCGTTTGGCCCATGCCGCGCGCACCGCTCTGCGTCCGGGACGCTCGACCAGATGGAATACCACGTTCGCCACGACCAGAACGACGATCGAGAACGCCGCATAGAGAGCGATGACGCCCGTCGTGCTGGCGTGGGATTTGCCGAGCGCGGCGAAGAAGATGTTCAGGACCGGATAGTGCACCAGATAAATGCCATAGCTGCGATCACCCAGCCACCGGAGCGGGGAAGCTTCGAACGTCTTGATGCGCAGCACCAGCAATAAGGCCGACGGCCAGGCCAACAGGTCAAAAGGGAGCAGCGGGCTGTAAGAGCCGACATTGATCGTCACGCCGATCGTCAACATCAGGGCAAGGGCGATTGTCGGCACCCGCGCCAGTATCTCACGATGCTGCCACAACAACTGACCGATGAAGAACCCGAGCACGCCGCCGATCAGACAGTCGGCGCCCCACGGCCCGCCGGGCAATCCGAATATTGCCAGTTTCGTCACGACGAGCGCGACGAGTGCCACCGAGATCCAGGTGAGCGTTCTTCTGCCCGAACAGGCCGCCAGGGCGAACAGAAAGTAGCAGAGTATTTCAACCGAGATCGACCAGCTCGGGCCGACGAATCCGCTATCGGCGCCGGGCACGAGCCCTTGCAGCATGAACAGGTGGCACAGGAAGATCGGGAGCGTGTTTTCCGGCTTGCCCCAATCCAGCACGGCCACGATCAGCAACATGGTGAGATGGAGCGGATAGAGCCGCGCGACGCGCGCCACGGCGAAATCGCCAAGCTGACGCGCGGTTCGCAGGCCTGCGCCGCCGATATAGACATGCGCGAAGATGTAGCCGGAGATGAGGAAGAACAGATCGACGAAGGTCCAGCCCCATCGAAAGAACCAGCCGGCAACGCCGCCATAGAAGTCGCCAAGCCCGTTATAATATAATATCTGGAGGTGATATCCGGCGACGACGCACGCAGCGATACCACGCAGTCCGTCAAGTCGCGCGAGGCGGGAAACGGCTAAGGCGCTACGGGGAAGGGGCGCATTCGCGGACTGCTCCATGAAGGTTCGCGCTAACGACCCGACACTACTTTATGATTAACGCAATGCCGTCCAGACGCGCCGACCGGCGATGACGAGGATCCTCGGTCAGGCCGATGCCAAGCATGATAGCGCTATCTTGACAGTGCTCGCGCAATAAATCAGACAAATAGAACAAGCCATAATGATGGCGACACACCGGCTCC
>NZ_BCYU01000059.1 GCF_001598355.1 Sphingomonas asaccharolytica NBRC 15499
CGGGCGCCTATATCGCCGCGGCAACCCGCCTGCCTTTCCTCTACGGCCGGCCACTGATCGGCGGACTGCTCTGCGCGATCATCGCCTATGTCGTGATGAACTGGGTCGTCCTCCCGCTGTCGGCGGTAGGCTATAAGCCGACCACCAATCCGGAGATGATGGCGTTGAGCTTCGGCATTCACGTCGTCGGCTTTGGCTGGCCGATCGCTTATGTTGCGCGGGCGATGGCGCGACGCTGAGCGACGTTCTGCATGGCGGGCGGCTTTCGCTTCGTGTTGCCGTTATCGCACAGTTCGCCGCAACGCCGGATGAGAAGTGAATTCCCGCTGTCATCCCCATCGCCGATCTGCCATCGTCATCCGCGGATGCGCGACGCCCTTCCCGCCCTGACGCCTGACGGAACATCTTTCCGCATGGCCTCGTTCGGCGCTGTCATGAAACCCGGCTACTCGCCGCTCCACCAATCCCTACTCGCCGAAAGGACCGCATGAGCCGCAAGCCTGTCCCCGCCCAATCCGGTGAACGCAGCCGGGTCGAGCTGACCTTCGACAAGCCACAGCTGCTCGCGCAACTTTTCGGGCAATATGACCAGAATCTGGTCGCGCTCGAACATCGCCTGGGCATCTACATCACCGCCCGCGGCAATCGTGTCGGGCTCGAGGGATCGGCCGAGCAGGTCGCGATGGGCCGCGACGTGCTCTACGACCTCTACAAGCGCCTGCAGCGCGGCGAGGATATCGATACCGGCCTGGTCGACGCGTCGATCGCGATGGCCTCGGAGCCGGTGCTCGACGGGATCATCAGCGCGGAGGCCAGCCCGACGCCGTCGATCATGATCCGGACGCGCAAGAAGACGATCGTGCCGCGCACGCCGGCGCAGGCGCATTACATGCGCGAGCTGACCACCAACGACATGATCTTCGCGCTCGGGCCGGCCGGCACCGGCAAGACCTACCTCGCGGTGGCCCAAGCCGTATCGCAGCTGATCACCGGCAGCGTCCAGCGGCTGATCCTGTCGCGCCCGGCGGTCGAGGCGGGCGAAAAGCTCGGCTTCCTGCCCGGCGACATGAAGGAGAAGGTCGATCCCTATCTCCGCCCGCTCTACGATGCTCTCAACGACTGCCTGCCCGCCGAACAAGTCGAGCGGCGGATCAGTTCGGGCGAGATCGAAATCGCGCCGATCGCGTTCATGCGCGGGCGCACGCTGGCGGATGCCTTCATCATCCTCGACGAGGCGCAGAACACCACGCCGGCGCAGATGAAGATGTTCCTGACCCGCTTCGGCGAGCGCAGCCGGATGGTGATCTGCGGCGACCCCAATCAGGTCGACTTGCCCGGCGGCGTTGAAGCGTCGGGCATGCGTGACGCCGTCACCCGGCTGGAGGGGATCGAAGGCATCTCGATGAGCCGCTTTACTTCCGCCGACGTCGTCCGCCACCCGATCGTCGGGCGGATCGTCGAGGCCTATGAAGGGCCGCACAGCTGATGCTTGAGATCGCCCTCACTCGCGAATCCCCCTGGCCCGAACACGATTGGGATACCCTCGCCGACCGCGCCGCGCGCGCGGCGATCGATCGCACGCCGCATGGCGAATTGCTGACGATTCCCGCCGCGGTCGAGATCTCGCTGCGCCTCACCTCGGACGACGAGGTGCACACGCTCAACCATCAATACCGCCACAAGGATAAGCCGACCAACGTCCTCAGCTTCCCGATGGTTCAGGCCGATCTGCTCGAAACGGTGACGCAAAATTCGGACGATGGCGAGGTGCTGCTCGGCGATATCGTCCTCGCCCACGGCGTCTGCACGGCCGAGGCGGCGGAGCGCGGCATCGCCATCGAAACGCACACGACTCATTTGATCGTGCACGGCGTGCTGCATCTGCTAGGTTATGACCACATGGCCGACCATGACGCCGAAGCGATGGAATCGATCGAAACCGACGCGCTCGCCTCGCTCGGCATCGCCGACCCCTATCTGATCAAAGAGGACTGACCGACTACAATGCCCGAGGGCCCCAGTACCGACGCCGGCGACAGTATCTGGCGCAAGCTGAAGTCGCTGTTCGGAGAACACGAACCGACGTTGCGCGATCAGCTCGAGGACGTGATCGAACGCCATGAGGACGATCCGGCCCCCGATGCCGCAGGCGACTTGTCGCAACTCGAGCGCCAGATGGTCCGCAACCTGCTCCATTTCGGCGAGCGCGACGCGGGCGATGTCGGCGTGCCGCGCGCGGATATCGTCGCCGTCGAGGAAAAGACCAGCTTCGCCGATCTCGTCACCTTGTTCGCCGAAGCAGGCCATAGCCGTTTGCCGGTCTATCGCGGTAGCCTCGACGAAGTGATCGGGATGATCCACGTCAAGGACGTGTTCGCAATCCTGGCGACCGGCGCGCCGCATCCGGACACCATCGGCGACCTGATCCGCCAGCCGCTTTACGTGCCGATGTCGCGCGGCGCGCTCGACCTGCTCGCCGACATGCAATCGAAGCGCGTCCACCTGGCGATCGTGCTCGACGAATATTCGGGCACCGAAGGCCTGGTCACGATCGAGGACCTGATCGAGGAAATCGTCGGGGACATCGAAGACGAGCATGATGATGCGCCCGAGGCGTTGCTCGTGCCGTTGGACGGCGGTGCCTGGGATGCCGATGCCCGCGTCGAGCTTGAGGATGTCGGTGCGACGATCGACCCGAGACTCGCCGAACATGACGAGGATGTCGACACGCTGGGCGGACTCGCGGCGGTGCTTGCCGGCCGCGTGCCGCTCAAGGGCGAGTGTTTGGAGACTCCGTCGGGCTGGACGCTCGAAGTGCTCGAAGCGGATTCGCGCCGCATCGAACGATTGCGCCTCCACCCTCCCAAGCCGATCCCAGAAGGCGCCGAATCCTAGGTTGAGAACTAAAATAAGGCGTTGTTCTTTAAGCGGACCTTTCCAAAACTCGTCATCCCAGCGCAAGCTGGGATCTCAAGCAGCATAGCGTAAGCGCCGGAGACCCCAGCTTTCGCTGGGCTGGCGGCAGGGCGCGCTGGGGTGTCGGGAGGATTCCGCGGGGATGACGACTGGAAGTAGCCATCAGGGCTGGTGGTTCGGCAAATGCTAACGGCGAAGGCTATCTGATTTTGCAAAAGTTCGATAGGCGGCCAGGGTAAGCGGGCTTAAGAATAAAGCAACACCGATCAGCGCAGCGACAAAGAAGTCCCGTAAGTTGTCCGGGTCCAGGCATGTGAATGCAAAGACCAGGCGTGATTTTAGACCCCAGCCCCCTGCTTTGATGACCGCGTCACATACGCTGGGCATTGTGACTTGGTTGATTAGTTCGAATTGATCGACGAATGCGAAGAGCGCGCCAACGGCAAGAGTGAAATGTAAGCCAATCCACACAACAGCGAAAAGCCATTTTTGCTTGCTTTGCATTCGCGCACGTTAGCTCACCAACAGCGAAATGGGAATTATCCCAAATCAGGCTGCGAGTGCTGTTCGAACGGCTCGCCAGGTTTACGGGAGCAACTCGCCGAGGCGGTTCACCGGATGCTCGGCGATGCGCGCTAGGACATCGGCAAGCCAGGCCTGCGGATCGACATCGTTGAGCTGGAGGACGTCGCCGAGACGATCGACCCGGGACTCGCTGAACATGATGAGGATGTCGACACGCTCGGCGGGCTCGCGGCGGTGCTTGCCGGCCGCGTGCCGCTCAAGGGCGAATGTTTGGAGACTCCGTCGGGCTGGACGCTCGAAGTGCTCGAAGCGGATTCGCGCCGCATCGAACGCTTGCGCCTCCATCCTCCCAAGCCAATCCCAGAAGGCGCCGAATCCTAACGGCGGCTTTCACACGACGAGGAGGATGCAGCGGGCCGATACGGGGTCCGATCGGGAGCCCAAGTGTCCTGCCGCCTCTGCATCTCAATGCGGGCGTTACCGCAGCCGATTATCGCCTCGCTGCTTTTGCCACGTCCGCCCCGAACCGAAGAAGGCTTTTCTCCGGAATGCAGTTTTCACTTAGTCCACTCTTATTCCAATTTGGTATCACTCTAAGGCGACGCTTAGCCCAATAGCTGATGTCCATCGATATCCTGACCTGCTCCCCTTGATGCGTGAAGATTGCCTGGTCCCCTCGGTCCCCGTCACCGGTGTAACAATAATGCCAACCCATTTTTGCAAGTGATACCAGGATCTTGTAGACCTCTTCGTTGTCCGAAGCGTGCCATAATGTGAGCTGATCAAAGCCCGATTGCCCATAACCGCCAAGCAAATCGACCGCCGCTTCAAAGGGGCCTTGGCCGAGAAACATAACGTCGTGCCGGCGGCAGCGCATGTGCATTGCATCTTCGTTGAAGCAGGCCTTGAAGCCCTTGGCTTGCGCAAAACCCAGATCGCCACTTACCGGCAGTCCATCGACAAGAAGACGGGGCGGCGGGGGTCGCTTCGGCTGGCAGCCGATTGCCAGGAGCGTCAACAAAAGCATTCCGCGACCGGCTAGCTTGCCGATCGGTCGGCTTCCGGATCGGCCTGAAGCGCGAGCGCCTACCGTCTCGTGTAAGCGTCCCAGCATCGATGATCACCTACCTCACTCGCGCATGGTACTTAAATAGAACGTAATTCAAATTTCCTGTTGATCACAGCGTCCCTGCAAGGGGACGTCCGACAAGCCTCATGCTGACCTTTACGTTCGACCGCGCGTTCAACGACGTCCCATATTCGCCCGGAGCGCAGGTGCGCGGTTCGCCAAGTCGGACAAAAAAAGGCCGGGGATCAACCCCGGCCTTCCATTCCCGCCTTGTTCAAGCCGCGTAATGCGACGTCAATTGGTGACGATGCACGCCTCGCCCGCGACCTTCAGCTTGCCGCACAATTCCTGCGCAGCACCGGCGCTGCCGGCATTGACCTTGAGCCGATAGAAAGTGCGGCCATTGACCTCCGCCTTCTCGACCGACTTGCCGAGATTGGCGATGTAATTGAATCGCTTCGAGTCCCGCGTCCACGCCGAATTGGCCGCGGCCTCACTCGGGAAAGCACCGAGCTGCACCAGCGCACCGCCGCCACCGCCATTGGCGACCGCTATCGGCTTGCCCGGTGGCGGTGCCACCAGCTTGCCGCGCGAGCCTGCCACGCTGGCGGTCGCAACCGGGCTGCCAGGTCCGGTCTTGGCGTTGGCCGCCGCCTTGGTGCCGGCAACCGGCGCCTCGGGCAGCTTGGTTACCGCGATCTGGCTATTGCCGCCGCCATTGCCGCCGCTCGCCGCGACCGAGGCGTCGCCCTCGCCCTCGACCTTGAGGCCGCCGGGATCCTCGGGCTTGACCTTGTAGTCGCCTTCCTGCGCGGCGATCAGGTCGCCATTGCCGGGCGCTGGCGAGCGATGCTTCCACCAATAGACGCCGCCAAGCACCGCCCCCAGCGCGACCAGCCCGAGCAGGACGAGGCCGACGAGACGGCCGAGCGAGGGCCCCTCCTCGTCGTCATCCGCCGCGGTTTCGAGCCAGGGCAATCGGTCCTCATCGCGTGCCGCGGGTTCGGGCACAGGCTCCGACGCCACATATTCGTCCTCTTCGCCCGCCATCACTTCATCTCCTGGACGGCCTCGACCCCCATGATGGCCAAACCGTTGCGGACAATCTGCCCGATAGCGTCGCCGAGGAAAAGCCGCGCGCACGTCAGCTCGGGACGGTCCGGAATCAGGTAGCGCCGCTCGGGACGGTCGTTGCCGACATTCCATTGCGCGTGAAACTCTGCCGCCAAGTCGTAGAGATAAAAGGCAATCCGGTGCGGCTCACGCGCCGCCGCCGCGGTCTCGACCACGCGTGGGAACTGCGCCGCAAGCTTCACCAGCTGCAGGTCCTCCGTATCAAGCTGGGACAGGTCGACTCCGTTGCACGCGATCCCGGCCTCCGCCGCGCGCCGCTTGAGCGATGCGACTCGCGCATGGGCGTATTGGACGTAGAAGACGGGGTTGTCCTTCGAGGCTTCGACCACCTTGGCGAAATCGAAGTCCATCTGGGCATCGGCCTTTCGCGTCAGCATGGTGAAGCGGACGACGTCCTTGCCGACTTCGCGCACCACGTCAGCCAGCGTCACGAAGTTGCCGGAACGCTTCGACATCTTGACCGGCTCGCCGGCGCGCAGCAGCCGCACCATCTGGACCAGCTTGACGTCGAACCGCGTCTTTCCGCCGGTCAGCGCCTGCACCGCGGCGACGATCCGCTTGACGGTGCCGGCATGGTCGGCGCCCCAGATGTCGATCAGCGCGTCGGCGGTCTGCGCCTTCTGCCAATGGTAGGCGAGATCGGCGCCGAAATAGGTCCAGCTGCCGTCCGACTTCTTGATCGGCCGGTCCTGGTCGTCGCCATATTGCGACGAGCGGAACAGCGGCAGCTCGACCGGCTCCCAATCTTCGGGCGTCTCGCCCTTCGGCGCCTCGAGCACACCGTCATAGATCAGCCCGCGCGCGCGCAGCTCCTTCTCGGCGGCTTCAGGCTTCTTCGCCGCCTGCAGCTCGGCCTCGGACGAGAACAGGTCATGATGGATGCCGAGCAGCGCGAGGTCATCCTTGATCAGCACCAGCATCTGCGCGACCGCGACCTTGCGGAACAGCGCCAGCCATTCGTTTTCCGGCGCGGAGACGAACTTGTCGCCGAACTCGGTAGCAAGCGCCTGGCCGACCGGGATCAGATAGTCCCCCGGGTACAGGCCCTCGGGGATTTCGCCGATATCCTCGCCCAACGCCTCACGATAGCGCAGGTGCGCGGAGCGCGCGAGTGTGTCGACCTGGCCACCGGCATCGTTGACATAATATTCGCGGATGACCTTGTAGCCGCCCCATTCGAGCAGCGACGCGAGGGCATCGCCGACCACCGCACCACGGCAATGCCCCATGTGCATCGGACCCGTAGGGTTAGCCGAGACATATTCGACATTGACCGTCTGGCCGAGCC
Source organism: Sphingomonas asaccharolytica NBRC 15499 (assembly GCF_001598355.1). Classification (GTDB taxonomy): domain Bacteria; phylum Pseudomonadota; class Alphaproteobacteria; order Sphingomonadales; family Sphingomonadaceae; genus Sphingomonas; species Sphingomonas asaccharolytica. The sequence goes on from NZ_BCYU01000059.1 coordinate 6,933, forward strand.
CCTTGGTCGAGCGGCCGTAATCGGCGCCGCCGTCGATGATCGCGGCGAGCTCGTTGCGCCAGGTGTCGTCGGTCAGCGTCATGTTGATGAAGCCGGGGCCCGCGACGGCAACGCTCGCCACCTCGTCGAGTTTGCCCAGTTCCGCCGCGATCTTGTCGGCGAGCACGCGCGGATTGGTCCCGGCCGGCTTGGCCAGCACCATCGCGGCGTTGGTCGCCAAGTCGCCATGGCTGGCGTCGCGCGGCGGCTCGACCGTCACCGCGCCTCGCGCCAGCGCGCTCGGCAAGTCGCCGTGCGCGGTCAGGGCATCGAGCGCCGCATCGATATGCGCGGCAAAACGGGTGTAGAGGGTCATTCCTGGGGTCCAACGATAAGGAGAAGGCGCGCCCTTAGACCAAGCGCGCGCCACACTCAAATTGCGATGCCGGCCATCATATTCAACGCCACGCGGTTGACTATGTTATGTTGTATCATTAGCTGGCGAATATGACTGCCCAACCTCAAGCCATCAACGATCCAGCGCACTGGGATTCGCTCGCGCAACGCTATGCGGACGAGGCCGATCGCATGACCGGCCTGTATTGCGAAGCGGCATGGCAACTCGCCGCCCTCCCGCCGGGCGCTCGCGTGCTGGACGTCGCGACCGGAGCCGGCGCGTTGCTGTCGATCGCGCTGCAGGACGGCGCCGATGCGATCGGAATCGATTTCTCGCCCGGCATGGTCCGCGTGGCGCAGGAGCGGACCGCCGCCATCCGCACCGGCGAACGCGCTTTGGTGATGGACGGCCAAGCGCTCGATTTCGTCGAGGCGAGCTTCGATGCCGCTTTCTCGATGTTCGGCGTGTTCATGTTCCCCGACCCGATCGCCGGTTTCGCAGAGATCGCCCGCGTGCTGCGGCCGGGTGGGCTGGCGGTGGTCGCGGTGTGGGAGAATGCCGGCGGCGCTGGCCCGGCGATATTGTTCCAGGAGGCGGCGCGGCGCCTGTTTCCCGATCGCCCCGTCCCCACGCCGATGGCGCGGCTGTTCAATTCGACGTCACTGCTCGATCAGGCGTTCCGTCAGGTCGGCCTCGAACCGCAAGCGGTCCACTCGGTGGAAAGGGCATGGCCGGCGCCGCCGGTCGAATGGTTCCGCGACAATGCCAAGCTCGCATTCGGTTGGTCGCCTTTGTGGCGCGATCTAGACGAGGATCGGCGCGCCGCGTTCGCCGATGAAGCGGCGGCGCTGGCGCTGAACCTGACACCTGAAGGAATCCGGTCGACCGCGCTGATCGGTATGGCGCGTAAATCGCGCTAGGCGCGCTCGACACTCGAACTCATTTACCCGCATCGAGGAAATCGCGAACCAGCTTCACCGTCGCACCGGGCTGCTCTTCCATCAGCCAATGGCCGGAATTGGGCACCACCGCTCCCGCAACATTCGTCGCCGTGGCGCGCATCACTGTCGCCATCGTCGTACCGAAGGATTTGTCGCCGCCGATCGCCAGGATCGGCATGGTCAGCTTACCGGCGGCGAGGAAGGCCTGATCATCGATCGCATCCTGGTCGAACGCCGCGAATTGAGAGAAGCCGGCGTGCATCGCGCCCGGCAGTGCGTAGAGTTTGGCGTAATGCTCGCGCGACGTTTCGCTGAACTTGGCCGGCGTGGCGGAGAATTCATTCCAGAAACGGTCGAGATAGATGCGCTCGCGTCCAGCGACCAGGCGCTCCATGTCGGGCCCGCCGAAGCGGAAATGCCACAGCAGCGGGTTCTTCAATATCTCTTCCCACGGCCCGATGCCCGGGATCGGCGCGTCCATCAGCACGAACCGCTTGATGCGATCGCGATGCTCGGCGGCAAAGGCATAGCCGACCATATTGCCGATATCGTGGGTGACGAGGTCGACCTTGTCGATCGTCAGCGCATCGAGAACGCCGGCAATGTCCTGGCCTTGCGTCTTCTTGTCATAGCCGCCGGCCGGGCGCGCCGACAGGCCAAGCCCGCGCAGGTCGGGAACCACTACGGTATGATCGCGCATCAGATCGGCCGCCAGCGGCGCCCACATGTCGCCGGTTTCGCCATAACCGTGCAGCAACACCACGGCGGGACCCTTGCCGCCGACGCGAACATGCAGCGTCGTGCCGTTGGTGGCGATGTCGCGTTCGACGAAGGAGGCCGGGAAGGGCTGGACTTGGGCCGCCGCCGGTGCCGCGGCGAGCAGGCTTAACGCGAGAATGGCTGAACGAAACATGGCAATATTCCTGTTTGGCGCGTCACGTTGGGCGCTATCGACAGGAAAGTGCGCGCGATGCATCGTCCGGACTAGTCGGACAATGCCGAATTCGGCTTTCGGAAGGATCGAACGATGATCAAGATGGACGGCATCGCCGCGTTCGTCGCCACTGCCGAATCCGGATCGATCAGCGAAGCTGCGCGGCAATTGGGGCATGCCAAGTCGGTTATCAGCGAACGGCTGACCGAGCTCGAGCGGACATTGGGCGTCCGGCTCGTCCAACGAACCACGCGCAAGCTGTCGCTGACCGAGGACGGCGAGAGCTTCCTGCCCCGCGCGCAACGGATCCTGTTCGAGGCGCGGGAAGCGCAGTCCGAAATCGCCGAGCGGCGCGATACGCTCGCCGGCACGCTGAAATTGTCGGCCCCCGTCAGCTTCGGCGTGCTGCATCTGGGACAGGCTTTATACGCTTTCCTAGCCGAGCATCCCGGTCTGGAGCTGACGCTCGATCTCGACGACCGTTTTGTCGACGCCGCGGCCGACGGGTTCGATGCGGTCATCCGCCATGGCCCGGTGGCGGACAACCGATTGGTCGCCAAGCGGTTGGCGACGACGCGGCGGATCTTGGTCGCGTCGCCCGATTATCTCGCGCGTCACGGAACACCACAGTCGCTGGCCTGCCTCAACGCCCATAAAGGCATCGTCTATACCAATCGCGAGGCCGATTGGCGGTTCGATGGGCCGGAGGGCTGGACCGTGATCAGGCCGCGCAGCGTGATGCGCGTGAACAATGGACTGATCATGCGCGACGCGGCGTTAGCCGGGCTGGGCATCACCTTGCTGCCCGATTTCTTTGTCCATGCCGAGCTTGCCGGCGGATCGCTCGTCCATGTCGAGGTCGGCGCGGCGGCCGAAGGCGCCGAGCTCTACATCTGCTACCCGCTTGCCCGCACCCAGTCCGCCAAGGTCGTCGCGCTGACCGACACCCTGCGGCGCGCCTTCGGCAACCCGCCTTATTGGGATTACTCTGCGCCGGCTGAGTCAGCTCGCGCCTCTGCCACAGCCGCGTAGATCATGCCCGCGACAGGCCGCTGACTGGCGCCGCTCCTTTGGTTTCCGAAAGCACCATCGCGTGCCCAGCCTGGACCACACGCCAAGGGATTGATCGACCGCGCTGATCGATATGGCGCGCACGTTCGTTACGCCCCCCTTGCTGGCCCGCGTGCTATGGCGCCGAGGACGGGAGATATACGTTCGACGCGTGAAGATGGACGATCAACCAATGTTCGCCATATCGCCGCAGAATCACGGTCCGGCGGCCGAGATTGTCGGCGCCCTCGAGTTCGAACATGGCAATCGCAAAATCGTCATAACGTTCTACTGACAGATTTGCCGGCTGAAGGTGATGATAAGGCGGCCCCAGCTGCGCCGTGGGCAAGGCGAGCGCCAATTGTCGCATTCCGGCCGGCATGCCGCTCTTGCGGCGGTAGAGCGACAGGTCGCCTGGCACGGGCGGGGCGCGATCGAAACTGGTCGCCTCGGGCGCAAATGCCGCTTCCATCGCTGGCAGGTCGCAATTCTCGAACGCGCGGAGAAAGGCGCGCAACGCCTTCTCCGGACCGGCCGGGTCGGTAGTAGGGAGGGGCACGGCCGTTGCGCCTAAATCCACAATTGCCGCGCAACCCGCTGCTGCTGCTGCGATCGCCTTGCGCCTGGTCAGAAATTGGTCCCGCATGTCCGCGCCTCTCCGCCCAAGACCGGCCGGGCGTGAAGTCCGGTCGCTCGTAAGGGTGACGCAATATTATACCCGGCTCAACCCGCCGACCGCATTCTGTCCCTTGGTGTCCGGAAACAAGGTCGCCATAACCTTGCCGGGGTCGACCTGATAATGCCCGGCCACCGCGCCAGCGACGAACTGGTCGAGGCCGAGCGTCGGCTTGAGGTCGCGGCCTTCGAACAAAGCCGCCTGCCCCAGCCCCGGCCAATCCGCCACCACGCGCCCACCCTTGACCGCGCCGCCGACCAGCATCGCCGCCGACCCGGTGCCATGATCGGTGCCGCCGGTGCCGTTGACCGCGACGGTACGGCCGAATTCGGTCGCGACCAGGATCATCGTGTCGTTCCACACCGGACCCATGCCGGTCTTGAGGCTGGCGAGCATCGCGTCGAGCCCCTTGAGCTGCGCCGTCAGCCGGTCGCGCTGACCGGCATGGGTGTCCCAGCCGCCGGTCTCGATCATCGCGATCCGCGCGCCATTGGCCGGCGCCAGCAACCGCGCCGCGAGCTGGCCGGTCGCCGCCGCGTTCTTGACGCTGACATCGGCAAGGTCGCTGGTGAGTTGGCGCGTGTCCATCGCTTCGCTCCACAGCCCGTGGAGTTGGCTATCGCCCTGATAGAGCGCGGCGACGCGGGTCAGCAGGTCGTCCGATGCCTGAGGGAGAGCGGACGGCGCGTAGCTGGTCACCTCATGCGGTCCGCGCATCGCGAGCGGGATCGTCGCGGAGATTGCGATCGCCTTGGCCTCGCCCGAAGGGATGACGCCGAGCATGCGGTTCATCCAGCCGTCCTTGACCTGATAGGCGCCGAGCCCGCCGCTTTCGAGCACGTTCTGGCCATCGAAATGCGAGCGATCGCGATAGGGTGAGGCGATCGCGTGCGCGAACAGTGCTTCCTTGGCATCGTACATGCCGCCAAGCGACGTCATGGCGGGATGGAGCGCGAACGTCGCGTCCAGCTTCTTGCCGGTGGCGAAATCCTCGGCCAGCTGGCCGCGCGCGCCGGCGAAGGCCGGATCGCCGATTGCGCCGATCGTGCCGAGCCCGTCTGCCGCGCCGCGCTGGATGATGAAGACGAAGCGGCGATCGGTCTCCGCCTTGGCGAAGGCCATGCGCGGCGCCAGCGCGAGCGCGGCAGCACCCGCGGAACCGATCAGGAAAGAGCGGCGATCGTGCATGGTTACCTCCTCAACATTTCGGGAGAGACGAGGAGCAAGGCGAGCGCCTGGCCGGGACTTTCGGCACGGGCCAACGCTTGTTCGGTTGCGGGGGCCAGCGTCGCCGGGAACAATTTGCGGGCGAGCGCGCGCGCATCGATTTGTGCGCCGGCGCGCGTGGCGAAACGTTCCGATGCTTCGACCCGGCGGACCAGCGCATCGGGCCCTGCCCAACTCGCGGCGATATCGTCATAACCGGCGGGCGAGCCCGGCTTCCAGGTCGGCTGGCCGAGCTGGTTGAGCAGTCCGACCGCAGCGAGCGGCTGGACCTGCTTCATGCCGAGCGCGCGATAGGCCGACACCGTCCATTCCCATGGCGACTTGAACTTGACCGGTTGCGGCACCCAGCATTCGGGGCTGTCGATCAGCACGCGATAGAGGCTGGGCAGATCGCCTCCGGTCTTCACGAAGCTCGCCTGGAGCCGCTGAACGAGCGCGGGCGGCGGGGTGTCGCCGGCGAAGTGCCGCGCCAGCTTGGTCGCGAGGTGCTGCGCGGTCGCGGGACTGGTCGCCAGCGTGTCGAGCACTGCCTGCGCCTGTTTCTCGCCTTCCTGCCCGTATTTGCGGCCAATGATGGTGCGTTCGCCAGGTTCGTGCAGCCGTTCGGCGAACACGAAATCGCCTGGCGTGCCAGCGGTCCCCGCCATCCGCGCACCGGGCCCGCGACCGATCCCCGCCACCGACCAGCCGGTCAGCGCGCGCGCGAATTCGGTGACGTCGACCTGAGTATAGCCGCTGCGCACGCCCAGCGTGTGCAGTTCCATGATCTCGCGCGCGAGATTCTCGTTGAGACCGAGCTTCCGGCCGTTCGGGCGCTGGCGCCCCGCCGCGAACCGCCCCGCCGTGGAATTGGGGCCGACCGACACCGCCTGGTCGAGATAGAGTAGCATCGCCGGATGGCGCTCGACGGCGTTGAGCATGTCGCCGAACGTACGCGTCAAATTGGGCCGGATCGCCTCGAATTCGAGCAGCCCCGACAAGCCGATCACCTGGAGCTTGTCGGCCGACACCGCAAAATGGTTGGCCCAGAAATGCGTCAGGCGATCCGCGAACGGGGCGGTACTGCTCAGCGCGGCGTTGATCCGCGCGCCGACCGCAGCGGCATAATCGTCGCGGACCTGACGGCCGACGAAGCGCCGCGCGTCCTTGAGCGGATCGTCGGCATCGGGCTTGGCGCCTGGTTCGGGTGTGCCGGGCGGGACGGCCGTGGCAGCTGCAGCCATCGCCATATCTTGCGGCGCAGCTGGCGGCATCGGCGCGGGCGCGGCTCGCTGCTGTTGCTGGCGGCGGCCCAGACCCATCTGCCGCAACTGGCGCTGCTGGTCGTAGAAATCGGCGAGTTCGCCCGCGACCCTGGCGCGCGGCGGTACCGCGGCGAGCGCTGCAGGCTTTGGATCGAACGCCTCTAACTGGTGCTTCAACCAGGCCTTGGGATCGTCGGGAGCGCCGTCATCGGGCCGGGCGCCAAGCCCGAAGCGATTGAGGGCAATGCTGGCATCGGTCGCCGCCATCGGCGCGTCACTCCTGTTCGCACCCGCGGTCTAGCCCGCAAGTGTCGCACAACTATCCCGAGCATAACGCGCCGGCCGGACGTTCCCTTCGCGCCGGTGATGGTTTGCCTAGAACCCATCAGGCAGGTCGATCGGTCCGACCGCTTCCCGATAACGAGCAATTGCATAACGATCGGTCATGCCTGCGATGAAATCGGCGATGTGCCGGCTGAGCCCGGGTTCATCGGCGGGCAAGCGCCCCGCCCAATCGCTCGGCATCAGCGAGGGGTCGGCATGATAGGCGGCGAACAACCCAGCGACGACGTCCCGCGCCGCTTCTGCGGCCGCCAATTGGCGCGGATGATGATACAGGTTCGCGTACATGAACTGCTTCAATTCGCGCTCGTCGTCGCGCATCCGCTCGGAAAATTTGATCAGCGCCCTGCCCGCATCGCGGACGTCGTCGGCCGATGTCACCCGCGCGTCGGCGATCGCCGCGCGGCTGGTTTCGATAAGGTCCATGACCATCCCGCCGATCTGGCCGCGGATCAGTTCGCCGACCAGCCGCTCGGGCGGGACGTCCGAGAACCGCGCACGGCATTCGTCCCAGCGCGCGGCAATCATCGGCAGATCGAGCAGCTGATCCAGGCTCAGCAGCCCGGCGCGCAGCCCGTCGTCGATGTCGTGATTGTCATAGGCGATATCGTCGGCGATCGCCGCGACTTGCGCCTCCAGGCTGGGCCAGTTCGCGAGCTCGAGCTGAAACTGCTGGTCGGCGCGCGCCAGCGCCCATTGCGGTTCGATGATCGGGCCGTTGTGCTTGGCGAGCCCCTCCAGCGTCTCCCAGGTCAGGTTGAGGCCGGGAAAACGCGGATAAGGGCTGTCGATCTCGGTCAGAGTGCGCAGCGTGTTGCCATTATGGTCGAACCCACCGCGGTCGTTGAGCGCCGCCTCCAGCGCATCCTCGCCGGCATGGCCGAACGGCGGGTGACCGATATCGTGCGCCAGGCACAGCGCTTCGGTCAGGTCTTCGTTGAGGCCCAATGTCCGCGCGACCGTGCGGCCGATCTGCGCGACTTCCAGGCTGTGCGTCAGCCGGACGCGGAAATGGTCGCCGTCGGGCGCCAGGAAGACCTGAGTCTTGTGCCGCAGACGGCGGAAGCTGATCGAGTGGATGATGCGGTCGCGGTCGCGCTGAAAGGCGTCGCGCGGTCCCCGCGCGGTGGTTTCCGGTTCGGGATAAAGCCGCCCGCGGCTGTCATCGGGATGCGAAGCATAAGGTGCGGGCGTCCTGGTCATCGTGCTCGCGTGTAGCGGCGCGAGTTTGGGAAATCTAACCGATACTTGAGCGCAAAGCCGAGGCGGTCACTTGCCGCCGAGACGATCGACCTTCTGCCCCTTGGTGCTGGTGAAGACGAACCCCGACAGGCCGGCTTTGGCCATCTGATTGACGAACGCCTGCGCCTCGTCCTCGGACTTGAACGGCCCGGTCAGGACGCGGTTGGTGGCGCGCAGCGGCGTCGACCATCCCTGGCGGGTGCGGAACAAGTCGGGCGCTTTGGTCTTGAGCGCGTTCCAGGCCTTTTCCAGCGCCGCCTGGTTGGCGCCGCCGGCGACCTGCACCCAGACGCGCGCGGGATCGCCTTTGGTCGCTACATCCGCCTTGGAGCCCTTGGCGTCGGCAGCTTCGCATTTGGCCGACGCCTTGCCTTTCGCGCTCGTTTTGCCGCGCGTGGTGGCAACCGGATCGGATTTACCACGTGTCCCTGTCTTGCCCTTGGTCACCGGCAACGGGCAGCCATTCTTATCGAGCGCCACTCCGTCGTCCTTCGCGTCGCGCGCGCTTTTCGCGTCCGCGGTCTCGCACTTGGCGGCCGACTTCCCTCTCAGCGTCGCCTTGCCGCGCGTCGCCGTACTGCCTTTGGCCGGTGGCAGACAGCCATTGTCGTCGAGCGCGGCACTATCCTGCTTGGCATCGCGGCCGCCCTTGGTGTCAGCGACCTCGCATTTGGTGGTCGATTTGCCCTTTGCAGCCGCCCGGCTCCGCGTCGTCGTTTTGCCTTTGGTCAGCGGGGGGCACGCGATCTGATCGATCGCCGCGTCGTCCTTCGATGCTTTTGCGTCCGCCGACGATTTGCCGTTGCGCCCCTTGGCGGACCTGCCGTCGCCGGCGTCGGCCAGTTCCTCATTCGCCGTCTTGCGGGGCGTCGACCTGGGTTCGGGCGCCCTGGCGGCGGGTTTGGGCGCCTCCACCTTTGCCTTTGTCTCGGGCGCGACTTCGACCGGCTTGGGTGCCGGCGGCGGCGGTGACGGTGGCGGTGGAGCGGCTCGCGTCGGCAGCGGCGCGACGCCTAGCTCCGAACCCGGTACCGAGATGCCGGCGATGATCCTGGCGAGCACCGTGTCTTCGCTGACCCGCGAGGTCGCGGTCGGCGCCGGGCTGATCCCAGCCTCGGCCGCGGTGGGACGGTCGGCTACGCCTTTATCGGCGCTCGTCGCGCTAAAGCCGGGAGCCGGGGCGGGCGCCGCCGCGACCACGATGGGTGCGGGCAACGGCGCTGGAGGAGGAGCGACGACCGTCGCCGACGCGGGCGGCGGAGCCGGTGGGGGGGCCGGCGTGGGAGTGGGAGTCGGTTTCGGAGCCTCGGCGACCTTGACCGGCGGCGGCAAGGGAGTCGGTGCCGGGGTCAACGCAGGCTTCGGCGCGGCCAGCGGCGCGGCATAGACGACGCGCGGTGACGGCGCGGGCGACGGCGGCGGTGCGGGCGTTGGTACCGCACGCGGCGGGAGGTAAGACGGCGGGTTCATCGCCACCTCGACCGGCGGTGCGGGCTTGGCCGCAGGTACTGCGGGGGCGAGATACTCATCCTTCTTGCGCTTCTTGTGCTTCTTGGTGTCCTCCTGGACAATCGGGCGCGGCCGGGGTTGCTCCACCACCGCGAGCACCTTGGGCGCGGAGGGGTCGGGCCCAAGCCGCGGCAGCGCTGGGATCATCCGCGCGTCGGCGATGCGTTCGGGCGTCGCGCGCAACTCGCCGAAATTGATCGCAAAGGCGCGATCGGCGGCCGACAGCATCGGCAGCCGGTCGAAGAACGGCGCCAGCCCCGCCCCAAGGCCCGGCGACATCATCGAATTGGCGATCTTTTGCGCCCCGTCACGATCGCCGCTCATCGCCAGGATGAAGGCGCGGTCGCGCCATGCCGCGCGATCGCTTTTACGGAGCAGCGCGTCGAGCAGGTCGAGCGCTTCCTTCTTGCGCCCCGAAATCCCCATCGACAGTGCATAGCGGCGGGTTATCTCGTCATCAGGCTTTGCCCGCAGCGCCAGGCGGTAATCGCGTTGCGCGCGCTCCTGCTCACCGATCAGATCATAAGCGAGGCCGCGATCGCCGGCATATTTGCTGGGATCGAGCCCGCGCGCTTCGGCTTCCTGGAACCGGCGCAGCGCTTCGCCGGGGCGCTCGGCACGCACCAACAAGCTGCCGAGTCCGGCCTTCACTCGCGGATTGAGCGGATCGAGCTTTTCGGCGCGGCCAAAAAAACCGGCGGCCGCGGTGTTGTCGCCCATCCTGAGGGTGAGCTCACCGGCGGTGACCAGCGCTTCAATGTCGAGCGGATTGGCAGCGAGGATGCGCATGTCCGCGGCCAGCGCGTCGGCATCTCGATTTTCATCAATGGTCTGAGCGAAGGCCTGTCCGCCACTCATTGCTAAAACAACAGCGGCGAGGCCGAGAGCGCGGCGGAATATCATGTCGGATGCCAGCCTAAACCGATCGGCGGCTGAACGGGAAATGACCTTGGGCTTCACGAGCGGCGAGGCGGGGCGCGGCGACGATGAACGTCGCCGACACCCCGCAAATCGGCTTACTGGTTGTTCTGGCGGTGCAGGAAGCGCGGGATATCGAGCGAATCCTTGCCCTCACCCTCGTCCGCCTCGGAGCGCGTGCCGCCGCGCGCGACGCTCTGCATCCGCTCGAACAGCGTACCGCCCAGCTTCATGCGCGGTGCCGGCGGCGCTTCCGCCTCGTCACCGGTGGAAATGGCCGGAGCTTCTTCGGCGCTCTCGCCCGGCGACAGCCAGCCCGGCGTTTCCTCGGCCGCAGCCTCGGCGGCCGCAGGCGCTTCATACTCTGCCGGAACAGCCTCATCGTCGACCGCAACCTCGCTGCCGAGCACCAGTTCGTCGGCGTCAGCTTCCGGCGCCGTGGTGTCGGCCGGCGTATCGAGCGTCAAAGGCTGCGTGTCCGCTTCAGGCTCCGCCTTGGCTTCAGGTTCGGGCGCCGCTTCGACCGGCGGCGCCGGTATCACCGACTCCACCCTGCGGCCAAAGCTGAACGCGCGGGTCGCCGGTTCCGCCGCGGCGGCAGCCACGGCAGCGCTATCGGCTTCGATTCCCGTGGCGACGACCGACACGCGAATCTTGCCTTCCAGATCGGGGTTGAATGCCGACCCCCAGATGATGTTGGCGTCTTCGTCGACCAGTTCGCGAATATGATTGGCCGCTTCGTCAACTTCGAGCAGGCGCATGTCCTCGCCGCCGGTGATCGAGACGATCACGCCCTTGGCGCCCTTCATGCTGACGCCGTCGAGCAACGGGTTGGCGATCGCCTTCGACGCGGCTTCGATGGCGCGGTTGTCGCCCTCGGCCTCGCCGGTGCCCATCATCGCCTTGCCCATTTCCTGCATCACCGACCGGACGTCGGCGAAGTCGAGGTTGATCAGGCCAGGCATGACCATCAGGTCGGTGATGCCGCGCACGCCCTGCTGCAGCACTTCATCGGCCATTTCGAAGGCCTGTTTGAAGGTGGTGTTGGCGTTGGCGACCAGGAACAGATTCTGGTTCGGAATGACGATCAGCGTATCGACGTACTTCTGCAGTTCCTCGATACCGGCTTCGGCCGCCTTTGCACGGCGACTACCCTCGAACGCGAACGGCTTGGTCACCACGCCGACGGTCAGGATGCCCATGTCGCGCGCCGCCTTGGCGATGACCGGAGCGGCACCTGTGCCGGTGCCGCCGCCCATGCCGGCGGCGATGAAGCACATGTGCGCGCCTTCCAGCATCTTGGCGACGCCGTCGATCGCTTCCTCCGCCGCGGCACGACCGATCTCAGGCCGCGCCCCCGCGCCGAGCCCCTGCGTGATCCGCACGCCGAGCTGGATCTTCTGTCCCGCCTGGCTTTGCTTGAGGGCCTGCGCATCCGTGTTCGCCACGAGGAAGTCGACGCCTTGAACATCGTTCTTCATCATGTTGGCGATCGCGTTGCCGCCCGCCCCACCGACGCCGATCACCGCGATACGCGGAGTCAGTTCGTCCACATCCGGAGGAAGAAATTCAACCATTACGCGTTCTCCGACATGCTCCGCCCCCCGAAGCACTTATGCCCACAACTTCTTGCACCATCGCCCACCTACTATCCACTACAAATAGGGGTCGATGACGCATTTCTTTAATAATTCGCCCGAGCCGTTCTGATCAGGCGACGGAAGATCGACATCGGCGACGGACGGTGCACCAACTGATGTTCGCCCGATGCCAATGACCTGAGGTCGATCGGATCGGTCGCGGCATGGTGGACCAGCCCGGCCAAGGTCGCGAAAGCGGGTCCCGAATGCGCATCGGGCAATCCGGCCAACCCGCGCGGCCGCCCGACCCGAACCGACCGGCCGAGCGCGGCCTGCGCATAATCGGCGATACCCTTGAGCTCGGCACCGCCGCCGGTCAGCACGACCTGACGCCCGACATTGCCGTCGAACTTCATCGCGGTCAGCGCCTTGCCGATCTCTCCCATCAGCAATTCGAGTCGCTGGCGGATCACTGCGATCAGCTGCGCCTTGGTGATGCGTGGCCCCTCACCCGCGCCATCGTCGCTGAGCGGCGCGATCTCGAGCATTTCGTGATTGTCGCGCGGCGTCGCGTTGGCGCAGCCATGGAAACACTTCATCCGCTCGGCCTGGGCGCGGCTGGCGCCAAAGGTCGAGGCGATATCGTCGGTGATATCGCTGGCGCCCATCGGCACGGTGACCAGGCCGACCAGCATGCCGCCGGCGAACAAAGAGACGTTGGTGATTCCCGCCCCCATCTCGACCAACGCCGTTCCCAGTTCGCGCTCTTCCGCGCTGAGACAGGCGAGCCCCGTCGCGACCGGCGCGGCGATGATCGACTTCACCTCGAGATGCGACTTGGCGACGCACAGGCCGATATTGCGCACCGGCGATCCGTCGGCGGCGACGACATGGATATGGACGCCCATCCGGTCGGCATGCAGGCCGAGCGGGTTCTTGACCCCGGTAATGCCGTCGAGCGTGTAGAGCGCCGGCTGGGCATGGAGCACCATGCGGCCGGCGGGATCGATCGATTCCCGCCCCGCGCGCAGCAGCGCGTCGATATCGCTTTGTTCGATACGGTGCCCGCCCATTTCGAACTCGATCGAGGCGACGTCGCTGACCAGCCCGCCGGCCGAAAAGCCGACCCAGACATTCTCGATATTGGTCTGGGCGATACGTTCGGCCTGTTCGACCGCTTCGCGCACCGCGACTTCGGTCGCCGCCATGTCGGCGATGCAGCCGCGCCGCACGCCGCGGCTTTCGCGCTGGCCAGTGCCGAGCACGATCAGCTCGCCGCCACTGCCTTTCTGCGCGATCATCGCGGAGACCTTGGACGACCCGATATCGAGCGCCGTGATCAACCCCTCCGGCGGTGTCTTGGCCATGATTCTATTCCCCCACTCAAACCTGATCGCGCGACGCCGCGCGATCCGCCGATGCCGGCGCCGGCGTCGACATATTGCCCTTCGAACTCGTCGGAACCCCCATCCGGCTCGATCCGTCGGGCTTGCGCGCCACAAATTTATCCGGATTGCGCATATCGAACTTTACCCATCCTCTACCCAAAAGGCGAACCGTACCATCCCTCTCCGCAAACAACCGGAGCGCCTTGGCAGCCTCATCGGTTCCCTCGGGCAGCGACAACGTCTCGCCTGTGTCGAACAACAGGTCCCAGCGACGGTTGCCGACCCAGGTCGCGGCGCGCACCTTGGGCTTGAGCGCGGGCGCAGTGGTCATCAGAGTCTGATAGGCCGGCTCCTGGCGATCGGCGCCAGGCCCGATCACCAACGGCAGATCGGGCATGGCATCGGCCGAGACCGGCTCCAGATAAATTCCGTCGCGATCGATCAGGCTCAGCGTCCCCTGGTTCTGCCACACCGCCGCCGGCGTTCGCTCGACGATCCGGATCAACAGCGTGTCGGGTAGCCGCCGCGAGACATGGGCATCCTGTACCCAGCCATATTGCAGCAATTTGTCGCGGATCTGGTTGAGATCGACCAGCGGCATCGCGCGCGATTTCTGTTCGAGCGCAACGGCATAGACGGTCATCTGATCCATCCGTTTGACGCCGCGGATTTCGATCTGCTCGACGCGGAAACCGGCATTGCCGGCTTGTTCGGCGACTGCGGTGCCGACCGCGCCGGGAATGCCGAAGATTTGCGCGACGACGAGCGCCGCCCCGACCGCGAGTGCGAAGATCGACCAGGTCGCGATGCGCTGCAGCGTGTGCTGGCTGATCGGCAGCCAGGTTAGAATACGATCGATGATCGACGGCTTCTTCTGCTTGCGCTTGGCCGAGGGCCGGCGTGCGGTCGGGCGTCCGCTCTTGGCTGGGGCACGGCTCATGCCAGCGCCTCGTCGATGATCATCTGCACCAGCTCCGGATAGGAGATGCCGAGATGCCTCGCCTGTTCGGGGACCAGGCTCAAGGGAGTCATGCCGGGCTGGGTGTTGACCTCGAGCAGGAACAATCCGTCCTCGCCGCGCTCATCGTCCCAGCGGAAGTCGGAGCGCGACGCGCCCTTGCAGCCGAGCAAATGATGCGCCTCGAGCGCGAGGCGCTTGCAGGCCGCAGCGATCGCGTCGGGGATTTGCGCCGGAAAGACGTGCTCGGTCATGCCGTCGGTGTACTTGGCGTCGTAATCGTACCAGCCCGATTTGGGCTTGAGCTCGGTGACGCCGAGCGCGCGGCCGCCGAGGATCGCCGTCGTCAGCTCACGCCCGCGGACGTAAGGCTCGGCGAGCAGTTCCTCGAATTCCTGCCAGGGGCCGGCGACATCACGGCCGATCGGATTGCCATAATTGCCGTCGTCGTTGACGATCGCGACACCGACCGACGAGCCTTCGTTGACCGGTTTCAGCACATAAGGCCGCTTGAGCGGATCGCCCTCGAACACCTCAGCCGATTTGACGATGCGTCCGCCGGGCATCGGAATGCCGTGCGGAACTAAAGCCTGTTTGGTCAGCACCTTGTCGATCGCGATGACCGAGGTGACCATGCCCGAATGGGTGTATTTGAGGCCCATCAGGTCGAGCATGCCCTGGACCGAGCCATCCTCGCCCGGCGTGCCGTGGAGCGCGTTGAACACGATGTCGGGCTTGGCCGCGGCGAGCTTGGCCGCGACGTCGCGGTCCATGTCGATCCGCGTGACCTCATGGCCAAGCGATTCCAGCGCCTCGGATATGCCCTTGCCCGACATCAGCGACACTTCGCGTTCGGCCGACCAGCCACCCATCAGGACGGCGACGTGGAGAGTCACTTCGCCACCCCCACGCGCTGAATTTCCCATTCCAGAATCACGCCCGACTTCGCCTTCACTTTCTCGCGTACTTCTTCGCCCAGACCCTCGATGTCCGCACTCGTCGCGTCACCCAAGTTGAGCAGGAAATTACAATGCTTCTCGGATACTTGCGCATCGCCTTTGCGAAGCCCTCGGCACCCGGCCTGATCGACCAACTGCCAGGCTTTGTGCCCTTCCGGGTTTTTGAAGGTCGAGCCTCCGGTACGGCTCCTAAGCGGCTGCGATTCCTCGCGAGCGGCGGCGATGCGGTCCATTTCGGCCTGGATCGCGGATGGCTCGCCCGGGTGGCCGCGAAAGGTCGCGCCGACTACGATCGCGCCCGCGGGCAAATCGCTGTGGCGATAGGTGTAGCCGAGATCGCCGAGCGCGAGCGTCCGGCGCTCGCCCGAGCGCAGGATCACGTCGGCCTCGACTAGGACGTCCTCGACCTCGCGGCCATAGGCACCGCCGTTCATGCGAACAAAGCCGCCCACCGTGCCCGGGATCGAGCGCATGAATTCGAGGCCGGCGATCCCGGCGTCGCGCGCGTTCGACGAGACGAGGATGCCGCTCGCGCCGCCGCCACACCGCAGTGTGGTGGCGTCGAGCCGCTCGACCTTGGCGAAGGTCTTGCCCAGCCGCACTACGACACCGGGCACGCCGCCATCCCGGACGATCAGGTTCGAGCCCAGCCCAAGCCCCATCACCGGCACCGACGGATCGAGCGCGTAGAGAAAGGTGGCGAGGTCGTCGACGTCGGCCGGCTCGAACAGATATTCGGCCGCGCCGCCGCTTTTGAACCATACCAGCGGTGCGAGCGGCGCGCCGTGGGTCAGTTTCCCGCGAACCGGAGGCATGGCGTAACAGACCGTCACCGCACCGCCTCGATCCCATCGGCCAGCCCGGCCGCCCATCTCGTGATGTCGCCCGCACCCAGGCACACGATCATGTCGCCCGGCTGGACAATGCCCGCGAGTTCGTTCGCAAGTTCTTCCGCCGAACCGATCGTCGCCGCCGCACGGTGGCCGCGGCGTTTCAAGCCGTCGACCAGCGCCTGTGCATCGACACCCTCGATCGGCTGCTCACCCGCGGCATAAACCGGCGTGACATAAACCATGTCGGCATCGTTGAACGCCTGCTGGAAGTCCTCCATCAGATTGCCGAGACGGGTGTAGCGGTGCGGCTGGACTATAGCGATGACGCGGTTCGCCACGCCTTCGCGCGCGGCCGACAGCACGGCGCGGATCTCGACCGGATGGTGGCCGTAATCGTCGATCACGACAGCACCATTGACCTCACCGACCTTGGTGAAGCGGCGTTTTACGCCGGCGAACTTGGCGAAACCCTGCTGGATCGTCGCGTCGTCGACGCCAAGCTCGAGCGCGACGCCGATCGCCGACAGCGCGTTCTGGACATTGTGGCGGCCGGGCATCGGCAATTCGATATGTTCGATCGAGCGGATCGTGCCGTCGCGGCCGCGGATGATCGCCTCGAAACGGTTGCCGCCGGGGATCGGGGTCACATTGACGCCGCGGATGTCCGCCTGGGTCGAGAAACCGTAAGTGACGATACGGCGGTCGCGCACGCGCGGCAGCACTGCTTGCACTTCGGGATGATCGAGGCACAGGAAGGCGGCGCCATAGAATGGCACATTCTCGATGAACTGGACGAACGCGTCCTTGATCGCGTCGAAGCTGCCATAATGATCGAGATGCTCGGGATCGATATTGGTGACTACCGCCAGCGTGCCGTCGAGCCTCAGGAAACTGCCGTCGCTCTCATCGGCTTCGACCACCATCCATTCACTGTCGCCGAGCCGGGCGTTCGAGCCGTAGCTGTTGATGATCCCGCCGTTGATCACCGTCGGATCGATCCCGCCGGCATCTAGCAAGGCGGCGACCATCGAGGTCGTGGTGGTCTTGCCGTGTGTCCCCGCAACCGCGACCGTCGATTTGAGGCGCATCAGTTCGGCCAGCATCTCGGCGCGGCGCACGACGGGGATGCGGCGTTCGAGCGCGCACTCGACCTCGGGGTTGGCGCGCTTGATCGCGGTCGAGACGACGACGACCGCGGCGTCACCGAGATTGTCGGCGGCGTGGCCGATCTTCACCTCGATGCCCTTGTCGCGCAGCCCTTGCACGACATAGCCCTCGGCGACGTCCGAACCCTGCACCTTATAGCCGAGATTGTGCATCACCTCGGCAATGCCGGACATGCCGATCCCGCCGATGCCGACAAAATGGATGGCGCCGATATCGGTCTTGAGCCCGGTCATGCGAATGCCGCTGCCTCTCCGCCGGGAGCGGCGGTTTGAACTTTGCCGACGGGAATGTCAGCGGGAGGATGGTCCAGCCCCTCGACCAGATCGGCGAGGTCGCGGGCGGCGTCGGGATGGCCGCACGATCTGGCGCGCGCCGCGGCGTTCTGCAGCGCGGCGGGATCGAGCCCGAGTTTCTGCATCTGCTTGGCGAGTTCGACCGGGGTGAACTGGCTCTGCGGAATCGTCCGCGCACCACCGGCTTCGGAGATTTCGCGCGCATTCTCGGTCTGGTGATCGTCGGTCGCGCTGGGCAGTGGCACCAGGATCGCCGGACGCCCGGCGGCGGTCAGCTCGGCGATGGTCGACGCCCCCGCACGCGCGATCACCAGATGCGCCCAGGCGAGATGCTCGGGCAGATCGGGGAGATAGGTGGCGAGGTCGGCGGCGATCGACAGCTCGGCATATTTCGCTCGTGCCTTATCGATGTCCTCAACCCGCGCTTGATGAGTCACTTGCAACCGGCGGCGGAAATTGACCGGGAGCATCGACAATCCGTCGGGCACGACGCTGCTCAGAATGCTGGCGCCCTGGCTGCCGCCGGTGACGAGCACGCGGAAGATGCTGTCTTCCTCCAGTAGCGGATAGGGCTTGTCGCGCAGCGCCAGTACGTCCTCGCGCACCGGGTTGCCGGTGAGATGCGCCTTGTCACGATATTTGTCGGCCAGCCGATCGACCTTGGCATAAGAGGTGGCGATCGCGTCGACCCGCCCGGCCACCAGCCGGTTGACGCGGCCGAGCACGGCATTCTGCTCGTGCACCGCGGTCAGCACCTTCCGGTTGAACCCGGCGAGCAACGCGGGCAGCGCAGGATAGCCGCCAAAGCCGATCACCGCGGCCGGCTTGATCCTCTCGAACAGGTCGATCGCGAGCTTGCGGCCCTCGAGCATCGCGCGACCCGCACGATACCAGCCTAACGGCCCTCCCTGCATGCGGCCGGCGGGGAGCACGTGCGTCTCGATTCCATCGAACAGGCCCGGAAAACGCACGCCGCGCTCGTCGCTGATCAGATCGACCTTGTGGCCGCGTTTCTTCAGCTCGGCGGCCAGCGCCGCGGCCGGCACCATGTGCCCGCCGGTTCCGCCTGCGGCCAGAACGAATTGCCGCACTCTCGTCATTCGCCGCTCCATTTCACGACATAGGGTGAGCGGCTCACAAACGGGTTCCGGCGCGTAAACGCAAGCAGCAACCCCATGCCGATCGACAGCGCGATCATCGACGAGCCGCCATAGCTGATGAACGGCATCGTCATGCCCTTGGACGGCGCCAGGCCCGTGTTGACTGCCATCGAGATCAGCGCCTGCAATCCGAACTGGATGGCCAGGCCCGACGCCGCCAACACACGGAATTCTTCCTGTTCATCCAGCAACTTGACGAACACGCGCACGACGATCGCGAGAAAGATCACCGCCACGATCGCGCAGGAGATCAACCCGAATTCCTCGCCGATCACCGAGAAGACATAATCGGTATGCGCTTCGGGCAAACGAAACTTCATCTGTCCCCCGCCGGGACCGGTGCCGAACCAACCGCCCGCGGTCAGCGTCGCGCGCGCGGCATTGACCTGGAAATGGTCGGCAGCGTCGGTCGAGTCCGGAAACAGGAAAGCGTCGATCCGCGTGCGCGCGGTCGAATAGAAGAGATAGGCCGAGATCACGCCGACGAACGCCGCACCGAACAGCGCCCCGATCGTCCGCGCCGAAATTCCCGAGATCAGCAGCAAGGCCAGCCATACCGAGCAGAACACCACCGTCTGACCGAAATCGGGCTGCAGCATCAGCAAAGCGGCGACCAATGCGGTCAATCCTCCGGTCAGCGCGGCAAGCACGCCGCCCGACAATCCCTGTTCCTTGTTCTTGAGCGACAACAACCACGCGACCGCGACGATGAAACACGGCTTGAGGAATTCGGACGGCTGGAATTGCGCGACGCCGACGCCAAGCCAGCGCCGCGCGCCATTCACCTGGACGCCGATCATCGGCACCAGCATCAGCATGATCAGGAAGCCCGCGCAGCCGATCAACGCCATCCGTCGCGCGCTTTCGGTCGGCAGCATCGAGACGATGAACAGCACCGGCAGCGACACCGCGACCCACATCACCTGACGCCAGAAATAATAGAGCGCCGGCATGTGGTGCGTGGCGTCCGAGTAACGCTGCGCCGATGCGGGGGACGCCGCCGCGACCGCGACCAGCCCGATCGCCATCAGGAACAGGGTCAGGATCAGCAGCACCCAGTCGATGTCCCAGAACCACGCGCCGAGCGGCGAGCGATCCGACCGCCCGCCGCGCCGCGCGACCCGGGTCAGGAATCCTTCCTTGGCCGACCGCGAGCTCATGCCAGTGACTCGACCAGCCCGCGGAAGGTGTCGCCGCGATCCTCGTAATCGCGAAACTGATCGAACGACGCGCAGGCCGGCGACAGCAAGACGGTGTCGCCCGGCTTGGCCGCGGCGCGGCACAATTCGACGGCGTGCGCCAGCGTTTCGGCATAGACGGTCGGAATATCGTTCTTGAGCAGATCGACAAACATCGGTCCGGCTTCGCCGATTGTATAAGCGGCGCGGACATGCCCGAACGACGGGCGGCAGGCATCGAGGTCCTTGGTCTTGGCCTGGCCGCCGAGGATCCAGTGGATGTCGTCGAACGCCGCCAGCGCGGGCGCGGTCGAGTCGGGATTGGTCGCCTTGCTGTCGTTGACATAGGCGACGCCGTCGACCGTGCCGACACGCTCCATCCGATGCGGTAGACCCTTGAAGCTTTCGAGCCCGGCATCGATCGCCGATTCCGCGACGCCGAGCGCCTGGCAGGCAGTGATCGCGGCGAGCGCGTTCTGCGCATTGTGCGGTCCTTGCAGCGATGGCCAGCGCGACTGGTCCATGCACACGCCCGGGGCGATCTTGAACAGATGCTCGCCGCGTGCCGACAGGCCGCGAGCGATCTTGGCGGAGGCGGTGTCGCCGATCCCGATCACCGCGTCGTGATCCTTCGACTGCATCGCGAATAGCCGCGCCTTCGAGGCGGCATAGGCATCGAACCCGTCATAGCGGTCGAGATGATCGGGCGTGATGTTGAGCAGGACCGCGACGTCGCAATCGAGCGTGAACGTGAGGTCGATCTGATAGCTCGACAGTTCGAGCACATAGACGCCGCCTACCGGCAACGGCTCCTCGCCGAGAATCGGCAGCCCGATATTGCCACCGAGCCGCGCCGGAATACCCGCCGTTTCCAGGATGTGATGGATCAGCGCGGTGGTGGTCGACTTGCCGTTGGTGCCGGTGATGCCGACGACACGGTGCGACGGCAGATAATCGCGCGCCTGGGCGAACAGTTCGATATCGCCGATCACCGGCACGCCCGCCTCGCGTGCCTTGGCCGCAATCGGATGACGGTTGAGCGGCACGCCCGGCGACACGACGACGCCAGCGAATCCGGTTAGGTCGATTTCTACCGGGTCGGCAAAACTCAAAAGCCCCTCCCCTTCAGGGGAGGGGTTGGGGTGGGGGCTATCCGCAGGCGAGTCGCTTGGGGCAC
>NZ_BCYU01000060.1 GCF_001598355.1 Sphingomonas asaccharolytica NBRC 15499
CAGAAACGGCGGGACTATTGCCAGTCCCGCCGTTCAGTTTCCAGTCGCGTGCCGATCAGTGCAGCGGGATCGTCGCGGTAAAGGCGCCGTCCGATGCCACGGCGGAGCTATTGAAATTACCGTCGAGGCGATTGTTGCCATAGCTCGACACCACCGATGCGTTCACCGCGTTGACGCCGGTCGCAGCTGCCGCGACGGCAGCTCCGTTACCGGTGATGGTGGTGGTAGCGAAGCGGGCGTTTACGCCGTTGCCATTCGCGAAAACGCCATAGCTGACGTTGTTCGAAACGGTCGTGTCGGTGACGAGAGCATTGATCACGCCCGTCGCGGCCGGCGCTTTGAACTGAATGCCGATACCGTCGCCGCTCAATTGGCTGTCGGCCAGCTGCAGGTTGATGCGGCTGCCAGTTGTGCCCGTGGTGTCGACGCGAAGACCGACATTGGCATTGTTCTGAACGCGGCTGTTGTTGATCACGACATTGGCGGTGGCGCCGGTCGCCGGCGCGACCTTGATGGCGCCGGTCGTCGGATCGGCTGTGTTGCCGTTCCCGGTAATGTCGACATTGTTCAGGTTGAGAAAGGCGGTCTTGCCGGCGCCCGGCGTAAAGCTGACAGCCTGCGTGGCAAATCCCTTGATCGTCGTGTTACGCAGGTTGAGGCCGGCTCCGTTCAGGAAGTTGATCCCATTGGTGCCCGGAGCGGTCGTCGGTCCCAGGAGATCGAGGCCGCTCACCGTGACGACATCGGCATCGCCGGCATTGATGGTGATCGCGGGCGTGCCGGAAGCCAGCAAACCGGCTTCGACATCGTCACAGATGAGGCTGATCGCCTTGGTGATCGTCACCGCGCCGAAACCACCGGGGTCGATGCAATTGATCTCGCCGCCGGCGGCGGTCTTCGAGATCGCGCCGGCAAAGGTCTTGCACGGCGCCGTCCGGCTGCATGGGTTGACATCGTCGCCGACGCCGGAAATCCACGTCCGGGTGGCCTGGGCCGCCGCCGGTGCAGCGTAAAACGCGCTTGTGCCCACGATCGCGACGATCGCAAAAGCCGACTTCTTAACTATAGATAACATTGTCTCTCCCCCATTTCGCGCACGCTACGCGACGACATGACGATCGTCTCGATAACGGCAACCGCTTGGTCGAATTCCGACGTTTTAAGTATTGATCCGAGAAGCCCGGACAATCTTTGTCCAGAACCACCCCCGACATATACTTACCGAAATACTAATAGTGAAAATTCGGTTGATGTGCGAATGGAATCTGCCGCGGCAATGGCGGGGGGTATGCCATTGACGTGCAAGAATAACTCCGTGATCCGGCGAGCAAATTCCCATTTTAGGCATCCGTGCCGTGCTGCTGGTGGAGCCGACTCGATCTTGCCAAGTCCGCGACCGACGGCCTAGAATTGTCGGCAAGGGTGCAGTGTCATGGGGATTATTTAGGTTGCTGAAGATCGCGCCACATATTGCGTGGAACAATGTCGGTGGCGAACTCGCGCTGTTCGATGGCCGAGATGGCACTTATCATGCGCTCAATGAGTCGAGCGCCGCAATCTGGCGAGGCATTGCCGCAGGATTGGACGAGACTGAGATCGTACGGTCACTCGCCGAGGATCACAACGCCGGACCGGCTGAGATCAGCCGGGATGTTCGCGAATTTCTCGATCTGGCGCGCACCAAGGGGCTCCTGGAGGGTGGCGATTGAGCGCCATCGCCGGCGCGGTTCTCGCTGACGGCAACATCCTGTCCGACGCTACGTTGGCGCGCATGGTGGCGGCCTCGCCGCCGCGCGGATTCGATGGCGTGACTCGCTGGCAGGCCGGACCTGCCGGCATGATCCGCTTCCATCACGCGACCACCCCGGAAGCGGTGGGCGAACGGCAGCCGCTCGCCGGCGCCTCCGGCGCGGTGATGGCGTTTGACGGAAGACTGGATAACCGTGGCGATCTTCTGGCGCTTCTCGGCGAGCAGGGGCGTGCCCTGACCGGTGCGCCCGACGTGGATATCGCGCTTGCCTTATGGGAAGCGCGCGGCGAACGTTTCCTGAATGACCTGGTCGGCGATTGGGCGCTGGCAATCTGGCAGCCCGACAGACGCAGGCTGTTTTGCGCGCGCTCGCCGATGGGTTGGCGACCGTTGCTATGGAGCTTCGACGGCCGGACTTTCGGTTTCGCCACCGAACCGCGCGCGCTGGTCGTCGGGCTCGACCTCGAACGCCGGCTTGACGAGGGCGCCATCGGCGAGATGCTGTCGGCCCGTTTCGTCACGGACACGGACACGTTCTGGCAAGGGGTACGCCGTCTTGGCCAGGGCGCGGCGGTCGAGCTCGAAAACGGTCGCGTCAGGACCTGGCATTGGCACACAGGCCCGTTCGAGGATCTCTCGCATTTGTCCGAAGACGACCTTGTCGGGCGATTCCGTGAGCTTCTCGACCAATCGCTGATCGCGACGATGCGCAGCAACACGACGGTTAGCGCGCACCTTTCGGGTGGTCTCGATTCCTCGACTGTCGTCGCGCGCGCCACCGAACTGCATCGCGCCGGCCGGATCGATCGCCAGGTCCAGCCGGTCACCGCCCGCTTTCCCGGAGAGGCGCAAGACGAGACGCCATGGAGCCAGGCGGTAGAGGAGCATGTCGGTCTGGTCGCGCGGGTTACCGCCGCCGATCCGTTCGTTCTGGACGAGGCTCGCCGGTGGACCGCGCAAAGCCTGCAGCTGCCGTTGCGCCCCAACGTCAACGACACAACGACCGCCGCGTTTCGCCTGATGCAGGCGGAGGGCGGCCGCGTTCTGCTGACCGGGGAAGGCGGCGACGATTGGATGGCGGGCAGCCTCGCCCATTTGCCGGATATGTTGCGCAAGGGCGACTTGGCCGGCCTGTTTCGCGAAGCGGTGACGCAGTTTCCCCAATTGTCGCCGGTTCTCCGGTTTCGGCGAGCCGGTTTTCTTGCCTCGGCGCCATTGTTCAGTCGCGCCCATCGCGCCCGTTTTCTCCGCCCCCATCTGACCTATGACGGCGCAGTTCCGGACTGGATACGACCCGAATGGGCCGCGAAGGTCGGGCTTGAGGAGCGTTGGCGCGCGGATCTGCCGCCGGTCGAACTCAAGGGCTTCGCGCAGATGCAGCGGTATAACGTCTTCGCGCACGCGCGCCGCCACCTCGCTCACGATACGATTCTCTCTTTTGCCGAGGCGCACGGAGTCGAGATCCGTCATCCCCTACACGACTTGCGACTTGCGACCTTCTTCATGGGGGTGCCGGGAACGATGTTGCTGCGGAACGGCGAAAAGAAGCATCTGTTGCGCGAAGCGATGCGAGGAACGCTTCCCGAGGTCGTTCGTCAACGCCAGGACAAGGCGGTCTTCATCACCAGCCTGATCGACGCGATCGCGGAGCGCTTTCGCGAATGCCCGCCGCAGCGACTGCTTCCGGTCAGGCTTGGCTGGGTCAACGGCGACAAGGTGGCGGAGATGTTCGCGCCGGCGCTGGAATGGCGTTCGGCGGGGTCGTCCGGGGCGTTGTCGCGCGGCAGAATCGGACCGGTATGGTTCGTGGTGGCGATGGACATGTGGCTCGAACACGCCTTTGGCATGTCGTGACGAGACGCAGGGACGTCGCCGGGCCGCTCACTCAGCGACGGCTTGGCGGTCCCGCAGATATCGCAGCACGAAGGTCTCGTTGTCGCTGCTCGATTGCCGCTGCAAACGGGCGGTCGGAATGGGCGAGTTACTACCGATACCGTTCAACACATGGCGGACGCTGCCTTCATAATCGGCAACCAAATCCTCGTAGGTCAACCGGATCGGATCGGCCCTGATCGCGTCGAAGAAGTTGCGCCAATGGCCATGACAATAGTCGGCATAGGCGATGAGCGAGTCGATCCGCGTGAAATCGTATTCGGGCGTCGCCTTCACAGGTGGCGTCTCGGTCGACGGCACGATCCGAAACAGGCCGGTCTGGGTGGCCGACAGTCCCGACACGGCCTGGCGGACGCGGTCCTTGCGCTCGAGATGAATGAAATGGGGACTAGGAAAGATCGGATTGAGCAACGCGGCGATCTCCCGATAGGTGCCGGCATCGACATTGCCAGGTGCGCATCCCGCCAGGCCGCCGAAACGGGACGGCGCCATTTCTGCCGCCAAGGCCTCGACATCGCCCCAGAACAACTTCACTGACAGTACGCCGCTGGGATCGGTGCGCCAGCGATGGACCGCGCGGATATAGTCCGGCAACGTCCCCGCATCCCAGCGCTCGACGAAGTCGGGCCGAAAGCCGCGATGGAAATACTCCAGCGGACAACCGAGTCCGCCGGCAAAGTGGAGCGCTTCGCTGAGCAAGGTACTACCCGATCGCGGCAGCGTGCAGATGAGCAACGAGCGCCGTGGCGGGCCGATCCACTCGGGATAATCGCGATCTGCCAGGGTCAGGTCATAGGGGTGTCGTGGCGGAGCGTTGATCGACATGTCAGTGCTGCAACATCCCTTCGAGGCGCTCGACGAGCGCGGGAAGCGCTCCATAATCCGGCGGGTAGGACAAGCGGAAGCAAGGGGTGACCTGCACAACCGCGCTGAGCGCGGCAAAGGTCTCGCGCAATTCGGCGCCGGTCGTTTCGGCAGGGTTGAAGCGGATCCGTTCGCGCGTCGAACATCCCAGCGCCTCGATCGGCGTAACGGGGACAAGACGTGCTTCCCGAGCATTGGCCGAGCGTTCTAGAAGAACGATGGCATTCAACGGCATCGGCGCGGTGTTGGTTTCGTTTCCCGGAACGAAGCGCCGCTTGCCGGGATAGCCGGGCATCAGCACCGATCGTCGAGCAGGCAAGTCCAGCGCGGCGAACGAGTCCGCCCACACGCAGATTCCGGTCGTGGCCGGCGCGACGCGGGGGGCATCATGGCCCCACAATATCGATATATCGTCGCTGAGCACGTCCCAGCCAGCCGCGCCCAACGCCGCTGAGGTGGTCGATTTTCCCGCTCCCGATGGGCCGAGCAACAGCAGCGCGCGATCGCCCTTTGCCGCCGCCGCGGCATGCAGCGCCACCGCGCCATAGCGGATGGCGACGCGCGGCAATATGCGGCGAACGAGCACATCGAGCCAGGCCGGATCATTTCGATCGCGAACGAAACAGCATATCATGTTCCGCGCTTCGTCGATCAGGAAAGCGCAACCGAACGACGCGGTCAGCAACCAGTGGTCGCCGACAGTTCCCAAGGAAAGATCATAGCGTCCATTCCAACGGAACAGAACGGTGTCGGGCGACGGCGGCGGACCTTCCACAACGTCCAGCGCAAGCGATGCTTCCGCCTCTTCCGATTCCTCGCGTTCTTCTCTTAATTGTGCGAACGGCTCACTCGTTTCCAGCCTTAAACCGCCGTAACGATACCGATAGCGGATGCGATCCTCAGCTATTACTGCTGAGCGCATCGCCTGGATTCAGGGTTGCCGCTTTGGTAGCTAAAACCGCATTGAACGAAACAACTTCCGGCTTCACCCAATCACGCTTAATTTGGTTAGTCTCGTGCTCGGTTCCGACGTCGACATCCTTGGTCATTTAACTGCCCCCTGAATTCAGGTCGGATAGCTAACACAGCGATTACGGCAGATCAATTGGCGTGCCGGGGCGCTGCTACCCGTTTAAACCATGCGGTCAGGGCGAACCGGCAGCCCGATAGCGTCGCCATCGCCGCTATTGCCGCCGTTGATCGACCACGACCAGTGAAATGAGCAGCCCGGTCTCCGAAACAGAAAGTGGGTGCCCCCAGAATTTGCCGCAGATCGCGGAGCAGACCCTGCCGTACATGGCGATAACGGACGCGGCTTCGTCAGGAACCTCATCGGGTAGGTTTAGGTGTCGCTGCGCCCTTGGAGGGCAACCCGCCCGCCGCGGCCTCGCCGAGTTGAGGCTTGGCCGTGCTTTCGTCTATGGGCCGGACGCGGGGTCACGGAGAAGGTAATGCGTACAGCATGGTTGATCGCGGCGGCTGCGCTGTCCCTCGTCGGCGCGTGCACCTCTCCGCTGAGCCGGCAAGGCTCGCTGCCGCCTGTGGGAGCGCGGTTGACTGATGCCAGCTATACCTTCGCACCGGCGCCGGGGGATGCCGGCGGCGCTGTGACGGAGGCGTCCGAGCTGGTGCGCGCGGCTCTGGCCGGCAAAGGATATCGCGAAAGCCCGAACGGCCGTTATCGGCTCGAAATTGGTCTCGCGAGCGCGCCACCCGATGTCGTGGTCCAGCGGCCCGAAAGTAGTGCGGAAAGCGTGAAGGGTACGATGCACCCCATCGTGTTCTGCCGGCCGCATCGCTACGTCCTGACGGTCGGAATGATCGACCGGACCAATGGCTCGTTATTGTTCCGAAACGCCGCGGCGTCGCGTCACTGCGGCAGCTCGCTGGCGAAGATATTACCCGAACTCGTGCGGACCGCCGTCAGCGGATGAGGGATCGAGCGCCGGGATCGTGAAGATGAAGCGCGATCCGCGGGGTGACAGCGCTTCGTATCGCACGCTGCCGCCATGGCGTTCGGCGACGGTCCGGACGTAAGCGAGGCCGAGACCGACGCTGAGACCCGGCCCGGTCGCCGCCAGCGGGCCGAACCGGCTGGTCAGATCCGTCAACCGCTCCTCGGATATGCCCGGACCCTGGTCCTCGATCCAAAGTTCGAACAGCGAGGCGTCCGCGGATTCCACGGCGTCGATTCCGCATCTGATCTTTGCGCGGGGAGGGCTGAACCTGACGGCGTTGTCGAGCAGGTTCAGCAAGGCGCGGGTGAGGGCGTGGCGCTCCCCTGCCACGTAACAGGGCTCGGCTGGTGGCGCGACGATCCAGACGCTTTTCTTTGACGCCAGCGGCCATAATGCGTCGCTTGCCTCCGCAAGGCAGTCGTGAAGGTCGGTTTCTTCCGGGGTGAAGGGCGTCTCGCGCAGCCGGGCGAGCTGCACAAAATTCTCGGCGAGGTTGAGGGTGCGCCGGGCGTGATAAGCGATCTTGTCTGCCGCATCGGCGCCGACGCCCTTTTTTTCCGATCCCTCCAGCAATGTGAGGATCGACGCTTGCGGCGAACGCATATCGTGGCTCAGGAATTCGAGTGCTTGCTCGCGATCCCGCTCGACAGCCCTGATACCCGTGATTTCCGCCAGCAGGTGAATCCAGCCGCGTCGTGCGCCGTCGGCCCCGGTAAGCGGCGTGCGGCGGTGCGAGAAATGTCGACCATCCGCCGATATCAGATCGTTGGTAGCGGGCATGCTGTACAGCGCATCGCGAACGCTGGCATTCTGCGACAGAAGCGCCTCCGCGTGCCGGTTGGCGACCAGGACATCGCCCTCCATTGTGGTGACGATCAGCGGATCGGCGACTCCCTCCACGGTATCCGCAACGAGTCGTTTCAAGTCGCGAAGCGCTGTGATCGAGCCGCTCAGGGCGAGTGCGTTGCGTCCCGGATGGTCCAGCCGGTCTATCGTCGGCGCCACCCACCCGCCGAGGTCGTCCGACAATTGGGACAATTCGCGAGCGACCGCCTTGTCGATCGTGTGCAATCGCCGCCACCCCCATAACGGATACACGAACAGCACGCCGACAAGGCCCGTCGCGGGCGGGATCCAGAGACCCGTCATGGCGACCAGCAGGACCGGCACGGTAGCGACGAGCCCGAACATCACCAGCGAGGCGGCCAACGCGGCAGAGGGTCGCAGGCGCCAAAATAGGAGCAACAGGATGAGGGCGGGCAACGCTCCGATCGCGAGGCGCAGTGGAAGCGACGCCTCCCGTACGAACCGGTCGGCCAGCATCGCGTTAAGCAGGTTCGCCTGGATCTCGATGCCTGCCAGCGTTCCGGCGCCGGCGACGTCATGACGGTCGCCAAGACCACCCGCGGTCGCGCCGACGAGCACGATGCGATCGCGGATAAAGGCTGGTGGAAGCCGACCCGCGAGCACATCACTGAAGGACACGGTGCGGTAGGCGCCCGCTTCGCGGTACGGCACCAGCACCGACATTTCGCCGCGCCGGACGCTGCGCTGCCATGCCGGAGACGGCCGTCCGTATGCCAGCCGGAACGTCTGTTCGGCCAGATGCGGCCAGGCGCGCGATCCGTCGTTCGTCTCGAGCAACGCCACCCGCGCCTTGCCGTCCGCCTCATGAGGGAGCGCTACATGCCCGAGCGCCGCCGCGGCACGAGCGATCGGCGCGATGGGAAGCACCGTGTCGAACGGACGACCATTCGTCCCCGGCGCCTCGAAAAGGATGGGCAGCGTGACCTTCTTCGCATCGCTGAGGGCGGCGGCAAGCGCGGCATCCTCTGTTGGCGCGCGTGCGGGCTCGGTGAAGAGCACGTCATAGGCGATTGCCGCCGGCCGAGCCGCCGAGATAGCCTGGATCGCTTTGGCATGAACGGTTCTCGGCCAAGGCCAATGCCCGAGCGCGGCGAGGCTCGCATCGTCGATCGTGACGAGAAGAATCCGATCCGAGGCGGGCGGCGCGCGCAATTGCACGATCTGATCATAGATCGCGTCATCCGCCTTGGACGTTGCGCCGATCAGCGTAAGCCCGAAGGTGAGGCCGAGCACCAGCAAGGCGACGGCGCACCATTCGACTAGCAGCCGCCGGAACATCTCGTCAGCCTCGCGGCGATCGAGAAGGATCGGTGACCGTGAGCTTTTCCGGCTCCGTCCAGGATTCGGTCAGTTCGCCGTCTTCGAGCTGGGCGAGGCCCACTCGCCAGTAATAGACGCCCGCCTTCAGCCGCCGGAGGGTGAGCGCGTCGCGCGCGAGCGCCACCTCGTCGACGACGAGCGCGCCCTGCGGCGTCTCCCGCCTCAACTGAAAGCGGTATCGGCGCACGCCGCCACCGGCCCCGGCCCAGCGGAATCGATAGCCGTCGTCCTGGGGTTCGACGCTGCCGCGTATCGAGGCGAGCCGACGCCGGAAGCTGTAGGCTTGTGCCATTCCTTCGAGGCCGCTCGGGGCGATCGCGGAAACGCGGACGAAGAGGTTGCCGTTGGGTATGTCCGCCAGCGCGAACGCGCCGTCGTCGGAGAATTGCTCGGCAATGTTGTCGATGAAGCCCGCGTCGGAGGCGATCACGGCCCTGTAGCGTAGCGAGCCTTCCAGCTTGCGCACGCGGAACTCGACGGCGTCCTTCGTCTGCACTGCCGGCGGGTCCGCGAGGTCGGGAGCGGCGAGCAGCTTTTCAGTGCGAGATCCGCCCTCCCGATCGAGTGTGGCGCCGAAGCTCCGTTCCAGCCTCAGTCCGGTCTCGCTCTCCGAAGGTGAAAACGTCACCGTCCCAGCCAGGACTTCGGTGGCTGCCGCGCGGTGTTCGTCCTCGAAGGAGACGCGGAACTCCGTCCCCCGGACCGCGGTCATGCTGATCGGCGTACGGATTTGGTATCTACCGGACGGTTGCTCCAGCGGCGTGACTCTCGTCTCGAGCCGGCCTTGTTCGACGTCGATGCGATAGTCGATCGCCCCGGTCAGCAGGATCCGTCGCAACTCCCGAACGCGCACCCGGCTTTGCGACGGAATCACCACTTGCGAACGGTCCGCCAGCATGAGCGTCGCGAAGCTGTTGCCCGCAGTGGCGATTTCGGCACCTTCGCCGATGGCCATGCCGGCGGACGGCGCTGTCGCCCTGCCGCTGATCGCCAGACTCACGGTGCCACGGTAGCCGGCCAGCCGTGCCGGTTCGACTTTGAAGCGCAGCCAGGCTCGAGGGATACGCAACTTGCGGCCGGCGGGCAGTCGCTTGGGATCACGGATCGCCGCCAGCCGGAGCAGCGCCTCCCAGCGGCGCTCCGGGACTAGAAAGCTACGGCTCAGCCCGTACAGCGTATCTCCTCGCCGGATGACGTACCAGATATCGTCATTCTGCGGCGGGACGGTCTGCGGTTGGACGGACGCGACGGCGGCGGCGTGCGCGGCGACCGCGAGTAAGATGCTCAATTTTCCGCCCCAAAACGCTCCAAGCGGTATCCATAGCCGGATATGGCCACGATTCGGTAGCCGTTCTCCGGGGTTAGCTTGAGCTTCGTTCGGATCCGCGAGACGTGCATGTCGAGCGTTCGCGTCGAGAGGTCGGCGGCGCTCTGCCAAATCGTCTCCAGCAGATAGCTCCTCGACAGTGCGCGGTGCATGTTCTCGAAAAGGGCCAGAGCGAGCTGGAACTCCTTCGCGCTCAGCGCGACGTCCTCGTCGCCGATGCTCACCCGTTCCGTCAGGCGGTCGAAGGCATAGGTGCCGAAACGCAGGACGCGGTCCTGTGCGGCCGCGGGCATCGCGCGGCGAAGCACCGCCTGTACCCGCGCCACGATGACCGTGCCGGTTTCCGGTTTTACGACATAGTCGTCCGCTCCGGCATGGAGCGCCGCGGCGACATCGTCCTTGTCCGACCGGCTCGTGAGCATGATGATCGCAGTTGCGCGCGAAACCGCCTCGCGGATCGATCGCAGCAGTTCGATCCCGGAGCTGTCGGGCAGATTCCAGTCGAGTAGGATCAGGTCGAATGTCTGCTTTCGCAGTGCGGCGAGAAGGGAGGCACCGTTGCGAAACCCCGTGCACGAATGCCCCGCTGCGGCGAGTGCTGCCGAAGCATATTCGATCACGCTTTCATCGTCATCGACTACCGCGATTCGCATGCAAGGCCCTTGCGCGAACTCAATAGGGCTCAGCCGTAAGCGCCCCTGCCATCCGCCCGATATCGGGCAAGCGATTGCCGTATTGCCTTGCGCAGAGCGCCCCAAGGGGCGGCGTCACGCTTGGCGGCCGGTTCGCTCTCCTGGAAAGGGTGCTGTTCCGCGACATGCGCCCGCTGCTAGCAACGGGGCCGAAGAGCGACAATCGCGGGCTTGTAAACAGTTGTAACACCCGGGCGAGATTCCGCTACGTATTGGGGCCTTGATCCACTCGCGAAGGCGCCGCGGCGAGGTTCGCCGGTATCCTGATTTGCGCCCCGACCCGTCAACAATATTTGGTCAAGTCCGGCTGACCCGAAGGGAGCGGCATCGATCCAAATCGGGGGCCCTTGAACAAGGCGTGCACGCACGCCTTCAATCTCGCCGGCCCGAATGGCTTGGCAAGGAAGAGCGCTCCAGGAGGTAGCTGCTCCGCTGCGAAAGACATGTTGCCGGAAACGATCAGCATGCGCGTCACCGGCCACCGCTCGTGAATTTCCCAGGCGAGGCCCAGGCCATGGCGTTCGCCCGGCATCTCGATGTCGGTGACCAGCAACGAAAGGGGCCGGGCCATCGCCTCGATGATCGAGATCGCTTCGGCCACGCTGGCCGCTTCCCGCGCCTCAAATCCCAATTCCTCGACCGTCTCACGCACC
Source organism: Sphingomonas asaccharolytica NBRC 15499 (assembly GCF_001598355.1). Taxonomy (GTDB): domain Bacteria; phylum Pseudomonadota; class Alphaproteobacteria; order Sphingomonadales; family Sphingomonadaceae; genus Sphingomonas; species Sphingomonas asaccharolytica. The sequence continues at coordinate 11,325 of NZ_BCYU01000060.1, forward strand.
TGCATCCGTAGAAGCGGCATGTCTTCGACGATTGCCGCGATCGGAATGTTTGGCGAACGGCTCGTGAGCATCGGCGACCTTTCCAACCGTACATGCCCTGCAACGAGTCCGAACTCGGAAGAGCCGCACCCGCCACCCGATAGGTTTATCTATCAACAGAGCTGAAAAGCGGCCTACAACGGCGCAATCATCGCGTTACCCCCGTGTTACAACTGTTTACAGGTCAGGAATTGTTCGTGTCCGGCGGGTTGCCGGAGCGCGTGGTGATTGCTTTTGATCTTCTCGACCTGCGAGACTGGTCGGTGACGGATCGATCGGAATGGGCATGGCAGCGGTCCTGCTCAAACGAACGGCACCAGCGCAAAAACCCGAATTTCCGCGACGTCAGTAGATGCGGTGAATTTGGAATTGGTGGACAGGGCTGGATTCGAACCAGCGTACGCTTGCACGGGCAGATTTACAGTCTGCTGCCTTTAACCACTCGGCCACCTGTCCCCAGGTCTTCGCCCTTCGAAGGGCGGTCGCTTCGAAAAGCGAGGGCGCCCCATGCCCAAGCCGGGCGGCCATGTCAACGCGGCGGCGGCACGTTTTCGACCCCGTCCAGGCGCAGGCGTACGATATGTGTGGCACACCCTTGCGCGGGTAGCGCGGCGGCAATAGCGTGGATGCCATAATCCCTGGGGGAGCATAATCGTCCATGCGCACAATGATCGCCGCCTTTGCTGCGGCCGCCGCCGTCGCCATTCCCGCCGCGCTGCATTCCAACGATTTGTCGATGGTCAACCGGATCATGGATGAGGGCTTCAATCGCTCTCAGGTGATGACCACCGCCGAATATCTCTCCGACCAGATCGGCCCGCGGCTGACCAATTCGCCCAACATGCGCAAGGCGGAAGCCTGGACCACGTCAAAGTTCAGCGAATGGGGCCTGACCAACGTCCACAAGGAAGGGTTCGAGTTCGGCCGCGGCTGGTGGATCGAAAGCTCGTCGGTGCGCATGACCAGCCCGCGCCCGATCCAGCTGACCGCGATCCCGATCGCCTGGACGCCCTCGACCAACGGAGCGGTGTCGGGCGAGGTGATCGTCGCGCCGATCGCGACGGTCGCCGATTTCGCCAAGTGGAAAGGCAAGCTCAAGGGCAAGGTCGTCCTGGTCACCAAGCCCGATGACGGGTCGGAGCCGGGCGACGCGCCGTTCAAGCGCTACACTGCCGATGATCTCGCCAAGCTCGACCAGTTCATCCAGCCCAAATACGATCCCGCCGCCGCCGATCGCGGGATGAAGCGGCTCGACTTCGCCAAGAAGCTCGATGCCTTTCTGCAGGAGGAAGGCGCGGTCGCTTTTGCCACCAAGTCGCGGCTCGACGGCAAGCTTGTCCATGGCGAAGGCTATCTGTTCGGCGCTGGCGATACCGTGAAGACGCCGGGCGTCGAGATCGCGGCGGAGGATTATCGCCGTCTTGTCCGCCTCTCGATCGTCGGCGCGGCGCCGACCGTGTCGATCAACAACGACGTCCGCTTCGACGACAGCGACGTCAACGCCTATGACATCATCGCCGACATCCCCGGTAGCGCCAAGGACGGCAGCTATGTGATGGCCGGCGCGCATCTCGATTCCTGGGTGGCGGGCGACGGCGCGGCGGACAATGGCGCGGGCAGCGCGATGATCATGGAAGCCGCGCGCATCCTGTCGACTTTGAAGGTCAAGCCGAAGCGGACGATCCGTTTCGCCTTGTGGGCGGGCGAGGAGCAGGGGCTCCTCGGCAGTCTGGCCTATGTCGAAAACCATTTCGCGACGCGCGGCAGCCCGAACGATCCCAAGCTGACCGGCTTGGCGCGTTATCAGGGCTGGGCCAATCGCTGGCCGATCTCGACCAAGGCCGATTGGTCGAAAATGGCCGCCTATTTCAACATCGACAACGGATCGGGCAAATTGCGCGGCATCTATGCCGAGAACAATCCGGCGGTGGTGCCGATCTTCCAGGAATGGCTGACCCCGTTCAATTCGATGGGCGCGTCGTCGGTGGTGATCCGCAAGACCGGCGGCACCGATCACGTGTTCATGCAGGCGGTCGGGCTGCCGGGCTTCCAGTTCATCCAGGATCCGCTCGATTATGGCAGCCGCATCCACCACACGTCGGTCGATACCTTTGATCATCTGAAGGGCGACGACATGCGTCAGGCGGCGGTTGTGTTGGCGGCATTCCTGTGGAATGCGGCGAACGGCGACGCGCTACCGCGTCCGCCGCTGCCGACCCAACCGACGAAAAGCGACCCTTTTGCGTATCCTGATGAATAACTCTCAGCCGTCACCCCAGCGAAAGCTGGGGTCTCAGGCAGTTGCGCGATCGCTGGAGATCCCAGCTTTCGCTGGGATGACGGTGTAGCCATGGCGCGTAGAGGTCACCGTCCGAGCCAGGCGCCCGCGTCGCGGCCCCGTTTCTGGGGACGCCATGCGGTGCTGGCGGCGCTCGCCAATCCCGAGCGGACGGTCCGGAAGATGTGGGCGACACGCGAGGCGCTGGTCGGGCTCGACATCCCGCCGGTGATCCCGATCACGTATGCCGATGTCGCCGATCTCGGCCGGCTGGTGCCGAACGACGCGCCGCACCAGGGGCTGGTGATCGAGGTCGAGCCGCTCGAGGATATCTGGCTCGGCGACCTGCTCGAGCAAGGGCAAGGGGAGGATGATCGCCGCCCGCTGGTCGTGCTCGACCAGGTCACCGATCCGCACAATGTCGGCGCGATCCTGCGCTCGGCGGCGGCGTTCGACGCGCTCGGCATCGTCACCCAGGACCGCCATTCTCCGCCCGAATCGGGCGCGGTCGCGCGGACCGCGTCGGGTGCGCTCGAGATCGTGCCCTGGGTCCGCGTGGTGAATCTGTCGCGCGCGCTGGGCGAGATCGCCGAGGCCGGCTTCTGGCGCGTCGGCCTGGCCGGGGAAGCGACCGAAACCTTGGGCAATGTGATCGGCGCGGCGCGGGTCGCTTTGGTGCTGGGGGCCGAAGGCGAGGGCATGCGGCACAACACGATGCAGCATTGCGATCAGCTTGCGCGCCTGCCGATATCGCCTAGGATCGAGAGCCTGAACGTGTCCAATGCCGCCGCGATCGCGCTCTACGCGGTGGCCGCGCGCGACTGATGGGGGAATCGAAATGACGGCACGGATTACGCGTTTCGCGCTGGTGCTGCTTGCGCCCCTGATGCTGGTCGGCTGCCTGCTCGCGCCGGGCAAGTTCACCTCGACGCTGACGATCAATGCCGATCGCACCTTCACCTATAGCTATCAGGGCGAGGTCTATGCCTTCGACCTCAACGAGGCGATGAAGGACATGCCGTCGGGCGGCGACGACGACACCAAGAAGACCGATGGCGTCTCGCTGCAGAAGATCGGCTTCGACAAAAACGGCCAGAAGAGCGGCAAGGGCGACAAGAACAGCAAGAACGACGCGAAGGACGATGCCAAGGCCCAGGCAGCGGCCGACGCCAAGAACCGCGAAATGGCCGCGACCCTCTCCAAGGAGGCGGGGTTCCGCAAGGTCACCTATGTCGGCGATAACAAGTTCGTGATCGACTATCAGATCAGCGGGAAGCTCGATCACGCCTATCTGTTCCCCTACAATATCGATGCAGGGATCATCATCCCGTTCGTCGCGGTCGAAATCCGCGCCAATGGCACCGCGCGCGTCAAGGCACCGGGCTTCGCCAACGATTCGAAGGATTCGGCGGGCATGCCCGGATCGGATACGAGCAAGGCCTCGGCCAAGCTCGACGGTACGTTCATCCTCGACACCGACGCAGAGATCGTCAGTCAGAATAACGAGGAAGGGGTGAAGACCGTCAACGGCCGCAAGACCGTGACGTGGAAAGCGACCCCGCTATCGACCACCGCGCCGATGGCGGTGGTGCGGTTTGCTGGGGCCGCGAAGTAGATTTCTACTTCGTCACCCCGGCCTTGTGCCGGGGTCTGCCGAGAGGCAGGCGAAGGACTCGAGCTTCTAGCCCATCACCGAGAGGCACGGCGGATGCCGGCACAAGGCCGGCATGACGGTTGGAAGGAAGAAGCTTAGTCCTCCTCGGCGATCCGCACCTTCAACCCATCGAGGTGATCGCCGAACTCGATCTGGCACGACAACCGGCTATTCTCGTCGCGGTCGGCGGAGGAATCGAGCAGATCGTTTTCGTCCTCGCTCATCGGTTTCAGTTTGGCCGCAAATTCCGGGTCGACATGGACGTGGCAGGTAGCGCAGCTGCAGCAGCCGCCGCACAGCGCCAAAACCTCATCAATCCCGGCGTCACGGATCACTTCCATCACCGAAAGCCCGGACTCGCCCGTGATTTCCTGTTCTTCCCCGTCGCGCGTCACGACGATAAGCTTGGGCATGTCTTTCCTCCGTCCGGTTGACAGGCGCCATGCCGTGCCCGGGCGCATCGATCAAGGTTTCGCACAAGGTTTCATATGGTCCAGACCGTAAAGTCGTTGAACGCTGCACTCGACACGCTCGCCGGAATCGAGCCGGCGTTCGCCGTCGCGCTGCAGCGCGCGGGCTATCCACCGCCGCGCGTGCGCGACCGCGGCTATGCCACCTTGCTGCGCACGATCATCGGCCAACAGGTGTCAGTAGCGGCGGCGCAATCGATCTGGAACAAGCTCGAGGCGCAGGTCGGCGACCTGACCGATCCCGCCACTATCGCCGCGGCAAGCGACGAGCAGCTCCGCGCCGCCGGCCTGTCGCGGCAAAAGGTGAGCTATGCGCGCAGCCTGGCCGAGGAAGTGACGAGCGGGCGGCTCGACTTCGCGCAATTGCCTGAGGATGATGAGGAAGCGATCGCGCAGCTGGTCGCGATCAAGGGGATCGGTCGCTGGTCGGCGGAAATCTATCTGTTGTTCGCCGAAGGGCGCCCCGACATCTGGCCGGCCGGTGATTTGGCGGTGCAGATCGAGATCGGCCGCATCCTTGGGCATGACGAGCGGCCGGCCGAAAAGTTGATGCGCGATCTGGCGGAAGCCTGGCGCCCGCACCGAGGCGCGGCGGCGATCCTGGCTTGGCATCATTACAAGGTGGACATGGACGTGATTTAGCGTGTGCCGGCGCCCCAAGGCCTTAATCCTCCCCCGCTAGGGGGAGGTGGCGCCGAAGGCGACGGAGGGGGCGGAAAGCAATCAACTCTCGTTTCTTAGCCGCCCAAGCGCGACCTCGACGATCTGACGAACAACGCCTTCCATATTGGTCAGCACTTCGATCGCGGGATAGCGCAGGACACATAACCCCTGCGCCGCAAGCCATGCATCGCGAACGGCATCCCGCTCTGGACGGTCGCCACGGGCGTGCGCCTCGCCATCGACTTCGATCGCGATTTCTGCAGCCGCACAGTAAAAATCCAGCACGTAATCGTTCACCGCATGCTGCTTGCGAAAGTGCAAGCCCGCCCCGTTTTGGCGTAGCGCGAGCCAGAGGCCGATCTCGGGTGGCGTCATTTCCTTGCGTAGCCGCTTTGCATTGCGCTTGCCACTACCCGAACCTTCGAGCCGCATCGCTTCCTCCCCTTCCGTCAGTCCCCGCTCCGCGTGGACTGCCACCTCCCCCTGGCGGGGGAGGATTAAGTGTGACGCCTGACGACCGCACCCGCCCCGCCGAGCTTCTTCTACCCCGCCCGCGTCCAGGTCATCGTCTGGCAGAAGATCGCGATGCAGCCCTGGACCTTCAGATTGGCGCCGTCGCGAGCGACCAATGCGCGATAGGTCTTGCCGGTCTTGGGGTCGTAGATCTTACCCTTCCAGCCGTCGCCCGACGACGACAGCTCGGTCAGGATCGGCAGGCCGACCAGCGGGCGGGTCTTGAGCTTGGGATCGGGGTTGAGCGAATCGACCCAGGGCTTGCCGGCCGGTGGCCCCTTGATCACTTTGACGACGCGGCCGCAGATCGTGCCGCCGCAATCGCCGATCGCGACCACCGCGCCACCATCGGCGGTCAGCCACCGGCCGGCGATAGGCGATGCGGCGAACAGCGGGGCGGGGAGGGCGGCGGTGACGGCGGCGAGGCCGAGAAGGAGCGGGCGAATCATCGACTTTGGCATGAACGGGGACATAGCAGGCCTTTGTGCGGTTGAACGAGCCAACCGTTCATTGCGCCAAATCCACGCCCATCGGGCGCTGCATCGCGCGCCGCGATCGCCTAAGGCACAGACGAATCGGCATTCACGGGAGGCGATATGAGCGACGGCTGGACGATCGGGATCATCGGCGGATCGGGCCTCTATGCGATCGACGGGCTGGAGGATGCCGAGTGGCGCCGCGTCGACACACCCTGGGGCCAGCCGTCGGACGAGTTGCTGTTCGGGCGGATCGGACAGATCAAGCTGGTGTTCCTGCCGCGCCACGGTCGCGGCCACGTCATCCCGCCGTCCGAGCTCAATTTCCGCGCCAATATCGACGCGCTCAAGCGATCGGGGGTGACCGATATCCTGGCGATCTCGTCGATCGGGTCGCTCGAAGAGGATCTGCCGCCCGGGCATTTCGTCGTGGTCGACCAGTTCATCGACCGCACCGTGCATCGCGTGTCGAGCTTCTTCGGCACCGGCATGGTCGCCCATGTCAGCATGGCCTATCCGGTGTGTGAACGGCTGTCCGGCTTCGCCGCTGCGGCGGTCGAGACGGCGGGCGGCAAGGTCGCGACCGGCGCCACTTATCTGGCGATGGAGGGCCCGCAATTCTCCACCCGCGCCGAAAGCCTGCTCTATCGCGACTGGGGCGCCGACGTGATCGGAATGACCGCGATGCCGGAGACCAAGCTCGCGCGCGAGGCTGAGCTGCCCTACGCCCTGATCGGCATGGTGACCGATTACGATTGCTGGCGGGAGAGCGAAGCGCCGGTCGAGGTGGCCGAAGTAATCGCGCAGATGCACAAGAATGGCGAAGTCGCGCGCCGCACGGTCGAGGCGTTCGTCAAGGCTTTGCCCAGCGAGCGCACGCCGTCGCCGATCGACACCTGTCTCGACGTCGCGTTGATCACCGATCCGGCTAAGCGCGATCCCGCCTTGCTGGCGAAGCTCGACGCGGTGGCGGGGCGGGCGTTGCGGCGCTAGGAACGATCGGCGCCCGTGCGGCTTTGGTTGCGCGGATGCGAACAGGGACCCGAATGACGCCACCGCCGAACAGCGACGCGATCAGCACTGCCGCGCCTTTCGCGCGAGGACGGCCGTCGCTTGCCGAAAGCCATGCCAGCGTGCTGGTGCCGGCGACGGGCGCATGGCGGCGCTTCTTCGCCTTTGTCGGGCCGGGCTATCTGGTCGCGGTCGGCTATATGGATCCGGGCAATTGGGCGACCGACCTCGCCGGTGGATCGGCGTTCGGCTACACCTTGCTTGCCGTCGTCCTGCTGTCGAGCCTGATGGCGATCCTGCTCCAGACCTTGTCGGCGCGGCTCGGCATCGCGGCGAAGCTCGATCTCGCTCAGGCGTGCCGCGCGCGATACGGGCGCAAGACCACGATCGGTTTGTGGCTGTTGTGCGAGGTGGCGATCATCGCTTGCGATCTCGCGGAAGTGCTCGGCACCGCGGTCGCACTCAAATTGCTGTTCGGGCTGCCGTTGCTGGCGGGTGTGGCGATCACCGCGTTCGATGTGCTGCTATTGCTCTCGCTGCAACGGTTCGGCTTCCGCAAGCTGGAGGCGTTCATCGCCACGCTGCTGATCGTGATCGCCGGATGCTTCGCCTACGAATTGTGGCTGGCGCGGCCCGATTGGGGCGCGGTCGCCGGCGGGCTGGTGCCGCGGCCGGAAATCGTCACCAACCCGGCGATGCTGTACATTGCGATCGGTATTCTCGGCGCGACGGTGATGCCGCATAATCTCTACCTCCATTCGTCGGTCGTGCAGACGCGCAAGGTCGCGGCAAGCGACGAGCGGGGCGCGATCAGGCTGGCGACGATCGACACGATCATCTCGCTTGGTCTCGCCTTCCTGATCAACGCGGCGATCCTGATCCTGGCCGCATCGGTATTCCACACCTCGGGCCGCACCGACGTCGCCGATATCGAGCAGGCGCACAGTCTGTTGTCGCCGATGCTGGGCGCGGGGGCCGCCAGCGTGGTGTTTGCGCTGGCACTGCTCGCCTCGGGGCAGAATTCGACCATCACCGGCACGCTGGCGGGCCAGATCGTGATGGAGGGGTTCCTCGATTTGCGGCTGCCGGTCTGGCTGCGCCGCATCGTCACGCGCTTGCTGGCGATCGTGCCGGCGGCATTGGTGATCGGTATCGCGGGCGAGGGGTCGACAACCAGCCTGCTGGTGCTGAGCCAGGTCGTGCTCAGTCTTCAGTTACCGTTCGCGGTGGTTCCGCTGGTGATGTTCACCGGCGACCGACGGTTAATGGGCGAATTCGCCAGCCCGTGGGCGCTGCGCGCCGCCGCCTGGGTGGTCGCGGCGGCGATCATCGTGCTCAATATGAAGTTGTTGGTGGGGGTGGTTACGGGCTAGTTGGGGCGAAGCCGGGTCGTCGGTCCCTCTCCCGCGGGGAGAGGGAGGGAGCCGCCGAAGGCGGCGGAAGGGTGAGGGTAGGGTCAGGTCCTTATGGCTGGCCTCACCTTCCCACTCGGCTTTGCCGAGCGCGCCCCCTCCTCTCTCAAAGGGAGAGGAGATTCTGGCAGTCGCCTTGGCCGCTTAAATATCCCGCCCCCAATTGAGCGTGACCTTGGTCGCGCCGCGCACACTCTCGACCACCGCCATCATCGAACGCTTGCCGCCGTCGCGCGCCGAGAACAGGGACGGGGTCGACAGGGCTGGGACGAGACCATCGATCGCCGCCTTGTCGCGATACCAGGCGATGATTGCCTCGGGCGTGGCGCCGGTCGTGTAGATTACCGTGCCGCTCTCCCGATGCGGCTCGCCGGCGGGCCCCGAGACGCAGGTTTCGATGCGGGCATCGGCATAGAGCGGGACGAAATCGGGGAGCTTGCTGCAATCGGTCGGAGACTTGCTGGCGCCGGCGACGGCGGCGGCGGTGGCCGGCCCGCGTTCCTCGGCCGATTGATTGTCGTTGCCGGCCTCGCAGCCGCCCAGGCTGAGCACGGCGCCGGCGAGAATGATGCGGAGCCTCACCGGGCTCCTCTGCAGGATCGAGCGGCGGTGACGCGCGCCCGGCGGCTCACTTGGCCATCGACTGCAATTGGCCGAGATTGACCGAGGCGACCGCCGATTTCAGCGTGTCGATGCTGGGGGCCGATCCGCTCGCCTCGACCGAGAAGCGGCTCGCGACGAGGACCGAATAACTGCCCGATTTCGACTGGTTGTCCCACTTCTCCTCGACCATGTTGCCGCCCTGCATTTCGGACTTCTCATAGCCGGTCGTGGTTTGCTTGCTGGACGACGTGTTTAGCGCGCCGCCCAGGGTTGCAATGTTGCCGAGGACGCCGGTGTCGGTGACCGAGAGGCTGAAGCTCTGGTCACCCGACTGGAATTCGGCGCGGGCGTTGCTGCCGCCGATGCCGCCCGCGGCGCCGCCCTGATTTTCGACGCTGGTGCGGTTCCAGCCCGAAATCGAACCCGGCAGCAAATTCTGGAGCGCGCCCGGGTCGACTGCCTTGACCGCGCCGTTGCCGCCCTTGACCGACGCTTCCATAGAACTGCTGGCGGCCTGCATCTTCGCCGCTGCGTCGTTCAGCTTGCCGGTATCGAGCGTCGTCCCGCCGACGGTGATCGTGCCACCGCCGGCCGGCCCGAACGCATTCGGCGTCATGGCGAACATCGCGCCGCCGATCGCCAGCGCGATCATGCTGGCGACCACCATCGCGACTGCGCCCACGATGATCGAGACGATGATGAAGCCCGGTGCCTTGTCCTGCGGCACCTTCATCAGCATCGGGCCGCCGACCCAGAACAGATAGATGCTGTACAGGCCGAGGATGGCGAGGATGCCAAGGAAGGGCAGAATTCCGAAGATGCCGCAAATCCACGCGGCCGTGCCCGAAAAGGCCGCCGCCTTGAGCGCGGAAATCTGGCTCTTGGTGCCGCCGAAGCTCGGCGCGAGCGCATCGATGATCAGCGCCCAGACATAGGTCGAGGCAATGGCCAGCGCCCAGGTCAGAACAGCGGTGACGATCGCGCCGATCAGCGGCGGGCGCCAGGTGACGCCGAACACGCTCATCGGAAATACCTGGCTCTGGATCAAACGGGCGGCAGGGCCGATCGCTGCGAGCGGGGCCACCCATCCCATCAGGATGCCTTGCACCGTCATCGGTTCGGCATCGATCGCCGACCATTCGTCCTTGGGTTTCAATATCAGCCGCTGAATGCGCCCGATCATGCCGCCACCGCCGACCGGAGGCTGTCCGATATCCTTGGGAAATTCGCTCGCCATGATGCTGAAACCCCTTTCTTTTCCGCGCCGAAGCGCGCCGCTACCGTCACCTTCTGCCGCGTTCAGCGGCCTATTTATTGGATCGACCCGACATCGCCTGCCGTAACGGCAGCACGTCCTGGCGATGATACCATCGTTTTGCCGCCACTGGGAGCGTGATGTTGCGCCGGCGCAACCGATGACTACATGGCGGGCATGAGCGACAAGATGACGTGGCACGGCACGACAATTCTCTCCGTGCGCAAGAACGGCAAGGTGATCGTCATCGGTGACGGCCAGGTGAGCGCCGGCCAGACGGTGATGAAACCCAATGCCAAGAAAGTACGCCGCCTGGGCGACGGCAGCGTGATCGGCGGGTTCGCCGGCGCGACCGCCGACGCCTTCACCCTGTTCGAGCGGCTCGAGGCCAAGCTCGAACGCGCCAACGGCCAGCTGATGCGCGCTGCGGTCGAACTCGCCAAGGACTGGCGGACCGACAAATATCTGCGCAACCTGGAGGCGATGATGATCGTCGCCGACAAGGACGTGACCTTGATCCTGACCGGCAACGGCGACGTTCTCGAGCCCGAGGCGGGGATCGCCGCGATCGGATCGGGCGGCAATTACGCGCTCGCCGCCGCGCGCGCGCTGGTCGAATATGAGGAAGATGCCGAAACGATCTGCCGCAAGGCAATGAAGATCGCGGCCGAAGTCTGCGTCTATACCAACGACCGGCTGACGGTGGAGAGCCTCGACAGCGCAACCTGAACCTAAGCCCCTCCCCTTCAGGCGTTCGGGGCCGGTTGTGCCCCCGGCACAACCTGAATAGTCCGGGGGGACTATTCAACCCGAACGGGGTTGGGGTGGGGCAGTCACAAGCGACCCACTCTACGAGATATCCCCCACCCCTTACCCCTCCCCTGAAGGGGAGGGGCTGAAGAAGAAGAACATGAACGACAAACTGACTCCCAAGGCGATCGTCGCCGCACTCGACGCGCATATCATCGGCCAGACCGACGCCAAGAAGGCCGTCGCCGTCGCGCTGCGCAATCGCTGGCGCCGCCAGCGGCTGTCGGCCGATCTGCGCGACGAGGTGACGCCCAAGAACATCCTGATGATCGGCCCGACCGGGTGTGGCAAGACCGAGATTTCGCGCCGCCTGGCCAAGCTGGCCGACGCGCCCTTCGTCAAGGTCGAGGCGACCAAGTTCACGGAGGTCGGCTATGTCGGCCGCGACGTCGAACAGATCGCCCGCGACCTGGTCGAGGAAGCGATCCGGCTCGAGAAGGAGCGCCGCCGCGTTGCGGTCAAGGACAAGGCTGAGGAGGCGGCGATGAATCGCCTGCTCGACGCGCTGACCGGGCGCGACAGCTCGACCGCGACGCGCGAGGCGTTTCGCCAGCGCTTCAAGGACGGCCATCTGAACGAAACTGAGATCGAGATCGAGCTCGAGGCAGCGCCGCAAATGCCGTTCGAGATCCCGGGCGGCGGCCAGGTCGGGATGATCAATCTCGGCGAGATGATGGGCAAGGCGTTCGGCCAGGGCCAGATGAAGCGCCGCAAGCTGACTGTCCCCTCGGCTTGGGACAAATTGGTCGAGGAGGAAGCCGACAAGCGCCTCGACCAGGAAGACGTCGCGCGGGTCGCGCTGATCGATGCCGAATCCAACGGCATCGTGTTCCTAGACGAGATCGACAAGATCGCTGTCAGCGACGTGCGCGGCGGATCGGTCAGCCGCGAGGGCGTGCAGCGCGACCTCCTGCCGTTGATCGAGGGGACCACGGTTGCGACCAAATACGGGCCGATGAAGACCGACCATATCCTGTTCATCGCGTCTGGTGCGTTCCATGTTGCCAAGCCGTCCGACCTGCTTCCCGAGCTGCAAGGGCGCTTGCCGATCCGGGTCGAATTGAAGGGGCTGACCGAGGACGATTTCGTCGCCATCCTCAACGACACCAAGGCGTCGCTGCCCGAGCAATATAAGGCGCTGATCGCGACCGAAGGCGTCACGATCGACTTCACCGACGACGGCATCCGCGCGGTCGCCAAGATCGCCGCCGAAGTGAACGCCGCGGTCGAGAATATCGGCGCGCGTCGGCTGCAGACGGTGATGGAGAAGCTGATCGAGGAAGTGAGCTTCGACGCCGAGGACCGGTCGGGCACCAGCCTGACGATCGACGCGGCCTATGTCGACAAGCAACTCGCCTCGATCGCGCGTGACACCGACCTCAGCCGCTTCGTTCTGTAACCCCGCTTGCCCTTTGTGTCCGCCGCGTTAGCCTCGTGGCGGACATTTCGGGGGGAGCGGGATCAATGCGACGCATCGGGCTGATCGGGTTGACAGCATTGGCCGGGGCGGCGGGCGCGCAATCGCTGCCTCAGCCGCCGGTCGCGGCGAAGAAGCCGCATGACGTGAAGGCGCCGTTCGGCGCAATCCGTCAGGACGATTATTACTGGCTGCGCGACGACACGCGCAAGAATCCCGACATGCTTGCCTATCTCAAGGCCGAGAACGACTATACCGACGCCATGCTCGCGTCGACCAAGCAGCTGCAGGGCGAGCTGTTCGATGAGACGGTTGGTCACATCAAGCAGGACGACAGCTCCGTCCCCTATCGCAAGAACGGCTATTTCTATTATTCGCGGTTCGAAAAGGGCGCGAACTACCCGATCATCGCCCGGCGCAAGGGCAGCCTGACTGCGCCCGAGGAAGTGATACTCGATGAGCCGACAATGGCGACCGGCAAGACTTTTTTCCAGATCGGTCCGCCAACGGTCAGCCCCGACAATCGCCTGCTCGCTTATCCCGAGGATGTTGTCGGTCGCCGCCAATATGTGCTCCGGGTCAAGGATTTGACGACGGGCAAGACGCTCGACGACATGGTCGAGAATGTCGAGCCGAACCTGGTCTGGTCGGACGACAACAAGACCATCTTCTATGTCGAGAAGAACCCGGTCACTCTGTTGTCGACGCGGATCAAGGCGCACGTCCTGGGCACGCCGGCGGCGGCCGATCGGCTGGTCTATGAGGAAAAGGACACCAGTTTCTATATCGGCCTCTCGCGGACCAGCGACGATCGCTACGTCTGCATTGCCGCGCACAGCACGGTCAGCGATGAGCAACGCTGTGCGCCCGCGGCAGCTCCCGTGACCTTTCGTCCAATCGCGTCGCGTCAGCGCGATTTCCTTTATGATTCCGACCATATCGGCGGGCGCTGGCTGATCCGCACCAATTGGCAGGCGCCCAATTATCGCCTGATGAAGGTCGCCGATGCCGTGGCCCCGCGCGGCCGCGTCGCCTGGACCGATCTGGTACCGACCAATCCGGACGTCTTCATCGAAGGATTCAAGCCGTTCGACGGCTTTGTCGCGATCGAGGAACGGGCGGGCGGCAACAAACGGCTGCGGCTGTTGTCGAATGCCGGCAAGTCGAGCCCGGTCAAGTCGGATGAGCCGGCATATGCTATGGCGATCGCGGCCAACGAGGAAACCACGACGCCGTGGCTGCGCTACACCTATAACTCGCTTACCACGCCGACTATCACTTACGAAGTGAACGCGACGACCGGCGCACGCCGCGTGCTCAAACGCGTCGAGACACCTGGATACGACCCCGCCAATTACGTGACCGAACGCGTGTGGACGACCGCACGCGACGGCACGAAGGTTCCGGTGTCGTTGGTCTATCGCAAGGGCCTGGCGAAGGACGGCAGCGCCGCGATGCTGCAGATGGCATATGGCAGCTATGGTTATTCGAGCGATCCCTCATGGTCGCCATTGTGGGTGAGCCTGCTCGACCGTGGCATGGTCGTCGCGCTGGCGCACACCCGCGGTGGACAGGAAATGGGGCGCAAATGGTACGACCAGGGCCATTTGCTCAACAAGAAGAACACCTTCACCGACTTCGTCGACGTGACGCGCGATCTCGTCGCGAAACACTATGCCGCAAAGGGCAGGGTCGCGGCGATCGGCGGCAGCGCCGGCGGGCTGCTGATGGGCGCGGTCGCCAACATAGCGCCACAGGATTACCGCGTAATCATCGCCCAGGTACCGTTCGTCGACGTCGTCACGACGATGCTCGACGCCTCCATTCCGCTGACGACCAACGAATATGACGAATGGGGCAACCCAGCCGATCGGAAATATTACGACTACATGCTGAGCTACTCGCCTTACGATAACGTGCGCGCGCAAGGCTATCCGGCGATGTTCGTCACCAGCGGGCTGTGGGACAGCCAGGTGCAATATTACGAGCCGACCAAATGGGTCGCGAAGCTTCGCGCGACCAAGACCGACGCCAACCCTTTGCTGTTCCGCGTCGACATGAGCTCAGGCCATGGCGGCAAATCGGGCCGGTTCGAACGCTACCGTCAAAGCGCCGAATACGAGGCGTTTATGCTGCAACAGCTCGGTATTCCCCGCTGATCGCCAGCGGATTTCCGCCCGCTACTTCGCCTTAGCCGGCTTGTCATAGGGCGTGAACCTGCCCAGCCGGCAGTATGGGCCGGGGATGGTCAAGCCGGGCGTCAGCGCGCGGAAGTGATCGTTGCGGCATAGCTGGCTGCCGAATACATCGACGATCAGCGTGTCCGTCGGCCTGAGCCCCGGGCAAGTTCCGATCAGGTCGTTTCGCCAGATACGGCGGCCATTTTCGCGATAGATGATGGTCTTTGCATCGATCACCTGCGGGCCGTCGAGCCGCGAATGGTCGACGCAATCGACGGGCTTGCCTGCGATCCGTCCGGCAAGTGCGCTCTCGATGGTTTCCTGCCGCGGGGCGGCGGGTGCGGCGGCGCCAAGCAGGCCGAGCGCGGCGATGGGGATCAGCACGATACGCATGACGTTACTTCGCGCGATAGGTGACGAACGATCCCAACGCGCAGCTGCCCGAGGGAACCCGCGCCGTCGGCATCACCGTGCGTGCGATATCGCCGCGGCACAGCCGCCCGGTCGGCGACGTGGTGACCAGGATGTCGCCGCGCTCGACCGCCTCGCAGCCGCCGCCGGTATCGTTGACATATTTGAGCGACTTGCTGACGCTATAGACCAGGGTCCCGCCATAGGCCTTGAGCGACGAGGACTGGTAATTGTCCATACAGTCCCTGGTCTCGGTCGGCGTCAGCCCGGCGAGTTCTTTGCCCAACTCCGCCTGGGTCGCCGCCTTGGCATCGGCGGCGCGGGCGGTCTCGGCGGGCGTCATCGCGCAGGACGACAGCGCGATTGCCGCGACGGACAACGACGCGAGCGGAAAGATACGGTTACGCATATGCGGCTCCTTCGCATCCCCTCGGCTCGATCCTACACCGGTTCAGCCGCGGAATACATCCTTAGAGGCCCGCCTTTCGGCAAATTGTTCAACCGATTGTGCGCGCATGAACGGATTGGTGGCGCGTTCCAGTTCGATCGTCGTCGGCACCGTCGCCTCGCCACGCTCGCGCATCTTTTCCACCTGGCGCAATCGACCGGCGATCGCGTCATTGTCGGGCTCGGCGACCAACGCATAGCGCGCGTTCGACAGCGTATATTCGTGCGCGCAATAGACCGACGTTTCGGGCGGCAAGTCGGCCAGCCGCTGCAGATTGGCATACATCTGCTCAGCGGTGCCTTCGAACAAGCGGCCGCATCCCATCGCGAACAGGGTGTCGCCGGTGAAGGCCACCGCGTCGTCGGCCAAATGATAGGTGATATGCCCGGCAGTGTGCGCCGGCGTCTCCATCACCGTCGCGACATGCTTGCCCAGCGTCGCCGTGTCGCCTTCCGCGACCAGCCGGTCGGCGGTGGGGATCTTCGCGGCCTCGGCAGCCGGCGCGATCACCGGGGCGCCGGTCGCCTGCTTGATCGCTGCATTGCCGCCGGTGTGGTCGGGGTGCCAATGCGTGTTCCAGATCGCGCTGATCGTCCAGCCGCGCTTGTCCGCCTCGGCCAGCACCGGATCGGCCTCGGCGGGATCGACCACCATCGTCTCGCCGCTGTCGGGATCGTGGACCAGCCAGATGTAATTGTCGCTCAGCGCG
Source organism: Sphingomonas asaccharolytica NBRC 15499 (assembly GCF_001598355.1). GTDB lineage: Bacteria > Pseudomonadota > Alphaproteobacteria > Sphingomonadales > Sphingomonadaceae > Sphingomonas > Sphingomonas asaccharolytica. The sequence continues at coordinate 27,674 of NZ_BCYU01000060.1, forward strand.
GCAACGCGGACGATGTCGAGCTTGCTCATCTGCTTCCTTCCAGCGCCGCGGCGCCGAGCCGGGCGGTCAATTGTTCGGCGGGTTCGTCGCCGGCGAGCCGGACGCCTTGCCCCGCCCATAGCGGCGAATAGTCGCCGCGGCCGTCGGCTTCAGCCTTGGCGCGCAATTGCGCCAGCGCGGCGCTGGCATAAGGAAAGGGCGGGGCAAGTTCGCTGACCGGCCCCAGCGCTTCGATCAGCCGATTGCGCAGACCGCGCGCGAGTCCACCGGAGAACAGGTTGGTGAAGACACTATCTTCGGGCCCGGCTTCCGCCAGCCGCCGGCGGTGCACCGCGCTGGTCGTCGCTTCGGGCGTGCGGAGATAGGCGGTGCCGACCTGCACCGCCGCCGCGCCCG
>NZ_BCYU01000061.1 GCF_001598355.1 Sphingomonas asaccharolytica NBRC 15499
GGCCCGGTGCACCCGCACGCGGGAGAGGGTTTTGACAGCCCTTCAATCCGTCACAACTTTGCTCTAACGCGCTGGGATGACTGATACCCGAGTACCGTCGCGCGTTTTTCCGCGTGCGAAACAGGAAGCCGACCGCGCCAAGGGCGGCCTCTCCACCCCGCAGACCCAGGATCCGGCCTATCGGCTCGCTTTCCAGGACATGGACTTCCTGCTGCGCGAGGATCTGCGTCCGGTCCGCTTCCAGCTTGAGCTCCTCAAGCCGGAACTGGTGATCGATGAAGCGGGAATCGCCTCGACCTTCGTGATGTACGGATCGGCGCGCATCCCCGCACCGGACAAGGCACAGGCGGTGCTCGACGCGGCGACTGATGACGCGTCGCGCAAGATCGCCGAACGGCTGGTCGCCAAGTCGAAATATTATGAGGTTGCACGCGAGCTCGGCCGGCTGGCGTCGAGTTTCCCGGTCGATACCGACGGGCAACGTCACTTCGTCGTCTGCTCGGGCGGCGGTCCGTCGATCATGGAAGCGGCCAATCGCGGCGCGTGCGATGTCGGCGCCGAATCGATCGGGCTCAACATCGTGCTTCCGCACGAACAGGCGCCCAATCCCTATGTCACCCCACGGCTGAGCCTGCAGTTCCACTATTTCGCGCTCAGGAAGATGCACTTCCTGCTCCACGCGCGTGCGCTCGCGGCGTTTCCTGGCGGGTTCGGCACGTTCGACGAATTGTTCGAGCTGTTGACCTTGATCCAGACCGGCAAGATCCAGCCGATTCCGGTCCTGCTCTACGGCAAGGAATTCTGGCAGCGCGTGGTCAATTTCGAAGCGCTGGTCGAGGAAGGCGTGGTCAGCCCCAAGGACCTCGACATCTTCACCTATTGCGAGACGGCGGAAGAGGGCTGGGAATGCGTCCAGCGCTTCTACCAGGACCGCTCGCTCGATGCCGGTCTCGCTGAAGCGGAGCAGCATGCCGCGGAAGAGATCGCCGCGCAGGCCGACACGTCGCGCTGAGCGGCTCTCCTGGTCCGGGATAAAATACACCTCCCCGGCGAAGGCCGGGGCCCAGTCCCACGGATTTCAGAAATGGCGCGATCATCGTGCCATGGCAAAGACTTCGCAACTGGGCTCCGGCCTTCGCCGGGGAGGGATGTATCGGTATTCGGGGGAGTTACTTCTTGGCAGCAGGTGCGGCGGCATTGCCCGCGGCGGGAGTCGCCGCATTGCCTTCAGCCGGCGCGGCGCTGTTACCTTCGGCCGCCTTGGCATCCTTGCCCGCCGGGGCAGCGGCCGGTGCTGCCGGCAGCGGCAGGTTCGAGCCCTGCTGGTTCAGATACAGGATCACGTCGGCGCGATCCTTGGGGTTCGACAGGCCGGCGAAGGTCATCTTGGTACCCGGCGCGAACTTACGCGGGCTGGTCAGCCAAGCGTTGAGCGAATCGAAATCCCACTTGCCGCCTTTGGCCTTCAGCGCATCGGAGAAGGCGAAGCCGCCCTTGCCCTCGGCTATCCCTTCGCCAACCGTGGCATAGAGGTTCGGGCCGATGCCGTTGGCGCCGCCCTGGTTGACCGTATGGCACGCGCCGCACTTCTTGAACACCTCGGCGCCCTTGGCGGCGTCGGCGGTCGGGAGCAGAGACGCGATCGGCACTTCCGCCGCGGCGCCGCTGTCGCCGCCCTCATCGACCGCCTCGACCGGATAGCCTTCTTTCTTGGGCTCGCCGCTGTGAAACACCATGCCGCCAACGATCGTGGCGCCAAGCGCGACAAAGCACCCTGCGAGGGTCCATCCAGCGATCGTGTTGGTCTTGTCGGACATGATTTTTCGCGTACGCCCCTGAATTGAGTAGCAGCCCTTTAGTAAGCGTATTGGCGGGGGGCAAGGTGGCTGTTGTTTGGCGACCTGTGGTCGCGAGCGGCACCAGCCCACTCCCCCACCCGACCGCCCATAGCATATCCTGATTGGGCGGTCGGGTGGGGGCGCATCGGGCCGGCCATGCCCCCGGCATGGCCTGAACAGCGCGGGGCGCTGTTCACCCGGTGCGGGCTGGTGTCGTACGCGCGCGTGAGCGCGTCAAACAAGAGCCCCGGGTTGCTACAGATGATGCCCGCCTCTAATCGCCGCCGCCATGGAGAATTTCGCCGCCCCCGCCCAGCCCATCGTCGCCGCGATGACCGAAGCCGCTGCCCGCGAGCCCGAGCGCGCGGTGGCGTTTCAGGGCGCGCCGGGCGCCAACAGCCATGTCGCGGTCGAGGAAGCCTTCCCCGATGGACTGCCGCTGCCGTGCTTCAGCTTCGATGACGCGATCGATGCGGTGAAGGAAGGACGCGCGGATTGCGCGGTCATCCCGATCGAGAATTCGCTCCACGGCCGTGTCGCCGACATTCATTTCCTGTTGCCCGAATCGGGACTGGTGATCACCGGCGAGCATTTCTTGCCGATCCGCTACGCCTTGATGGGAGTCGGCCCGCTCGACGGCGTGAAGGAAGCGATGAGCCATCCCCAGGCGCTGGGCCAATGCCGCCATTGGCTGAAGGCGCATGGCATCACCCCGATCGCCTATCCCGACACCGCCGGCGCCGCCGCTCTGGTCGCCGAGATCAACGATCCCAAGGTCGCCGCGCTCGCGCCACCGCCCGCGGCCAAGATCTACGGGTTGGAGACGCTGGCGAGCGACATCGCCGATGCCGAACACAATACCACGCGCTTCGTGACCCTGGCGCGGGGCAGTCGTCCGCTGACGGGCGAGGGGCCGTTCATGACCACGATCATCTTCGAGGTGAAGAATGTTCCCGCCGCGTTGTACAAGGCGATGGGCGGATTCGCGACCAATGGCGTCAACATGACCAAGCTCGAAAGCTACCAGCGCGGCGGCAGCTTCGCGGCGACCGATTTCTACGCCGACGTCGAGGGCCGGCCGGGGGACGAGAATCTCGATCGCGCGCTGGAGGAACTCGGCTTCCACTCGAAATGGATGCGCGTGCTGGGCAGCTATCCCCAAGCGCGCAAGCGCGGATGACGCAAAACGTCGCGGAAGCGGGGATGACGCCGCGCGTCCTGATCATCGCCGGGTCCGATTCGGGCGGCGGCGCGGGGATTCAGGCCGATATCAAGACGGTGACGATGCTCGGCGGACACGCGATGACCGCGATCACCGCGATCACCGCGCAGAATACGCTCGGCGTCCAGGCGGTGCTGGCGGTGCCGACCGACATGGTCATCGCGCAGATCAATTCGGTGGTGACCGATATTGGCGTCGACGCGGTGAAGATCGGGATGATCGGATCGGCGGCAACCGCGCATGCGGTGGCGGATGTGCTCGAGTCGCTTGATGTGCCGATCGTGTTCGACCCCGTGATGGTCGCGACCAGCGGATCGGTCTTGGCCGACGACGAGACGATCGCCGCGTTCGAGCGGTTGATGCGCGTTGCCGAGGTGACGACGCCCAATCTGCTCGAGCTGAAAGCGCTATCCGGCATGCCGGTCGACGACAGCGAGGCGGTCCATGCGGCGGCGCAGGCGCTTGCTGTCCGGCGCCGCTGCGCAGTCCTGGCGAAGGGCGGGCACGGGCGCGGTCGAGAGATCGTCGATCGCCTAGTCTATGTCGATCCGATGGATGGACGCCCGACCGAGTGGCGCAGCGAGCGTATCGACAGCAACTGCACACATGGCACCGGTTGCACGCTCGCATCGGCGATCGCGACATACCTTGCCGCTGGCCATCCGCTCGAATTCGCGATCGACCACGCTCGCCAATTCGTCCGGCTCGCGATCAAGGGCGCGCCGCACTTGGGCAATGGCCATGGCCCGATGGGGCATCAGACGGTTCGTCTCGATGTTTCGATCGAAGCGGGTGCGCGGCTCAACCAGATCACTATTGCGGCGACGGACTATGAGGGAACATGCTCCTTCTATTCGCGGCTGGGCTTGAAGCAGATCGTCGGGACCGATGACGCCCATTATGCCCGGTTTGAAGCGCCAGGCGGCGCGACCTTGTCGATCGAGACCGGCGCACGCCCCACCGTATTCCTCGAAGTCGACTATCTCGACGAGACCATCGAATGGCTGCAAAAAGAGGGTGCAGTGTTCGAGCAACTCCCCACCGATCAACCCTGGCTGTGGCGTGAGGCCCGGCTGACTGATCCGTCGGGCAATCCGGTGTGCCTCTACCAGGCCGGCGAAAACCGGCGTTACCCGCCGTGGCGGCTCCGCTGATGCCTGGCCTCAAACACGAAAAGCTCTGCCTCGCACCGGTCGCCGGTGTCGACGAGGCCGGCCGCGGGCCGCTTGCGGGGCCGGTCGTGGCGGCGGCGGTGATCCTGCCCGCCAAGGGCATCCCGCGCGGGCTCGACGATTCGAAGAAGCTGAGTGCCGCCGAGCGCGCCCGGCTGCATGGCCGGCTGATGGACTGCGCGACCATCGGCATCGGTATCTGCGAGGCCGAGGAGATCGACAGCCTCAATATCTTCTGGGCGACGATGAAGGCGATGACGCTGGCGGTCGAAGCGCTGGGGTGTCCGCCAGGACATGTGCTGGTCGACGGCAACCGTCTGCCGCGCTGGACGTGGCAGGCGACCGCGATCGTCGGTGGCGACGGGATCAGCATGTCGATCGCGGCGGCCTCGATCATCGCCAAGCACACGCGCGACACGATCATGATCACCCATGCCGAAGCCTATCCGCACTATGGCTGGCACTCGAACAAGGGCTATGCCGCGCCCGATCATCTGCGCGCGCTGCGCGAACACGGGCCGTGTCCGCTGCATCGCCGGAGCTTCGCGCCGGTCGCGCAAGCGGTTCTGCCGTTTTAAGAGTCTTTTTTGCCACACCCCATGGCTTGGGGCTGTGGATAAGTTGGGACTCAATATCCGGTAAGGGTCGTAAAATGTTCCGCCGGCTTAACCATTTGCTAACCCGACTCGTTAACTAAACTTCGCTTGACCGGAGTCGTCGCGCCCGTTTTTCGTGCGCGAGTGATTGTGGGGGAGCGTTTGCCGATGGGGGTTATCGAGAAGGTCAGTGCGCGAGCTGTTGCTCTTGGGCAGCCGTCGGCGCTGGTGCCGGGCGAGTTGCCGCTCGACCGTATCGTCATGGGCGATTGCATCGAGACGATGCGCGCGCTGCCGGCCAAATCGGTCGACCTGATCTTCGCCGATCCGCCCTATAATCTCCAGCTCGGCGGCGATCTGTCGCGCCCCGACGGCAGCCATGTCGACGCGGTGACCGACGATTGGGACAAGTTCGACAGCCTAGCGATCTACGACCGTTTCACCCGCGAGTGGCTGGGCGAGGCTAAGCGCATCCTCAAGGACAATGGCTCGATCTGGGTGATCGGCAGCTATCACAATATCTTCAAGGTCGGATCGGCGATCCAGGATCTTGGCTATTGGATCCTCAACGACATCATCTGGCGCAAGGCCAACCCGATGCCCAACTTCAAGGGCACGCGCTTCACCAACGCGCACGAGACATTGATCTGGGCGTCGACCGGCGAGGGCGCCAAATACACGTTCAACTATCGCAGCATGAAGACGCTCAACGACGAGCTGCAGATGCGCTCGGACTGGGAATTCCCGATCTGCGGCGGGCCCGAGCGGCTCAAGAAGAACGGCGTCAAGGTTCATCCGACTCAGAAGCCCGAAGCGTTGCTCTACCGCATCCTGCTCGCTTGCTCGAAGCCCGGCGACGTCGTGCTCGATCCGTTCTTCGGCACCGGTACCACCGGCGCGGTCGCCAAGCGCCTCGGCCGGCATTGGATCGGGATCGAGCGCGAACCCATCTATATCGAGGCCGCCGAGGAACGAATCGCCGCCGCACTGCCGCTCGACGAATCGGCGCTGACTACGATGCAGAGCCCCAAGGCCGCGCCGCGCGTCGCGTTCGGCGCGCTGATCGAGAATGGCATGCTGACGCCAGGCACCGTGCTGACCGACACCAAGCGCCGCTGGAAGGCGACGATCGGCGCCGACGGCTCGCTCAAGAGCGACTGCGGCCAGGCGGGGTCGATCCATAAGCTCGGCGCGACCCTGCAGAACGCGCCGGCGTGCAACGGCTGGACCTTCTGGCATTACGAAGCGGTGGATGGGCTGAAGCCGATCGACGCGCTGCGCCAGAATTACTTGCTCGCGACGCAGCCTTAAGACCTGATTCCGGAAATGCGTCGCCCCGGGCTTGTTCCGGGGCCCACCGTGCAGCAAACTCGAAACGCGCGGTTCCGGCCGCGCGGTGGATGCCGGGACGAGCCCGGCATGACGAAGGTGAATGAATGGCCAAACTCCACCTCCGCCCAGTCCAATTCGTCGATACGCCGATCGGTCGCGATGGCGAAGTTGCCCGGCTGGCCGGCGGGATGCAGTGGTTCGCAGCTTATGAAGCGATCGAGGGCGGTGCCAAACGCACCGTCTCCATTGCCGAGTTCGATCGCACGCTCGGTGCCAATGACCAACGCGCCGCGGAACTTCATGCGATGATCATCCGCCCGCGTCCGCCGCTGATGCTCGGCGAGCGGACCCTCCGCTTCGACCAGCCTTCGGTCGCGGGGATCCTCAACGCCACCCCCGACAGCTTTTCCGATGGCGGCGAACAAAACGATCCCGTCGCCGCGGGGGTCGCGATGGCTGCGGCCGGAGCGGCGCTGATCGATGTCGGCGGTGAATCGACCCGGCCTGGTGCCGAGCTTGTCTGGGAAGAGGATGAGAAGAAGCGCGTCGAGCCGGTCGTGCGCGGGCTGGTGCGCGCCGGGACCCTGGTGTCGATCGACACGCGCAAGGCGATGGTGATGGAGGCCGCGCTCGCCGCCGGTGCCGGCATCGTCAACGACGTCGCGGCGCTGTTATGGGACGATCGCGCGCTGGACGTGGTGGCAAAGGCGGCCTGCCCCGTCATCCTCATGCACTCGCCCGATCCCGCTAAGGGGCCGCATGGCGGTGGCGGTTATGGCGATGTCCTGACCGAGGTGTACGATTGGCTCGAGGCGAGGATCGCGGCTGTCGTCGCGGGCGGGGTTGATCGCGCCAAGATCATCGTCGACCCCGGCATCGGTTTCGGCAAGTCGCTCCAAGACAATCTCTCGCTGCTCAACGGATTGGCGATGTTCCACGGGCTCGGTTGTCCGATCATGCTTGGCGCCAGTCGCAAGCGGATGATCGGCGCGCTGTCGAACGAAGCGCCGGCCGATCAGCGCCTCGGTGGCTCGATTACGCTGGCGCTCAAGGGTGCCGAAGCCGGCGTCCAATTGCTCCGCGTCCATGACGTGCCCGAGACGGTGCAGGCGCTGAAAGTCTGGCGGGGGATGCGCGATCAGGCGCTGGTCGGCGGCTGACCGGATATCGCCGTTGCGGCGTGCGTTGCAGACGGCAAGCTAGCGGTCGCGAAAGGAACGGATGCCATGGACATCAAGCGGAGCGGGTCGCAGCCATCGGGCAAGGGCTCGGCGGACTGGTTCACCGGCACGGTCAGGATCGACCCGCTGATCACCGCGCCCGATCCCGCGCGTGTCGCGGGCGCCAGCGTGACGTTCGAGCCCGGCGCGCGCACCGCCTGGCACACCCATCCCCTCGGCCAGACACTGATCGTCACTTCCGGCCTTGGCTGGGTCCAGCGCGACGGCAGCCCGGTGGAGGAAATCCGTCCCGGTGACGTGATCTGGTTCGAGCCCGGCGAGAAGCATTGGCACGGCGCGACGCCGACCAATGCGATGACGCATATCGCGATCCAGGAGCGGCTCGACGGCAAGGCGGTCGACTGGCTGGAGAAGGTCAGCGACGAGCAATATCGCCGCGATTGAGCGCCGCTGCACGTCTTTGCAGTGCGTTGTGGGCGGCGGCGCTTGACTTCGCCCTGCGCAACGCCACGTTTCGACCCAAGATAATGGGGGCCGGTCGCATGCGTCACCAGTTTGTCCGTCGCTTCGTCGCGCTGGCAGCGGCGCTTTCCGTCAGTCTGTCGCTTGCGGGTTCGGCGACCGGACAGGCGACCAGTCCCTATGTCGCGCCCCAGCATACCACCGGTTGGCCGGGCATGGGCACCGGCGACGATCAGGGAGCGGCGGAAGCGTCGCTCGAGCTTGGTCCCGAACTCGAGCGCGACCGGTCGCCGGTCTGGATGCTGGCCGACCAGCGCCGGCTCGACAAGGCGCTTGCCGCGCTCCAGCCGCAGAAGAGGGGCGTGGTCGACGCCTATGTGCTGGTGGTGGGGCTCGACAGCGATCCGATTTTCGGCCGTGAGGCGCGCGAGGCGGGCAGGGTGCTGTCGCGCCGCTACACTGCGGTCGGACACACGATCGTGCTTGCCGGCACCGACGGGTCGGGCCCGAGCGACTTGCCCAATGGTACGCCCCGCGCGTTCGCGCTGACGCTCGCGCGGATCGCCGAGCTGATGGACCGCAACGAGGATGTGCTGGTGCTCTATACCGCTGGCCATGGCTTGCCGGTCGGGCTGGCCTATCATGACGGCGACGAAGGGTTCGGCATCATCTCGCCCGCGCGGATGGCTCGGATGTTCGACGAGCTCGGGATCAGGAACCGGCTGCTGATCCTGTCGGTCTGTTATTCGGGCGTGTTCGTGCCGATGCTAGCGAGTGAGACGACGGCGTTGCTTACTGCGGCCTCAGCTGACCGCACGTCGTTCGGCTGCGCAGCGGATCGCGACTGGACCTTCTTTGGCGACGCGATGATCAACCACGCGTTGCGCCAGCCGGTGCCGCTCGCCAAGGCCGGCGACGACGCGCGCACGCTGATCGCGCAATGGGAAAAACAGGGCCACGTCACCCCGTCGCAGCCGCAGACCTCGATCGGCAGCGGCGTAAGCAAGTGGCTCGCCCCGCTCGAAGCCCGCATGCCGAAGACCGCGACGCCGATGGTCGGCCGCCCGGCGGTCTCGATTCTCAACGATCTGGAACAGTGATGTCCGGCTCGCGCATTTCCGCCTGCACCTCGGCGACCAGTTCCTTGCGGCTGAGCTTGCCGACCAATGTCTTGGGCAAAGCGAGCCGAACGACCACCTGATCGACGCGCTCGTGATGGCCGAGCTGCGGGTTGAGCCACGCCTTAATCTCGTCCGCGGTCGCTGCGGCGCCGTCGTTGAGCGTCACATAAGCGCGCGGTTGTTCGCCGCGATAAGTGTCGGGGACGCCGATCACCAGCGCCTCCTTCACCGCGGGATGGCGATAGAGGACAGCCTCGATCTGGCTCGGAAAGACCTTGAACCCGCTGACCGCGATCATGTCCTTCAACCGGTCGACGACATGGATGAAGCCGTCAGCGTCGATCGTGCCGACATCGCCGGTGCGCAGCCAGGCGCCGCCCGTATCGGGGACGAACACCTCGGCATCGGCGTCGGGTCGGTTCCAATAGCCCTTCATGATCTGCGGTCCGCGCACCAGGATTTCGCCAGGCTCGCCGTCGGGGGCGGGGCGTGACGAATCCTCCTTGTTGGCCAGGCGGACTTCGGTCGCCGGGATCGGCTGGCCGATCGTGCCCAATTTGCCATCAGCCTCATAAGGATTGCACGAGACGACTCCCGAACTTTCCGACAGACCATAGCCCTCGATCACGCGTGCGCCGGTCGCCGCCTCGAACTTGGCCTTGACCTCGGCGGCGAGCGGGGCGCCGCCTGAGATGCAATATTTGAGGCTGGAAAGGTCGGCCGTTGGCAACTTGGGATGGTCGAGCAGCGCCTGGTACATGGTCGGCACTCCCGGCAACGCAGTCGCCTTGGTCCGCTCGATCGCCGCCAGCACTTGTGCGCCGTCGAAGCGCGGCAGCAGCACGATCATGCCGCCATTGGCCACCGTGCGGTTCATCACGCAGGTGTTGGCGAAAACGTGGAACAGCGGCAGCACGCCGATGATGCGGTCCTCCTCCCCGGGATGCGGATCCAGCCCCTCGACCTGGCGCGCATTGGCCGACAGATTCTGGTGCGTCAGCATCGCGCCTTTGGGCGTGCCGGTGGTGCCGCCGGTATATTGGATCAGCGCGAGGTGGCTGGCCGGATCGATCGCCGGGAAATCATGTCGCCCGTCATTGGCGATCAGCGCGGAAAAGGCGGTGATGCGCGGATCGTCGGGGCGCTTCGTCACTTCCTTACCGCGGAACAGACGATAGAAAAGCGACTTTGCCGCGGGCAGGGCGCCCGCCACCGACCCAACCACCAGCCGTTCGAGCCCGCTCTGGTCGAGCACCTTAAGTGCCGTCGGCAGCAACGCGCTCGCCGACAGCGTGAAGAGCAATTTGGTCCCTGAATCCTCAACTTGATGCGCCAGCTCGTCAGCCGTGTAGAGCGGCGAGAAATTGACGACCGTCGCGCCCAGCTTGAGCACGCCGTAATAAGCGGCGAGGTAATGCGGGACGTTGGGCAGGAACAGACCGATCCGGTCGCCCGGCCCATAGCCCACCCGCGCCAGTCCGGTGGCGACGCGCGCTGCGCCGTCGATCACTTCGGCATAGGAGTAGCGGCGACCGAGGAAATCGAGCAACGGCCGCTCGGGATAGGTTCGCGCGGTGGTCTCGAACATGTCGATCAGCGACAACGGTGGGAAGTCGGTCGCCCATGGCGTAGGGTGACGATAGGCGCTGCCGCGCCATAGGCTCTCCGCATCTTGTGTCATCGACTGGGATGTAAGCGCGCCGCCGGTGCTGCGGCAAGCGTACTTAGCGGCTAACCGCGTTGCCGCTGGTCCAGGTCAGCAGGAACTTGACCGCGACCACGCCCAGATCGACCGCCGCCTGGATACGATGCGGGGTCGGATCGCCGTCGCGATGCGTCAGGATCTCGATGTCGGCGGTCGGATGGCGCACGACCGCGACCAGCACGAGCAGTGCTCCCAACGCGACCATCGCATTACGCTTACGCATACCCGCGCCTCCAGCCGATCCCTATAAAGCGCCGGAGGGCGAGCGACAAGCCAAAGCGGCGGCAACCCGTCGCGATTTCGTAGCCGAAACGAGCGTCAGCGTCTGTTTCAACAAAGCTGAAACGATACAGCGAAGCTGAAAACAACTTCAGGCAGCGCGGACGGCGATCGGCGGCGCGAACCGGGCCCGATCGCGGCCGCCTTGCTTGGCATCGAACAGCGCGCGGTCGGCGCGGCGATACATTGCCTTCCAATCCGCCTCGGTGACGAGCGGGCCGGTGCAGGCGCCGATACTGGCAGTGACGGTGAGGTCGAACGGCATCCGTGCCGACCGCATTTTGGCGAGCACGGCATCGGGTGCGATCGCGCGGTCGGCGGGGCACAGAATGGCGAATTCCTCGCCCCCCATCCGTGCGATCAATGCGCTCGGTGCGGCCTGGCGCAGCACGCGGGCGAAAACGCGCAGCACCTCATCGCCGCCGTCATGACCCAAAGTCTCGTTGATCCGCTTGAAATAATCGATGTCGGTCAGCATCAGCGACTGGTTGGTCGCGCGGCCGATCGCCTGGCGCAGAAAGGCGCGGCGGTTGAGCAGGCCGGTCAACGGATCGGTGTCGGCCAACCGCGCCGCGATGATTTCGCGCTCGATCGCCTCGTCGCGTTCGAGCGAGAGCAAGCGGATGCGATAGGCGATCGCCAATGTCGAGATGATCGCTTCGAACGCCATCGACAAGATGGTCGAATTGTCGAGCCAGAAGCTCCAGGGGATCAGCGCCAGATTGCCGAGCAGGCGCAGCGCCGCGAACAGGATCGGCGCTGCCCAGGCGACCGCGAACAGCCAGAGATAGGGGCTGCGCTCGGCGCGGGCGCGGCGGATGATCGGAAAGACCACGACGATGATCGCTGCGAAGGTCAGCGAAAAGGCGGTGTCGAAGATCCGGATGTGCCAGGGAGCGAATAAGGCGACGAATGCGGTCGCGATCACCGATGCGGCGATGATCGCGTTGACCGCCTTACCCACCCAGCCGGCGGTCACCGCGGGTACGAAGAAATAGCGCGCGAAGATCAACGCGGTCGCCGCCGCCGTAGACAGCAGGACGTAATTGAGCCGCAAGCGATCGTTGTTGAGCATATTTGGGTTGAGCCACGCGAGCGCCCCCGACGAACTCAGCGCGTAGAGCGTCAACGCCGCGACCATCGCGCAATAAGCGAGCTGGAAGGGATGGCGCAGCGCCCCCCACATGGCGAGATTGTAGACCAGCAATGCCAGGCACAGGCCGCCGAACCCTGCATAGATCGCGGTCATCGCCAAGTTCGCCGCGTTCGATTCCTGGGGCGTAGCGACGGTCGGCGCGACCAAGATGCCGCGCAGGTTGGCTGATCCCTGGACATGCCACATCAACCTGACCGGCGGGCCGATGGCGGCCGGGAGCGGCCATTCGATCATCGCGCCCAATTGCAGGTGATGGCTAACCTGGCGGCCGTCGAATCGCCAACCGCGGATCTTCCCGTTCGGGTAGAGCGCGTAGAGTGTTACGGCATCCTGCCACAGGCTCCCGATACGCACCCGGGACCGGCTCCCGACGCCGGGAACGCCGCTTAACGGTTGCGAGATAATCCAATAATCTCCGGGTCCAAACCAGGCTTGACGATGGACGCAGTCGAAGCGTGCGGCGGCGGCGAACATACCGGCGGGACGGTCGCCATCGCGCGCCGGCGCGACGCAGGTAGTGAGCGGCGCGCCGGTGACCGCGCTCCGCGCCTCGGCGGGAGAAGCCCATAATGTGGCAGCGGCCGTCAGCAACGCTGTCATCAACAGGAAGGGCAGGCCGGCTAAACGCATGCCACGGACCTACCCGAGGACCACAAATTAATAGTAAACCACAGACAATTAGCGACATGCGCTTTGGTCAATATGTCAGGCGGTGTGGAGGGCGGCGATGCCGTGAGTCCCCCGATCGGACGAAGGCCGTGCTCGCGCGCTTGACTCGGACAATCATCGGCGTCGTTATGCCATCGCAACATGGTTAACGACGAGGGGCGCGTGATGATCCGACTCCCTATTGCCGCCATCATTCTGGGCGCTGCACTGCTCGCGCCAGCCGCCACCGCGAGCGACTATGGCGATCGCGACGTCCAGACGACCTTGGTCAACGTCGCCGATCTCGATCTTTCGACCGGCTGGGGCATGGACCGGCTGATCAAACGGCTACGCGGCCGGATCGACGATATGTGCGGCTGGGATGAAGATTGCCGTGACGAGGCCTGGCTGAGCGCCGATTGGCAAGTGGCCCGCGCGGTGACCCGGGACCAATGGCGCCGCCGGATCGCGTTCGAGCGCGAGGCCGATCGGCGCTATTACCGGACGCGGCGTTTCGCACCGCCGCCCGCGCCACTGCCGCTGCCCATGGCCCAGCCGCTGCCCCGGATCGCCTACCTGCCGATCCCGGCCCCGCCCGCGCAGCTCGTGTCGAAGACGACCAAGATCACCACGACCACGACCAAGACGACGACCATCACGCTGACGTACCGGACGCCGCCCGCCACCTTCCGCCCGGCCTGGAAGCCGCGCTGCGCGTGCGTGGAGTAAGGAGGCCCGACTCTGCGAAAACCAATAATCAGTTGCTGCGGTCGAGCACCATTCCGAGTGTGCCATCGATCCAGGTGTCCTTGTCGGCAGTGATCGCTTGGACCGGCAAGGTGGGGGTTTGCGTGGCAAGGCCGGGAAGCTTCTTGATCGCGGTGCCGATCGCCAGGAATTCCACGAGGTGGCCGAACTCCGCGATATAGGTCTTCACGCCGACAACATCGGCCGCGCCAAGAGCATCAGCCTCGTTCTTCAATCGGCCAATCGCCAGTTCGCGCGCGTCGTGGATCAACGTCGTCAGATCGCTGATCTCGCCGCGCGTGAAGGCCTTGAATGCCGCCTTTAAGCCACCAACTGTTCCCAGCGAATAGATCGAGGCCGAAATCAACAGCTTCACGGGTGCGTAGCCCAACTGCGTCATCGCCCACAGCTCCTCGGCAGTGAGATCGCTGGTGACCGGACTATTGAGATACTCCGTCGGCAAGGCTGGATTGTGGGCGGCCGTGCCGGTCATCAGCATTTCATGAGTGCCGTGCCAGAACATGATCTGGGTACGAATACCCACCACTGAATTGGCGCGCGCCGCCTTGGCTTGAGCGACGATGCGATCAAGTGCGGCATGGCGGGTCTGGTTGAAGATATTGCTGTATTCGGCGATCTCGCCGCGAACCATGGTCTTCAGTGCGCCGGTCAAGCCGCCGCCAAAACCGGTCATGTAGGCAATGTTGCCGAATACATGGGCGAGTGGCTGGTACCCGGAATCGATGTTGCAATAGAGTTCCTGAGCGCTGCCGGCGCTGGTGAAAAAGGGCAGCGAACGCCCCTCGTCGAGCTCATGCAGGCTTGATCCGACAAAGAGGAATTCGGTGTTGCCAGCAAAGTCCTTAAGCTCGCCCGTCACCCCCGTTACCCCGGCGGCGCCCTCGCGCTTGGCTTCCGCGGTCATGCGCTCGAACGCCGCGAGCCGGCCTTCCTCGATCGATTGCGTGACTTGCGTAATCTCGCCGCCCGCCATGCCTTTGAAGCCGGCCGCCATCCCGCGCAAAAAGCCCATGGAATTAACGCTGTTGCCGACGACAAGCTCACCAGGCGCGTAGTTCTTGAGCGACATGCAGTAGATTTCGTTGCCCGAAAGTCCGGTAACTTTTGCCATTTTTCGAGCCCCCTCTATCCACCTCCACTGTCAAGTTCGGCAGGTCGGTGATGCGCGCGATATCAGCCTGCTCCTGAGTTAGTTCAGCGTCTACCCCGTCATAAATGGCGTCCCTGCTGCTGTCGGACGCCCCAAACCCAAAGCAAAATTCAGCGTGCGCACAAGATAAGCTTGCAGCATCAAGCGACCAGAAAGCTCAAATACAAAACGGGCCGGGGATTGTACCCGGCCCGGTTCCGTTTCCGGCTGATGCCGTGGCTTACTTCGCTTCGGCCTTGGCGGTCTTGCCGCCCTTCTTGCCGGGTTTCTTGGGTGCGGCCGGCGTGATCTCGAAGGACAAGGCATTGTCCTTCAGTTTCACCACCACTTCGCCGCCATGGACCAGCTTGCCGAACAGCAATTCCTCGGCGAGCGGCTGCTTGATCTTTTCCTGAATCAGGCGGCCCATCGGGCGGGCGCCGTAGAGCTTGTCATAGCCCTTGGTGGTCAGCCACTTCTTCGATTCGTCATCCAGGCTAATATGGACGTTGCGGTCCGCCAGCTGCAGTTCGAGCTGCAGGATGAACTTCTCGACGACGCGGGCGACGACCTCGGTGGGCAAGTAGCTGAACGGCACGATCGCATCGAGGCGGTTGCGGAATTCCGGCGTGAACATCTTCTGGACCGCCTGCTCATCCTCGCCCTCGCGGGTGAGGTTGCCGAAGCCCAATGTCTCGCGCGCCATGTCGGACGCACCGGCATTGGTGGTCATGATCAGGATGACGTTGCGGAAATCGACCGACTTGCCGTGCTGATCGGTGAGCCGTCCGTTGTCCATCACCTGCAACAGGATGTTGAACAAATCTGGATGCGCCTTCTCGATCTCGTCGAGCAGCAGCACGCAATGCGGCTGCTGGTCGACCGCATCGGTCAACAGACCGCCCTGGTCGAACCCGACATAGCCTGGAGGGGCGCCGATCAGCCGGCTGACCGAATGACGCTCCATATATTCGGACATGTCGAACCGCTGCAGCGGAATGCCCATGATCGAGGCGAGCTGACGCGCAACCTCGGTCTTGCCGACGCCGGTCGGGCCAGTGAACAGATAATTGCCGATCGGCTTTTCGGGATCGCGCAAGCCGGCGCGGCTCAGCTTGATCGCCGAGGAAAGCTTCTCGATCGCGTCATTCTGGCCGAACACGACGCGCTTCAGATCGGTGTCGAGCGTCGCAAGGGCGAGCGTATCGTCCTTCGACACCGATTTCGGCGGAATCCGCGCCATCGTCGCGATCACCGCCTCGATTTCGCGGGTGGTGATCGTCTTCTTGCGGCGGCTCGGCGGCACCAGCATTTGCATCGCGCCGACTTCGTCGATCACGTCGATCGCCTTGTCGGGCAGCTTGCGGTCGTTGATGTACCGCGCCGACAGCTCAACTGCCGCCTTGATCGCATCGGGCGTGTATTTGACCTGATGATGCTCCTCGAACGCCGAGCGTAAGCCCGCCAGGATCTTCACCGTGTCCTCGATCGTCGGCTCGTTGACGTCGATCTTCTGGAACCGGCGCAGCAACGCGCGATCCTTTTCGAAGTGGTTGCGGAATTCCTTGTAGGTGGTCGAGCCGATGCAACGGATCGTGCCGCCCGACAAAGCAGGCTTGAGCAGGTTCGACGCGTCCATCGCGCCGCCGCTGGTCGCGCCGGCGCCGATCACGGTGTGGATCTCGTCGATGAACAGGATCGCATCGGGCATTTTTTCGAGTTCGGTCACGACCTGCTTCAGCCGCTCCTCGAAATCGCCGCGATAGCGCGTGCCGGCGAGCAGCGCGCCCATGTCGAGCGAATAGATGACGGCGGGCTTGAGCACGTCGGGCACGTCGCCCTCGACGATCTTGCGCGCCAGGCCTTCGGCGATCGCGGTCTTGCCGACGCCGGGATCGCCGACATAGAGCGGGTTGTTCTTCGACCGGCGGCACAGGATCTGCACCGTACGGTCGACTTCCGCCATGCGGCCGATCAGCGGATCGACCTTGCCGTTCTTGGCCTTTTCGTTGAGGTCGACGGTGAATTGCTTGAGCGCGCTTTCGTTCTTGCCCTTGTCGCTCTTGGTCGACTTCTCTTCCTCGGCGCCCTTGGGAGTTGAGGCCTCGACCGGCGTGCCGCCCTTGCCGACGCCGTGCGAGATGAAGCTGACCGCGTCGAGACGGCTCATGTCCTGCTGTTGCAGGAAATAGACCGCATAGGATTCGCGCTCGCTGAACAGAGCGACCAGCACGTTGGCGCCGGTCACTTCGTCGCGGCCCGAAGACTGGACGTGGAGGATCGCGCGCTGGACGACGCGCTGGAACCCGCTGGTCGGCGACGGATCGGTCGCCTTGTCGACCTTGAGCGCATCGAGTTCGGTGTCGAGATATTGCGCGACGGTCATCTTGAGCTCGTCGAGATCGACGCCGCACGATGCCATCACCTTGGAGGCATGTTCGTCATCGACCAGCGCAAGCAGCAAATGCTCAAGCGTCGCATATTCGTGGCGGCGCGACGAAGCGGCTTCGAGCGCCTTGTGAAGGGTGGTTTCGAGCGCGGAGGCGAAACTCGGCATTAGACTATTACTCCTGACGGGCCGCATGGACGCACGGCCCTTTTCCCTAATGTCGGGATGGGAGGGCCTCGCATCAAGCGCTGGCCGATATCCGCATCGTCATGTCGGCTTGACGCCGGCGCGAAGATGCGATTCGCGCTCATCGCTTGAATAGCGAGTCAGCGCTTGCGCGATGGTTAACGGCGCGTTGCATATGTTTTTTGACGCGTGAAATTTCGCCTTCGAGCAGAGCGATCCGCTCCTCTAGCTCGGCCACCGACAGTGGATCGAGGTCCTGTTTGACCAGGAGCGCGATCGCGTCGCCGGGGCGTGGAAGATTCTCTTCGGAATCCATGATCGTGATGCTCGCGCGGATGGCGGGCCGTGTCAATGCGGGCGACGGGTGGATTGTGGTCACCCGGGGCTTGATCGTTTCGACTTTCTGGGTTGTGTCGTCCGCCGTCTCAAAAAGATCATTTGTGTGTGGATGGCTTCGGGGGAAATACCCACCGAGATCCGTTCGGCCCCTCAGGCAACAGGTCCGCGCACTGAGGAACGTCATTGAAATTGCTTCGTATGCCGACGAAGTCGGACGAGCCATTGATCGTTGCCCAGAAACCTAATTTGGCGTCGAAAGTGGACAGTCCGACACCAAAAAGGGCATCCACGATCTGGCTGCATAATCCGGCATAGTCGTTGTCGGTGCGCAGCTGGGGTTTCGATTTATCGAAGGTATCCGAAAGACCCGCGGCACTCTCGGTTCTTGCTGGATCGCTCATCCTGAGGAATTGGGTGTACCATGCGTGATCGGACAAGAACTGTGACAGCGTCTTGCCCTGCGCGAGAGGAAAGTTGAGGATTTGCTGTGTCGACACCCGCTTGCTGATCGACGCCGCTATTTTGTTTTGGAAGTAGTCGGAAGTCACACCGGAGGCTTTGTCCGGTTGGGTGGGTTGGCCAGCGGGATCGGAGTTCGATCTTTGACATGCCAATGCCGGATCGAAAATCGAATAGCGCGGACAGCTCAGCCGCAGCCAATAGACTCTTTTCGTCACCGGCCCCGGTTTGCCGGTATCCGCGCCGCCGGCGACGTCCCTGTCCTTGGTGGCGTCGGTTTTGACATAGGCCGGAATGTCGACCTCGACCAGGAAGCCGGCGCCCTCGTACCATTCGCTTAGTTGCCTGCCTGAAATTTGCCGCTCATCCTTCACCTTCGACCAGATGTCGCTCAGCGCGTTGTCGACGGCGGTCGACGCCTGGTTTAGCGGCTCGCGGTTGAGGACCGTCACCAACGAGCCGCCCGGCGTGACGATCGCGGAAATCGATCGTAACGTGCCGAGGATCACGCTGGTGGTGCGCACTTCGACATCGTCCGCGGACTTTGCCGATACCGTGATCGTCGCGCTGGTCGAGGGTCCGACCCGGAAATAAGGCTGCGACTGATCGTCGTTGACCACGTCGGTCGTCCAGCTTTGGCCCTTGCCCACCTTGCCCTGATAGCCGAACGCCACGAGTGGAATGGTGACGGTCTGATCCGGATCGTGCATGTCGATTCGAATGGAGCTGATGAAGCTCTGGTCGCGTCCGACCAACAGCCTGAGGATTGCGGGCTTGTCTTCGCGCCCATACCAGCGAACCGCAATCGTGTTGTCGACGCGCTCCAATGTCCAATGGGCATAGAGATCGGTAAGCGCCCGATACGAACCATTATTGGTATTAGCGCTCCAGCAATTCACGATGCCGATCATCGCCGTGCCGTTTCTGCTGTCGACATCGGGCTTGTCGGAACATTTGCCGTTGACCACCTGCTTGTTGACTTCTGCCGGGGCGTCGTCCGAACCGGTCGGCGCACCCCGCGCCCAAGCATTTGATGGCACGCAAGCAAGGAAGATGGACGCGGTCAGAGCCGCGCCCGCGGCTCGCAATGTCATGGCCATTTCAATCCCCCCGAATTGAAAAAGATCTGTTCCCGGCGCTCGCCGAACGATCGGTTCAAGACCGCGACTCGCCGCCTGTGCGACGAAACCTCGCAGAACGGCGAGGCGTGTCCATCTCGATCGTGTCCATTTCTGTTCTATCGCAGCGGTTGACGCTTGGCGCAGCGAGCCGATAGGCGTGGCGGTCGGCATAGCGAGGGCTCGAGAATGGTTTCACTTCCCACGCACATGAAGGCGATCGATCCGGACCAGCCGGGCGGGCCCGAGGTGCTGCGGATCGTCGAGCGCCCCATACCGACACCCGGCGAGGGCGAGGTATTGATCCGCGTCGCCGCCGCCGGGATCAATCGCCCCGAAGTACTGCAACGGATGGGTGCCTATCCGCCGCCGCCGGGCGCGCCGTCCATCCCCGGCCTGGAAGTCGCCGGCACGATCGTCGCGATCGGCGGCGGCGTGGAGCGTGACCTGGTCGGCCAGCCGGTTTGCGCGCTCATCGCCGGGGGCGGTTATGCGCAATATGCGGTCGCGCCTTATGGCCAATGCCTGCCGGTGCCCGAAGCGCTGACCATGATCGAAGCGGCGGCGATGCCCGAGACGCTGTTCACCGTGTGGACCAATCTGTTCGAGCGCGGCTACGCGGCCGAAGGTGACACCGTCCTGGTCCATGGCGGCACCAGCGGCATCGGCACGATGGCGATCCGATTGTGCAATCTGTTCGGCGTGGAGGTGATCGTCACCGCCGGATCCGATGAGAAATGCGCGGCGGCCAAGGCGGTCGGCGCCGACCATGCGATCAACTACAAAACCGAGGATTTCGTCGAGCGGGTGAAGGCGACTACCGGCGGCAAGGGGGTCGCGGTGGTGCTTGACATGGTCGGCGGCGACTATGTCCCGCGCAACATGCAATGCCTGGGCGATGACGGCCGCCACGTCTCGATCGCGGTGCAGGGCGGCGGGCAGGCGACGATCCCGATCTTCGAGATCATGCGCCGCCGGCTGACGCTGACCGGATCGACGCTGCGCCCGCGTTCGGTCGCGTTCAAGACCGCGGTTGCCGACGAGCTTGCCCGCACGGTATGGCCACATGTCGAGGCGGGCGAGTTGAAGCCGGTGATCGACACGGTGTTCGCCTTCGATCAGGCGCCCGACGCGCACCGGCTGATGGAATCGGGCAATCACGTCGGCAAGATCGTGCTGGAGATCGAGTAGCGGGTGGCTGCCATAAGCCGGCTTGATCAACGGTCGAAGGAAATTGGTTGGACGGACGATCAGCCCTGCGCTTTTGCTCGCGCCGCATCTGAAAGGGGAGTTCGATGGCCAATCTGATCCTGCACGAATATTCGGCGTCCGGCAATTGCTACAAAATCCGGCTGACCGCGGCGCATCTTGGGCTCAAGCTCGACCGGCGCGAATATGACATCATGAAGGGCGAAACGCGCTCGGACGCGTTCCTGACCGGGGTCAATGCCAATGGCCGCATCCCGGTGCTCCAGGTCGGCGACGACTTCCTGCCCGAAAGCAGTGCGGCCTGCTTCTACCTCGCCGACGGCTCGGCGTTGATCCCAGTCGACCGCTTCGACCGCGCCGACATGCTGCGCTGGATGTTCTGGGAACAATATAATCACGAGCCCAACGTCGCGACGCTCCGATTCTGGATGACCCTGATCGGGGAAGACAATTTGACCGAGTTCCAGCGCACCCAATTACCGGTCAAGCGCGCCGCGGGGGATGCCGCACTGACCCTGATGGACGAGCATCTGGCGCAGACGCCTTTCCTTGCCGGCGGGCGCTTCAGCCTCGCCGACATCGCGCTCTATGCCTATACCCATGTCTGCGAAGAGGGCGGCTTCGAGCTTCATCGCTATCCGGCGGTCCAGGCCTGGATCGAACGGGTCGCCGCATTGCCGGGACATATCGCCATCACGGACTGATTATTCAGCACATTTCAAGTTGCTGCGATTCTGTTTGTAACAAAACTTCGTCATAGGCCAGCCAACGTCATCCGTCGGGGCTCGTGACGCATGAATGAAATGACGAAATTGTTACAGGGCGGCAGTATCGCCGACCTGTCGGACTTCGCGAATTCGAAGCCCGCTATTCCGGAACGGGCGACGCATAGCCGTCGCCAATACCGGACCATCTGGATCAGCGACATCCATTTGGGGACCAAGGGTTGCAATGCCGAAATGTTGATCGACTTTCTCGATCATGTCGACAGCGAGAAAATGTATCTGGTCGGCGACATAATCGACGGCTGGCGGCTCAAGAAGAAATTCTACTGGCCGGCTGCGCATAACGACGTGGTGTGGCGATTGCTCAAGCGCGCCAAGCGCGGCGCCGAGGTGGTCTATATCCCCGGCAACCATGACGAAGTCGTGCGCCAGTTCTGCGGACTCGATTTCGGCGGCGTCGCGATTCGCCGCAACGCGATCCATGAAACCGCCGACGGGCGTCGGTTGTTGGTGCTGCATGGCGACGAATTCGACGCGATCACACTCTCCCACCGCTGGCTCGCGCATGTCGGCGACGCGGCGTACGAGGCGATGATGGCGCTCAACCGGCTGGTCAATCGCTGGCGGCGTTTCTGGAACATGCCCTATTGGTCATTGTCGAAGCACGCCAAGGCCAAGGTCAAGAACGCGGTCGAGTTCATCTCGAATTACGAAGACGTCGTTGCCCAGGCCGCCGCCCATCGCGGAGTCGACGGCGTGGTATGCGGCCACATCCACACAGCGGAATATCGTGAAATCCACGGCGTTCAGTATTATAACGACGGCGATTGGGTCGAAGGCTGCACCGCATTGGTCGAGCATTTCGATGGTCGGATGGAGGTGTTGCACTGGGCCGACGAGATCGAAGGAAGACAGGGGGCAACCCCCTGCTTGACGCTAGCGGCGGCCTGACGAACGTGCGGATCGCGATCGTTACCGATGCCTGGAGCCCACAGGTCAACGGCGTCGTGCGCACGTTGCAGTCGGTGCGTGACGAACTGGTGCGCCAGGGTCATGACGTGATGATCGTCTCGCCCGATCTCTTCTATTCGATGCCATGCCCGACCTATCCGGAGATCCGGCTGGCCTTCGCCTCGACCGGCTCGGTTGGCCGCATGCTCGAGGAGTTCAGTCCGCAGGCGATCCATCTCGCGACCGAGGGGCCGGTCTGCCTCGCCGCGCGGCGCTGGTGCCTGGCGCGCGATTTCCCCTTCACCACCGCCTATCACACCCAATTCCCCGATTATGTCGCGGCGCGCACCGGGGTGAATCCGGAATGGGTGTGGCGCTATATCCGTTGGTTCCACTCGCCCGCGCAGTCGATCCTCGCCTCGACGGCGTCGATCGCGGATACGCTCAAGGCGCATGGTCTAACCCAGATCCGCCACTGGGGCCGCGGCGTCGACTTGTCGACGTTCGGCGATCCGGTGCCTGATCCCGCGATCCGCGCGCTGGCGCAGGACGGCAGGGGGCCGGTCCAGCTCTATGTCGGCCGCGTCGCGATCGAGAAGAATATCGAGGCGTTCCTGACCGCGTGTCACCCGGGGTCGAAAGTGATCGTCGGCGACGGTCCGGCGCTCGCCTCGCTCAAGGCCAAATATCCCGACGCGCATTTCCTCGGACCCAAGTTCGGCGCCGACCTCGCCGCCGCTTATGCCGCGGCCGATGTCTTCGTCTTCCCCAGCAAGACCGACACGTTCGGGCTGGTGATGATCGAGGCGCTCGCCTGCGGCACGCCGGTGGCCGGTTATCCGGTGACGGGTCCGATCGACGTGCTGACGCCAGAGACCGGGGCGATGCACGACGATCTCGACCAGGCGATCGCCGAGGCGCTGACGCTGGATCGCGCCGCGTGCCGCGCTTATGGCCAGGGCTTCACCTGGGCCAAGAGCGCGTATCAGTTCCTCCATGCGCTGGTGCCGGTCGGCGGGGACGAGGCGCTGGCGGCGTAACGCTTGCCCCCCGCGGCCAATCGGATTAAGTCCGTTGCAACGACAGGCCGCTCCGCGAGGGGCGGCCCTATTTATTTCTGACGGAGATTTTCGTGGCTCAGCCGCTCATGCCCCATGCGACCGCTTCCTGGCTGGTCGACAATACCTCGCTCAGCTTCGAGCAGATCGCCGAATTCTGCGGCCTGCACATCCTGGAGATCCAGGCGATCGCCGACGACACCGCCGCGACCAAGCTGACCGGCCGCGATCCGGTGCGCGCGCATGAGCTGACCCAGGACGAGATCGACAAGGGCCAGAAGGACCCGAACTACGTCCTCAAGATGTCGAAGGGTCCCGACCAGATCCGCCGCACCAAGGGCCCGCGCTACACCCCGGTGTCGAAGCGCCAGGACAAGCCCGACGGCATCGCCTGGATCATCCGCAACCACCCGGAAATCTCCGATGGCCAGATCTCCAATCTGATCGGCACCACGCGCACGACGATCGCGGCGATCCGCGACCGCACGCATTGGAACATCGCCAACATTACTCCCAAGGATCCGGTGACCCTCGGCCTCACCACGCAGCGCGAGCTCGACGCCGCGGTGACCAAGGCGGCCAAGGCGCACGGTATCGAAGCGCCCGTCGACACCCGACTCGAGGGCGACCGTGAGGCGCTGATCGAACAGCTCCGCGCCGAGCGCGACCAGGCCGCGCGCGATGCCGAAGCGGCGGCGACCGCGGGTGAGGGCGAGGCAGCGCCGGTGGTGCATACGGCGGAGACGCTGTTCAAGCATTGATGCGGCCAGATCGGCCTCAATATTGGAGATGCAAGAGAGAGCATCGGCTTTCTAGCCAATGCTCTCTCATCTTCAGTCGGTCCCGAAAATGTCGCAATCGCGTAGTATATGACCCGTTCGCCTTGGTCGATGCTGGCTGCGTTGGTCCAGATCGGACCTTCGTGGCCCAAAATGTTACCAAAGCCATGCCAAGTCATCTTGGCAATCGTTTGTGAAATGCTACGCTCTCCCTAGTTCGGTAAATAAAAATGGGGAGTGACGCGTGCCGACCAATCAAGCCGCAGAGCCGCTGGACATCAGTGCTCCGACCACGATCACAGGCCCTTACGACTATGCCCAGATCGGCCAGAAAATGTCGGCGGCCGGGGACGTCAACGGCGATGGGATCGACGATTTTCTGTTCACGGCTGCTTTAGGCGATGCGACGAATGCATCCCGTGGCGGCACCTATGTCATTTACGGGAAAATCGGCGGCATCGGTCCCATCGATCTCAACCACCTGACGGCGAGCCAGGGCTATCTCATTCTCGCTCCGGCGGATCTGCAGGGTGGGCCGGACATGACCGCAACGGCCGCCGGCGATCTCAACCACGATGGATATGATGATATCCTGATCGGCGCGCAATATACCCGCGGTTACGACGTCCTGAATGGGCGAGCCTACATCGTCTACGGCGCCGCCACATCGGGCAATCTCGATCTCGGCAATCTGGCGCCGACCCAAGGCTCCACCCTATCCAACAGCATGGCCATGTATCGGGGGCAGTTGGGATCGTCGGTCTCTGGGTTGGGTGACGTCAATGGCGATGGATATGACGACATCCTGGTTGGCGCGGCGACGCAAACTGTCGGTGGCGTGCAGACCGGTGCCGCATATCTCATTTATGGTACGGCGAACGGGATCGGAAGTCTCAACGTAACTTCGATGTCGGCGAGCCAGGGGGCAGTCTTCAGCGGCACGCAGAACGGCGGTTATGCCGGCTGGTCGTCCGCCGCCTTGGGCGACATCAACGGCGACGGCTATAATGATTTCGCCATCGGCGCGTTGGCCGAGAATAACGGTGCCGGCAACGTTTACGTGTACTTTGGACATGCTGGCACCTTCGCGTCCCAGACGTTGGGAAGCGCGCCAACCAGCCAGGGATTCGTGATTACCGGCACCGGCAGCGATTATACCGGCAATTCGATTGCGGGCCTCGGCGATATCAATGGCGACGGCTATGCCGACATGGCGGTGACCACGAACAATGGCGATTATGTCCTGTTTGGAAAGGCGTCGGGATTCGGTCCGGTCAATCTTGCCGCGCTGACACCCGATCAGGGCGTTAAGATCACCTTTGTCTACACTGGCGGCAACGAGAAGTTTATTGCCGGCGCGGGCGACCTGAACGGCGACGGGTTCGACGACATCCTGGTTAGCGGAATCCAGCAGAATGGCAGCGGTATCGTCTACATCGTTCCAGGGTCGGCGACCTTCGGACCGGTGAACCTCGCCACCTATGGCGGGGTATCGGTACAAAGCGGCGAGACCGGTACCAATGGCAGCGATGATTTGTTCTATCGCGCCATCGCCGGTCTCGGCGACATCAATGGCGACGGCTTGGCGGATTTTGGTTCAGGCGCGCGCGCGGCGGCGGGCGGCGGCTATTACGACGGCAAGGTCTACACTTATTACGGTCTCGAAGCGACCTCGCCTGTCACGCGAACCGGCACGATCGCCAGCCAGTCGCTCGTCGGCGGCACCGGCGACGACACGCTCTATGGCGTGGGTGGGAACGACAAATTGTACGGCCATGCTGGCACGGATCAGCTTGATGGCGGGGACGGCAACGATCGTCTCGACGGCGGGTCGGGCGCCGACCATATGGTGGGCGGCAAAGGGGACGACACATACGTCGTCGACGATCCCGGCGATCAGGTGATCGAGAACCCCAACGAAGGAAACGACACCGTCGAGTCCTCGATCACCTATGCTCTCCCCGACAATGTCGAGAACCTGACGCTCACCGGAACGGCAGCGATCGACGGTACCGGCAATGCGCTCGACAACGTCATCAACGGCAACGCGGCGGACAACACCCTGAACGGCGGCGCGGGCAACGATACGATCGATGGCGGCGCGGGCAACGACACGATCATCGGTGGCGCCGGACGCGACATCATCCACGGCGGTGCGGGGTTCGACATCATCCAGATCGGCGACGGCGATGCTGTCGCGGGCGAGACCTATGATGCGGGCATCGATGGCGGACGGCTGTTGATCACCGCCTCGTCTCAGGTCGATCTGTCCACCTCGACCGTTACCGGCTTCAGCGAGCTGTCGGGCGGCAGCGTCAAAATGACGGGCGCGCAGTTCGTGCAGTTGGGCGCATTGACCGGGACGACGGTGACGCTCACCGATGGCGGGACGATCACCGGGCACGTCCTCGCCACCCCGCTGTACAACAACATCATCAATCTGGCGCCGGTCGATACCATGTTCAACGCGGTCTACGCGCTGGGCCTGCCGGGTGATGGCGGGCTCACGATCAACGGCAATATCGGTAACGATACGATCTACGGCACCGATCTCAACGACACCGTGACCGGCGGCGACGGCAACGACACGCTGTATGGCGGGGGCGGGTTCGACACGCTGGTCGGCGGCAAGGGCAATGACGTGCTCGACGGCGGCGCGAACGTCGACGACATGACCGGCGGGCTCGGCGACGACACCTATTATGTCGATAACGCCAACGATGCCGTCCACGAAAATGCCGGCGAAGGCTATGATACCGAAATCGGCTCGGTCGGGTTCGTTCTGGCCGACAATGTCGAGCGCGGAATCCTGTCGGGGTCGAGCGGCGTGACGCTCTTCGGCAATGCTGGCGACAATGTGCTGATCGGCAACGATGGCGTGAACACGCTGTACGGGCTGGGCGGCAACGATCGTCTCGACGGTGGGGCCGGGGCAGACACGCTGATCGGCGGTCTGGGCGACGATACCTATGTCTGGGACGGCACGGATACGATCGTGGAGAAGCCCGGCGAGGGCAACGATACGGTCGAAAGTGCGATCACGACGTCGCTGAGCTCGTTCGCCAATATCGAAAACCTGACCTTGACCGGGACGGCCGCGATCAATGGTACGGGTGATGCCAACGCCAACGTGATCCGTGGCAATGCTGCCGCTAATACGCTGGATGGCGGTGGCGGTGCCGACACGCTGTACGGTGGGGCGGGTGACGATACGTATATCGTCAACAACACGGGCGTTCAGGTGATCGAGAATGCCAATGAAGGCACCGATACGGTTCGCTCATCGGTGAGCTTCACGCTCGGCGCGAATGTCGAGAATCTGGTGCTGACGGGCACGGCCAATATCAACGGCTACGGCAATGCCGGCCAGAACACGATTACCGGCAATGCCGGCAGCAACGTGCTGGATGGCGGCGGTGGTGGCGACACGCTGAAGGGCGGTGCGGGCAACGACGTCTATTACGTCCGCAATGCCGGCGACGTGATCGTCGAGGGAACGGGCGAAGGAACCAGCGACACCGCGTTGGCATCGGTCAGCTACACGCTGGGCGCCGATGCGCAGGTCGAGCGGCTTGCCGCGGCCGATGCCAATCTGACGACGGCGATCAACCTGACGGGCAATGCGTATTCGCACCTGATCCAGGGCAATGCCGGCATGAACGTGCTGACCGGCGGCACCGGCAATGACAACCTGTACGGCTATGGCGGTGACGACCGGCTCTATGGCGGAGCAGGGACCGACACGCTGTATGGCGGCACCGGCAACGACACCTATGTGATCGACGGCCTTGGCGATACGATCGTCGAGAATGCCGGGGAAGGCACCGATACGGTCGAGGTATCGATCAGCTTCGACCTGTCGACAGTGGCCAATGTCGAGAATCTGACGCTGACCGGCAATGC
>NZ_BCYU01000062.1 GCF_001598355.1 Sphingomonas asaccharolytica NBRC 15499
CCACAACGCAACCGCGAAGCGGCGGGCGGCTTTTGCCGCGTGGAGGGCGTCGCTCGTCGGTCACGATGCTAATCGCATCGCTCCCTCCTCGTTCCTACCCACGCGACAAAATCCGCTCCGTCTCGACCCCGCCGCCATTGAGTACAGACCCTCAAGGTCAGCGATAGGCGTCGATCAGCGCGCCGACGTAATCGGGATCGCGACCGGTCAGTTCGGGAGCGGGCTTTGCCTTATGGCCGTCCAACGCCAAAGGATAAATGAAGCCGTAAAGGGGGAAGGTGGTCGATCCTAGCCCCTCGGCATCGCGATACCAGACGCGCACTTCGCTCCAGTCGTTGTCGGTGCTGACATCGGTCAGCGTGACGTCCTGCTCGGCGTGGCCGCGCTCGCCGTTCATCCGCGACCAATTGGCGTGGGTAACCATCGCCACGCGGCTGTCGACCACCCGGCTGATCACCGCGACATGGCCGAGCGGCAGGCGTGCGGTCTTGCGAAAGACGACGACCGCTCCAGCGCGCGGGGTCTGGCCGCGGCGATATCGACCCTCGGCTTGATCCCACCAGGTCCAGGCATCGCCATAGATCTGGATGCCAGACGCCGCTCGTGCGAACGGCACGCACTGCCCGACATAGTCGAGCAATGTTCCGGCGCGCGCTGGGGCAACTGCTCCCGCCAACAGGGCCAAAGCAGCCGCCAGCACGCGGAGATGGGGGGGATATCTCCTCATGCCCGTCTGCCATAGGGAGTGTGGACTGACCGGATGGTTGGCGGACGGGGTTAATTAGCTGGTGACCGTAAATTCATTTCGCGATCATCGTGATGGATCAGCGACACCATCACGACCGAGATGATCATCAGCAGATACCAAGAGCCGAGCTTGGTGGGGCTCACCATGGCCCAGCCATGGCGCTGGTTGGGATAGGACCAGGCATGGGCGAAGGTGGCCAGATTCTCGGCAAACCAGATGAACAGGGCGACCAGAAAGAAGCCGAGCAGCACTGGCATCCAGCGTTCGCAGCGGAACGGCGTGAAATAGAAGCGCGAGCGCCAGAACATCAGCGCGATGATCGCAAACAAGAGCCAGCGAATGTCGGGCAGCCAGTGGTGGGAGAAGAAATTGACGTAGATCGCGACGGCAAGCGCGATCAGCGCGCGCCGCGACGGCCAGTGATCGAAATGGATTCCGAAGATGCGCCAGATACGCGCGATATAGCTGCCCACCGCGGCATACATGAACCCCGAATAGAGCGGCACCAGTCCGATATGGAGCACGCCGCCGGCCGGATAATTCCACGAGCCAGCCTGTGTCTTGAACTGCTCCATGATCGTGCCGGTGACATGGAACGCGAGGATGACCCGGGCTTCTTCCCAATTCTCCAGACGGAAGGCGAGCATGCCGATTTGGATCGCGATCGCCGCCAGCGTCACGAAGTCGTTACGTGCGAGCGGCGCGTCATCGGGGTAGAAGAGGTGCGCGCCGAGCAGGAGCGCGAGCATCAGCGCGCCGAACAGGCACGCCCAGCCTTGCTTGAACCCGAACAGCAGGAATTCGTAGACCCACGACTTCCACCCGCTGCTCGGCTGCGCCGCCTCGAGCCGCACGCGGACGCGGGCGAAGCGCGTGGCGCCGGGCGATGAAGGGATGTCGCTCATCAACACGTCATGCCAGCGTAAGAGCATCAGGTTAAGCATGCCCCGCATGCTTAAGGATCGTCCGGGGGACGATCCGATGCTCATCTCAGAAGGCTTGAGACCGCAGCTTGCGCTGGGGTGACGGTGTGTGACCCGCAGCTTGCATTCGGAGCCAACCCGTCGGCCGCGTTGCGATCAGCGCGGCGCGCCACCCTGCTGGCGCTTGGCCATGAACGCCAGTCTTTCAAACAGCATCACGTCCTGCTCGTTCTTGAGCAAGGCGCCGTGGAGCGGGGGGATCGCCTTGGCCGGGTCGCGATTCTGCAGCACGTCGAGCGGCATGTCCTCGTGGAGCAGCAGCTTCAGCCAATCGAGCAACTCGCTGGTCGACGGCTTCTTCTTGAGGCCGGGCACGTCGCGAACGTCGTAGAAAATGTCCATCGCTTTCGACACCAAGATCTTCTGGATGCCGGGGAAGTGGACGTCGACGATCGCCTGCATCGTGTCGCGGTCGGGGAATTTGATATAATGGAAAAAGCAGCGACGCAGGAACGCGTCGGGCAATTCCTTCTCGTTGTTCGAGGTGATGACGACAATCGGCCGTTCGGCCGCGCGCACCGTCTCCTTGGTCTCGTAGACATGGAATTCCATGCGATCGAGTTCCTGGAGCAGGTCGTTGGGGAATTCGATATCGGCCTTGTCGATCTCGTCGATCAGCAGGACGGGGACCTCGGGCGCGGTGAACGCCTCCCACAATTTGCCCTTGCGGATGTAATTGGAAATGTCGTGGACGCGCTCGTCGCCCAGTTGGCCGTCGCGCAGGCGAGCGACCGCGTCATATTCGTACAGGCCTTGCTGCGCCTTGGTGGTCGATTTGACGTTCCACTCGATCAGCGGCGCGTTGACCGCCTTGGCGATCTCATAGGCCAGGACGGTCTTGCCGGTGCCAGGCTCGCCCTTGACCAGCAACGGACGGCGAAGAGTCACCGCGGCGTTGACCGCGACCTTCAGGTCTTCGGTCGCGACATAGCTTTGGGTGCCTTCGAAGCGAATCATTGCTGTCCCCGAATTTTTCGAAACTCGGGTTTGCTTAGGGCGGGTGTACTTGGAAACGCAAGCTTAGGGACGCCCTGCCGGCCCGTCTTGGCGAAACAGCTAGCTTCGGTCGCGCGCGCTCTTGCGGGCTTCGGCCAGATCCCAAAGTGCGCGATGCTGGGCGAGCAGCTGTTGCGCGCCAAAGCTCATCGCGCGCTCGACCGGCGCTTCGGCGGCCAGCGTCACCGCGATCGTCTGCGTCTCGGCATCGATCGGCAAGTTGGACGGCAGCGGCGCAAACCCGGCGCGATCGGCGGCGGCACTCATCAGCGCGCGCACCGCGTGCCAGTCGAGCACCAGGGCGATCGAGGCGCCCACCGCGCACCCGGCGCGATCCGACTGCGCCAGCATGTCGAGCGCGTGGCGTTGCGCGTTGACGGCGGCTTCCGATTCGGCCTGGCCGGGCGTGGAAGGGATCGGTCCCGCCGCGGCGGTCAGGCGCGCAAGCAAAGCGCGTTCGTCGGCGAATGATTCGGCCGCGGCCTCCAGCCACGGCTGGGCCGTCTGGCTGTGCCCATGGCCGACCGCATGATCGATCACCCCGGGATGGCGGCCGTGCAACGCGCACAGCAAATGGATCGCGTCGGCGAGGTCGCGCGTCGCAGCGCCCGGCGCGCACATGGCGCGGACGAACGGGTGGCGTGCGCTGCCATCGGCATCGGCGAGCGCGGCAAGCACGCTCCACCCGCCACCGCGGCGATCAAATGATAGTGTTTCGACTGACATGGTTCCCCAATGCCTAATGTGGCTCCGCGCACTCTGGGGCAGAGGGATATACCGAACCACGTAAAGACGCGGTTTATGCGCCCTTAAGTATGTCGCAACCGCCGCAGGAGCGGGGCGCTTCGGCGCAGCCCCTTAACAGCCCAATGTCGGCGCGCATTCTTGCCGGTCCCGTCGGTCGCCTGTAGCAATTGGATCGAGACGGGGGAGGAACGCAATGACGAGATGGTGGGCGGCGCTGATCGCGCTGGCCGGTGCGGTGATCCTGGCGATCGTGGCGACAACGCCGCCGGGGCCGGCATCCTCCGATGCGTCCGCCACAGCTTTCTCGGCGATTCGCGCAATGACGGACGTCCGCGTGGTCGGCCGCGCGCCGCACCCGACTGGCAGCCACGAGGACGCGCAGGTGCGCAGCTATCTGATCGCGCGGCTCAAGGGGATGGGGCTGGAGGTCGCAACCGCCACCGGGACGATGAGCCCGCAGGCCAAGAAGCGGCTCGACGGTTGGCGCAAGATTGTCGCGCCCGCGCCGCCGCTTACCAACATCGTCGCAATCCTGCCCGGTCGCGATCGCGCGCAACCCGCGGTCCTGTTGATGGCGCATCACGACAGCGTCTGGGGATCGCCCGCCGCGGCCGACGACGGTGCGGGCGTGGCGTCGGTGCTGGAGACGATTCGCGCGATCAAGGCGGGCGGGCAGCCGCGCCGGGACGTGATGGTGCTGCTGACTGATGGCGAGGAACTCGGGCTGGAAGGCGCGAAAGCGTTCTTCGCCACCGATCCGCGCCGGGCGCATGTCGGCGTAATCGTCAATCTTGAGACGCGCGGCGGCGGCGGGCGCGCGACGATGTTCGAGACCGGGAGCGACAATGGCGCGATGATGGACCTGTTCGGCAGCGCAGTACGCAGGCCGGTCTCCACCTCACTCAGCGTGTTCATCTACAAGAAACTGCCCAATTCGACCGACCTGACCGTGGCCAAGAAACTCGGCTATCCGGGATTCAACTTCGCATTCATCGGCCGCGCGGGGCTTTACCATTCGCCGCTGGCGACTCCCGACGCGCTCGACCAGGGCGCGTTGCAGGACATGGGACGCCAGACGCTCGATTTGACGCGCGCCCTTGCCGATGCGCCGGTGCTGCCGGGCAGGGCAGCCGATCGTACCTTTTTTGACGCTTATGGCCTGGCCTTCGTCAGCTATCCGGCGGCATTGGGCTGGCTGTTCCTGGTGATCGGCGGATTGGGGTATGGCGCCGCGGCGTGGCGGCGCGCGACGGCCGGAGAGGTCGCGAAGGGGGCGGGCATGCTGCTCGCGCTGATCGTTGTCGCGATGGCGGGGCTCTACATCGTCAACGGGATCTCGGGCGCCTGGGGCAAGGTCAATTATTACGACAGGCTTGCGGCGATTCCCCGGCTTCAGGTTCAGGCGTTGCTCGTCTGTCTCGCCGCTTTCCTGACGGTCCGTCGGTGGCTGCCGTCGCGGGTCGGGAGCATCGCCGGCGCGGCTATCCCGTTGCTGGCGCTCGGCGTCGTCATGCAGGCAGTGGCGCAGATCGCCTCCTATCCCTTCGCGGTGCCATTAATGCTTGGCGGCGTGGCGCTGGCGATCGATCGCTATGCGGGGAGAAGTATTGGAATTGCAGCGACGATCGTCGCCGCGATGCTGGGCGTCGGTTATATGCTCGGTTTCGGCTTCTTCCTGCTTCAGGCGGTCGGCCCGGGCATGCCGATGATCGCCGCGAGCCCGCTGGCGATCAGCGCGGTGTTGCTCTTGCCGCTGATGCCCGAACCACGACGCGCACTGACCATGGCGGCGGCCTTGCTGGTCGTTGCCACCGGAATCGCTCTGTGGGTCCTACTCGACCCGGTGGCGCCAAGCGTCGCGGTGTACAGCGACGTGAAGAAGTAAGCCGGCAGAAAGCAACAGCCCTCCTGGATTGCAGACGGCCGAGATTCGCCGCCCAAACGGACGTTGACTCGCCACCGGCGAGGAATAGGCTGCTGATCGCTCGCGGCGAGATCAACGTGCGCAGCGATGTTGCGTTTGGAGGGTTGTTAGACCGTGTCTCTGATCCATCGCGCTGGTGCGCTCGGCCTCGCGGCAGGCTGCCTGTTTCTCTCCACCGCCGCATCCGCGAAGCTCGGGGGATCCGTTTCGAGCATCACCGAGGATCGCGGGCGAATGGCGGTCAGCATGAAGTCGGTCGCGATGGGTCGCTACACGCGCCACGAAATGACGCGTCCGAATGGCGGTTCGGTACGGGAGTTCACCAACGCCGCCGGAATGGTGTTCGCGGTGACCTGGTCCGGCCCGGGCAAGCCCGATCTTAAGACCTTGTTCGGAACTTATTTCTCGACCTTCCAGTCGAATAGCGTCGCGACGGCGCGACAGATGCACTCGCTGCGACGGCCCCCGCAGGTCGCGCAGCGCGACCTGCAGATCCAGGCCGGCGGCCATATGGGCTGGTTCCACGGGGTGGCGTTCGTGCCCTCGCTGGCGCCGCCCGGCTTTTCGATCGACGATCTGGCGGCGCAACCGTGAAGGTTTGCAAGCAGCTCGGCGGGCTGATGATCGCGTTGGCGCTCGTCGGTTGCGGGGGCGGGGGCGGGGGCGGCGGTTCGTCGGTGGGAGGCAGCACTTCCACGCCCACTCCGACACTAAGCCCTACACCCACACCGACGCCAACGCCGACGCCGACCCCCGCCGCCAATACGGCGACGGTGACGCTCGACGCAGGCCCTGCCGCGCTGAATACCGGTGCGGGTGCCTATACCGCGTTCAACGAGCCCTATGTTTCGGTCACCATCTGCGCGCCGGGCTCGACAACCAATTGCCAGGTGATCGACCACGTCATTCTCGACACCGGGTCGGTCGGCTTGCGCATCATCAAGCCGGTGCTCAACGCCGGCCTGCTCGCCGCGTTGCCGTCTGAGAGCGACGCATCGAGCAATCCGGTCGGCGAATGCTATCAGTACGTGAACTCCTATGCTTTCGGCTCAGTGCGGATGGCGGACTTCTCGATCGCGGGGGAAAAAGTCGCCAACATGCCGTTCCAGGCGATCGGTGACAGCGGGACCTTCACCAGCGTACCTTCGAGCTGCTCCTCGGGCGGCGGTACTGCGATCCAGACAGTGCAGGATTTCGGCGCCAACGGGATCATCGGTGTCGGGACGACCACGACCGATTGCGGCAGCTTTTGCACGGTCGCCGGCGGCTCTTCGGGCGCGATCTATTACGATTGCCCGGCGAGCGGCTGCAGCGGCGTGATCGCGCGAGCCGCCAACGCCGCCGCGCCGTTCCAGCAATTGCCCAACCCGGTCGCGGCCTTCGCCACTGACAACAACGGCACGATCGTCTCGCTGCCGTCCGTGGCGCAACGGGGTGTGGCGAGCCTGACCGGCACCGTCACTTTCGGCATCGGCACCCAGGCCGACAACAGCCTCAGCGCCGCCAACATACTGCCGCTGACGACCTCCTCGAGCGGGCTGGGCGCCGGCCTGCTCACCGCGACCTATAACGGCAAGCAACTCACCCAGAGCTTCCTCGACAGCGGTAGCAACGATTATTACTTCATCGACACCAGCCTCAATCCCTGCACCGATGCGAGCCTGATCGCTTTTTATTGTCCGGCGATGCCGATCCCGCTGTCGCCTCTGTTGACGGCGACCAACGGCGTGACCGCGAGCGGCGCGTTCGAACTGTACAGCCCGCTGGACGTCTCCGGCACCTCGACCGTGGCGCCGGGGCTCGGCGTCAACCCGACGCTCGTCAAACCGCCACTACCGTTCGCGAACAGCTTCGATTTCGGGGTGCCGTTCTTCTTCGGACGGACGGTTTATACCGCGATCGAGGGCCGGCCCGCAGGCGGGGTTGGCGGGCCATACGTGGCGTTTTGAGATAGTGCGATCGCAAGTCGGTGATCGTTGTGAACGTGCGATCGATCCATCCGGAACCGCAAGATCGGTCGAGCAGACCATCGCCATGAGCGACTAGCTGGCGCCGCCACGGAGGAAGGACGATGAAGGCGGCGCTTCAGAACTATCAGGACCGGATGCAGCGGGTGCTGGACTATATCGACCAGCATCTCGACGGCGATCTCGATCTGGAAACGGTGAGCCGCGTCGCGGCTTTCTCCAAATTCCATTTCCATCGGCAATTCATGGCAACGTTCGAATTGTCCGTGCATCGCTATGTCCAACTCGCCCGTATGAAGCGCGCGTCGCACCAACTCGCTCATTGCAGCGCCGACAGCGTCACGGACATCGCGATGGACGCCGGTTACGATGCGCCCGATGCCTTTGCTCGCGCCTTTCGGCAGCGGTTCGGGCAGTCGCCGTCGTCGTTCCGGAAATCTCCCGACTGGGAACCGTGGCTTGCGGCCTTCGGGCCTCTCGACAATGCGAGGAGCAAGCTCATGCAACACAGTTTTACCCATGACGACGTGACCATCCGCGACGTGCCGCCGATGCCGGTGGCGATCATGGAGCACCGGGGCGACCGGGCGACATTGGGCGATACCATCCAGCGCTTCATCGCCTGGCGCAAGGCCGCCGGCCTGTCGCCCGCGACCAGTCCGACCATCAACGTGTTCCGGTCCGAGCGAACCCCCGCGGTCGCGGCCGATTACGCGATGGATCGGTGCGTCGGAATCGACCAGCCGGTCCCGCCGAACGAAGAGGGGATGGAAGCCGGCGTGATCCCCGGCGGGCGCTGTGCGGTGCTGCGCGTGGTCGGCGCGACCAACAATATGGAGCCCGCCGCGCTCTATTTGTATCGCGATTGGCTGCCAGCGAGCGGCGAGGAAGTGCGGGATTTTCCGATCTATTGCCGGCGGTATCTTACTTTTTCCCCGGATGCGCCGGTTCATGACGCAGTCGCGGAGCTATTCCTGCCGTTGAAATAAATAGAGCCGCCCCGCTTGCGGGAGAGGGGTTTGAGTTAAACGGCCAAAAAAAGGCCGCGGCGGTTTCCCGTCGCGGCCTCTTTTCGTTCGGTGATCGAGCTTATTGATCCAGGAACGACCGCATCTTGCGCGACCGGCTCGGGTGCTTGAGCTTCCTCAGCGCCTTTGCCTCGATCTGACGGATACGCTCGCGCGTAACGCTGAACTGCTGGCCGACCTCTTCCAACGTGTGATCGGTGTTCATTCCGATGCCGAAGCGCATGCGGAGCACGCGTTCCTCGCGCGGCGTGAGCGACGCCAGTACGCGAGTCACCGTTTCCTTGAGGTTGGCCTGGATCGCGGCGTCGACCGGGATGACCGCATTCTTGTCCTCGATGAAATCGCCCAGGTGCGAATCCTCCTCGTCGCCGATCGGCGTTTCGAGGGAGATCGGTTCCTTGGCGATCTTCATTACCTTGCGGACCTTTTCGAGCGGCATTGACAGGCGCTCGGCCATTTCCTCGGGCGTGGGCTCGCGGCCCTGCTCGTGGAGGAACTGGCGACTGGTCCGCACCAGCTTGTTGATCGTCTCGATCATATGGACCGGGATGCGGATGGTCCGCGCCTGGTCGGCGATCGAGCGGGTGATCGCCTGGCGGATCCACCAGGTCGCATAGGTCGAGAATTTGTAGCCGCGACGATATTCGAACTTATCGACCGCTTTCATCAGGCCGATATTGCCTTCCTGGATCAGATCCAGGAACTGCAGCCCACGATTGGTGTATTTCTTGGCGATCGAGATCACGAGACGGAGGTTGGCCTCGACCATCTCCTTCTTGGCGATCCGCGCCTCGCGCTCGCCCTTTTGCACCATGTTGACGATGCGACGGAATTCGGGGAGCGCCATGCCGGTCTGCTGCGATATCTCGGCGATCTCACCGCGGATACGATCGACCGCGCCCGATTCGGTGGTTGCGAACGCGGTCCACTTCTTGTCGAGGCTGCCGACCGTGGTCAGCCACGAATCGTCGAGCTCGTGACCCTGATAACGGTTGAGGAAATCGGCGCGGGCGACCTTGTGACGCTCGGCCAAGCGCAGCATCTGCCCGCCCAACGCGGTCAGGCGCCGATTGAAGCTGTAAAGCTGGTCGACCAGATATTCGATCTTCGCCTGGTGGAACTGGACGCTCTCGACCTCGGCGGTGAGGTCCTCGCGCAGCTTCTGGTACTTGCGCTCCTCGGCCGCCGACAGCTCGCCACCAGCGCCCATCGCGTCGAGGCGCTGCCCCTGCATCTTGGAGAATTTCTTGTAGATCGAGGTGATGTTGGCGAACCGCTCGAGCGCCATCGGCTTGAGCTGCTCTTCCATCTGGGCGAGGCTGAGCGTGTTGTCCTCTTCCTCGTCGTCCGAGATGCGCGGCGCACGACGCTCGGTCATGTCGTCCTCGTCCTCGTCGGCCGCCTGGACCTCCTCGGGCTCTTCTTCTTCCTTGAAGCTGGCGCCGGCGGTCTTCTCGCTGATCTCGCCCGAATCGTCGGCCTCGGCGTTCTCGACCTGCTCGGCCGAGGGACCCTTGGACAGCATGGCGTCGAGATCGAGGATCTCGCGAAGCTGCATCGTCCCTTCGTTGAGCGCGGTCGACCAGTCGATGATCGCGTTGAAGGTGATCGGCGATTCGCACAGGCCCAGGATCATCGTGTCGCGGCCGGCTTCGATCCGCTTGGCGATCGCGATCTCACCCTCGCGGCTGAGCAATTCGACCGCGCCCATCTCGCGCAGGTACATGCGCACCGGATCGTCGGTGCGGTCGATCGTCTCTTTCTTCTTTGTCTCGAGCGCGGGGGCGTTTTCCTCGGACGAATCGACCGGGTCGATATCCTCGTCCTCGTCCTTTTGATCTTCTCCGTCCTCGCCGCCCTCGTCATTCTCGACGACGTTGACGCCCATTTCGTTGAGCGCGGACATCACGTCCTCGATCTGCTCGGACGACATCTGGTCCTGCGGCAACATTTCGTTGAGCTGGTCGACGGTGATGTACCCACGCTTCTTGGCGCGGGCGACCAGCTTCTTGATTTCCGCATCGTTGAGATCGATCAGCGGAGCGTCGCCCGTCTCAGCCGGTTCTGCCGCTTCCGCCATAGTCGTCTTCGCCATCAAATGCCCTCGGTTTTACGCTGTGTGCGTAATTTTACGCGTCATTGTTCGCTTGTATCAGATTTGCAAGCCGCAGTTCCAAAGCTCGTTGCTCGCGCAACAGTTCCATTTGCCGTTGGAAAGCTTCATCCGACGCGGATATTTCCAATTCGGATGTCGCCTGCGCCAGCGCCGCATCGACTTCGGGCCGCGCCACCATGATCGCTATCGCTTCGTCCAGATCGGCGCTGGCCCGCTCGGGCTCTGCACCATCCTGGGTAAACGAATAGGGAGTGGCATCGGCTCTCAGCAGATCGGTGGTTATCTGACCAAGTCCTGATGAGCCCAATATGGTGATCAGGCGCCGGCTATCAAGCGCCCGGTCCTCGAGCGCCAGATCGACCACGGCTTCGAACAATCGCCCGAGCGCGCCATCAGCCAGTTTGAGGCTGCCCAGTACCTCCATATGGCGAGCGATTTCCGCGGGATGGCGGATCAGCCCGGCAAGCACCGCCTTGGCCAGCAGCCGGTCGATTCCGGCGGCGCGCACCGCTTTCGCCTGGGATGTGGCCGGGGGCAGGGGAGGCACCCATTTGGTGCCCGGCTTGCGTGGCGTGAACTGGCGCGGGGTGAAATCGCGTTGCGGGCGCGCGAACAGATCGTCGATGCGGCGACGGAATTCGGCCTGATATTCGTGACGCACGTCGGGATCGGCGATGGTCTCGGCGTGGGTCATCAGCCGACGCTTGAGGCCGGCGCGCTGCTCGGGCGTGTCGAGCGGCTCGGCGGCATATTCGTGCGCCCATAGGCGATCGACCAAGGATTCGGGTTTTTCGAGCAATGCCTCGAACGCTGCCGGACCACGGGCGCGGACGAGATCGTCGGGATCCTGACCTTCAGGCAAGGTCACGAATCGCAGGCTGCGCCCGGGCGCGAGCCCGGGAAGCGCGCGCAACGCCGCGCGGATCGCGGCTTTCTGCCCCGCCGAATCGCCGTCGAAGCACAGGATCGGCACCTCGGACAGCCGCCACAGCCGTTCGAGCTGATGCTCGGTCAGCGCGGTGCCGAGCGGCGCCACCGCTTCGCCGAACCCGACCTGGGCGAGCGCGATCACGTCCATATAGCCCTCGACCACGATGACCCGGCCGGTCTTGCGGCTGGCTGGGGCGGCGCGATCGAGATTGTAGAGCGTGCGGCCCTTGTCGAAGAGCGGCGTGTCGGGCGAATTGAGATATTTGGGTTCGCCCTGACCGATCACGCGCCCGCCGAACGCGATCACGCGGCCGCGCGCGTCGCGGATCGGGATCATCAGGCGGCCGCGGAAGCGATCGTACGGTTCCTTGTCGTCGACCTTGATCAACATACCCGATTCGATCAGCGCCGGGTCGCCATAGCTTTTGAGTTCCTCGCGCAGTTTCACACGCGAATCGGGCGAATAGCCCATGCCAAAGGTGCGCGCGGTGTCCGCCTTGATCCCGCGCTTCTCCAGTACCGATCGCGCCTCGGCGCCGGCGATGCCGTTCAACTGATCGGTGAAGAACTGCGCGGCGTCGGCCATCAGGTCGTGCAAACCCTTGGCACGCTCGGCGCGTTCGACCGACTGGCGATCCTGCGCAGGCATTTCCATGCCGGCGGCTTGGGCGAGTTCCTTGACTGCGTCGATGAACGGCAGCCCCTGCTGCTCGGTCATCCAGCGGATAGCATCGCCATGCGCCGAGCAGCCGAAGCAGTGATAGAAGCTCTTGTCGTCGTTGACGTAAAAGCTCGGCGTCTTCTCGCTGTGGAACGGGCAGCAGCCTTTGAACTCGCGCCCCGCCTTGGTGAGCTTGACAGTCTTCCCGACCAGCGCGGACAGCAGGGTGCGCGCGCGGAGTTCGTCGAGGAAGACGGGGGTAAGACTCACTCGCGCATTATATCACGCTCATGCCGCAACGCCGTGCGGTTTGGCAACCGCGGCGAAACCTCCATTTCGGTATTGCCAATCAGATAAGTATACGCTTATCTGTCGGCATGATTGAGAATGAGCTGTTTAAGGCTCTGGCCGACCCGACCCGCCGCGCGATCTTCGAGAAGCTCGCGAGCGGAGCCATGAACGCTAGCGCCTTGCGGGACGGCATGAGCATCAGCCAACCGGCAATGTCGCAGCACCTTGCCGTGCTGCGCACCGCACGTCTGGTTCGCGAAGAGCGTCAGGGGCGTTTCGTGAACTATGAAGTCGACCCGGAGGGGCTGGCGCTCATCGCCGGATGGTTGACCAAGTACCGCGCTTATTGGCCCGCGCGGATCGATGCGTTGAAGATCTTGCTGAAGGACATGGAGCCATGAGCGATACCGAGCCCCAAAAGCAGGCCGCGGATCTAGTGTTCGAATACGAGCTCGATGCCCCGCCCGAAAAGGTCTGGCGAGCGATCAGCGTGCCCGGCTTTCGGGATAAATGGCTGCCCAAAGAGGATCTGGCCGATGCCGATCCGGTCTCCACCGAACCTGGCGAGGAAATCCGCTACGCAATGCGCGACGGCGATCCGCCGTTCCTCGAGAGCATCGTCACCTTTGAGGTCAGGCCCGGCACGGACGGCGGCTCGATCCTGAGGGTGGTTCATGGTCTGACGGATGCGCGGCTGGTGCCACGCACATTGCCGGCGGCGAACAATAACGGCCCGTTGATGATGCTCGCGGCCTGACGCCCCGGCCTACCGGCACTAAAAATTCAGGACATAGGAGTTCGCCGATGCGCGAAGCGATGCAACTCGTCCCCATGGTCATCGAGCAATCCAGCCGCGGCGAACGCTCGTTCGATATCTATTCGCGCCTGCTGCGCGAGCGGATCATCTTTCTGAACGGGGAAGTGAACGACGCCGTGGCCGCGCTTGTCTGCGCGCAATTGTTGTTCCTGGAGGCCGAAAATCCCCGGAAGCCGATCCAGCTTTACGTCAATTCACCCGGCGGCGTCGTGACCAGCGGCCTCGCGATGTACGATACCATGCAATACATTCGCGCGCCCGTTCACACGCTCTGCATGGGGACGGCGCGATCGATGGGCTCGTTCCTGCTGATGGCGGGCGAACCCGGCGAACGCGCCGCCTTGCCCAATGCCAGCATCCTCATCCACCAACCGTCGGGTGGTTTTCAGGGGCAGGCGTCGGACATGCTGATCCACGCCGAGGAAATCTTTCGCACCAAGCAGCGCATGACCCGGCTCTACGCCGAGCATTGCGGCCGGACCTATGAAGAGTTCGAGGTCGCGATGGACCGCGATCGCTTCATGACGGCGGAAGAAGCGATGGAATGGGGCCTGATCGACCGCATCCTGACAGAACGCGAGGCTGGTACGGTGGGGGTTGATGCCTAATCACTTCGTGCTTAAGCGAAGGGTGAGAACCCAAGGTAATCCGCCACGTTGCTACGCTGGGTTCCGTCTAATGCCCAACCGTCACCCCGGCCTTGTGCCGGGGTCCACCGGGCTGCAAGCGCGGGACAAGAGGTTCAAGGGCTAGGCTAAACTGCCCGGTGGATGCCGGGACAA
Organism: Sphingomonas asaccharolytica NBRC 15499; assembly: GCF_001598355.1. Taxonomy (GTDB): domain Bacteria; phylum Pseudomonadota; class Alphaproteobacteria; order Sphingomonadales; family Sphingomonadaceae; genus Sphingomonas; species Sphingomonas asaccharolytica. The sequence goes on from NZ_BCYU01000062.1 coordinate 13,991, forward strand.
GCCCGGCATGACGAATTGAATTGCTGTTTGTCGATCCGCCCTACGACAGAGCCGCCTTCACCAGCCCGCTTGCCTTGGACATGTCCAGGTTCTGCGCATGCCGGGCCTTCAGCTCCGCCATCACGCGGCCCATGTCCTTCATGCCCGAGGCGCCCAGCTCGGCCTTGATCGCCTCGATCGCCGCGCTGGTTTCCTCGTCGCTCATCTGCGCGGGCAAGAACCGCTCGATCACGTCGATCTCGCCTTGCTCGACATCGGCGAGTTCCTGGCGGCCGCCCTTCACATACATCTCGATCGATTCGCGGCGCTGCTTGACCATTTTCTGCAGCACTTCGGTAACGAGCGTGTCGTCCTCGGTCGGTTGCGTCTTGACGCGCTCCTCGATATCGCGGTTCTTGATCGCGCTCTGGATCAGGCGGATCGCGGCGGTGCCCTGCTTGTCGCCGCTTTTCATGGCGGTGATCAGCGCGTTCTTGATGTCATCTCTTATCATCAGGCCCACATAGCGACGCCAGCCGGTTGACGCGAGGGGGTGGGGGGTCTAGCTGCCGGGCCTTAGCGACATCGCTGCCCAAACCAAACGGAGTGCCCGCCCGCAATGGCCGACGCCAAGCCTTTCGACGTGCCCGCAGGAGCGACCGGATGCCTAGTTCTGGCGTCCGGGGAAATAGTGTGGGGCCGCGGCTTCGGTGCCGAGGGCCAGGCGGTCGGTGAGGTGTGCTTTCACACCGCGATGACCGGCTATCAGGAGATCATGACCGACCCGAGCTTCGCCGGTCAGATCATCACCTTCACGTTCCCGCATATCGGCAATGTCGGCGCCAATCCCGACGACGTCGAGGCGAACCTGCCCCACGCGCTCGGGATGATCGTGCGCGAGGACGTCACCGCGCCGTCGAACTTCCGTTCGGTCGAGCGGCTCGACGACTGGATGAAGCGCCATGCCCGTGTCGGCCTGTCGGGGATCGATACGCGCGCGCTGACCAAGCGAATTCGCAGCGGCGGCGCGCCCAATGGCGTGATCGCGCATGCCGCCGACGGCAAGTTCGACATTCCGCTGCTACTCGACATGGCGCGCGCCTGGCCCGGGCTCGAAGGCATGGATCTCGCGATCGCGGTCACCACCGAGATGGATTACGGCTGGGAAGGCGGCGTCTGGCGGCTCGGCTTCGGCTATGGCGGGGAGGGGCGTGAGGATGACCGCCCCCATGTCGTGGCGATCGATTACGGCGCCAAGCGCAACATCTACCGCAATTTGGTCAAAGCCGGCGCCAAGGTCAGCGTCGTCCCCGCCACCGCGACCTTCGACCAGGTGATGGCGCTCAAGCCCGACGGCCTGTTCCTGTCTAACGGCCCGGGCGATCCCGCCGCGACCGGCGAATATGCCGTGCCGGTGATCCAGCAATTGCTCGAGACCAACATCCCGTTGTTCGGCATCTGCCTCGGCCATCAATTGCTCGGGCTGGCCGTGGGCGCGACAACGACCAAGATGTTCCAGGGCCATCGCGGCGCCAACCATCCGGTCAAGCGCCTCAGCGACGGCGCCGTCGAGATTACCAGCATGAACCACGGCTTCGCGGTCGAACGCGACAGCCTCCCGGCCAATGCCCGCGAGACGCATGTGTCGTTGTTCGATGGCTCGAATGCCGGGTTGGAGCTGACCGACCGCCCGGCGTTCAGCGTGCAATATCACCCCGAGGCGAGCCCAGGACCGCAGGACAGCTTCTACCTGTTCGAGAAGTTTGTGAGGGCGCTGGCGGTATGATTCTTTCACTTCTCGGCTTGCTGCTCGCGCAGCCCGGCCAGATCATGTCGGTCCCGAGGCCCGAATGGGAAATAATCTGCGTCGCTGGCGAACTAGGCGCCGACGGAAAGCCATTGTGCAGCGCGCTGAGCAATCGCTTTCCTAGTTTCCTTTTCGAACGCACCGACACGGGCATGCGGATCACCTACTACGATAATTGCGCGTCCAAGCGGGCACCCGACAAGTTCGTCAACGAACCGAAGGTTGAGGTTCCGCTTGCACGCGATGCGTCGAAGGAGGCGATTCAAAAAGCGTTCAACCAGAACAGTCTGTTGTTGCTCGCTTCTTTCAACGCATTTTGTGGCCGTCCCGCGCCGCAACTCAGTTTCGACCAAGATGCGTTGGCGAAGGCGGTCGACGCCGTTTTCATCAGGAAGTCCGGTAAATAATCGTGCACGTTCATTTTCTTGGAATTTTGACGAAATAATGCCCAAACGCACCGACATTTCTTCGATCCTCGTTATCGGCGCCGGGCCGATCGTTATCGGCCAGGCATGCGAGTTCGATTATTCAGGCACGCAGGCGATTAAGGCGCTGCGCGAAGAGGGCTATCGCATCGTCCTGGTCAATTCGAACCCGGCGACGATCATGACCGATCCCGACCTGGCCGACGCGACCTATATCGAGCCGATCACCCCGGGCGTCGTCGCCAAGATCATCGAGAAAGAGCGCCCCGACGCGGTGCTGCCGACGATGGGCGGGCAGACCGCGCTCAATACCGCTTTGGCGCTGGCGCAGGACGGCACGCTCGAGAAGTTCGGCGTGATCATGATCGGCGCGGATGCCGAGGCGATCGACAAGGCCGAGGACCGGCTCAAGTTCAAGGACGCGATGACCAAGATCGGGCTCGAAAGCGCCCGCTCGGCGATTGCTCATTCGGAAGCCGAGGCGCTGGAAGGGCTGGAGAAGGTCGGGCTGCCGGCGATCATCCGCCCGAGCTTCACGCTGGGCGGGACCGGCGGCGGCGTGGCGTACAACAAGGACGAGTTCATCAACATCGTTCGCAAGGGGCTCGACGCCAGCCCGACCACCGAGGTTCTGATCGAGGAATCTTTGCTCGGCTGGAAAGAGTACGAGATGGAGGTCGTCCGCGACCGCAAGGACAATGCCATCATCGTCTGCTCGATCGAGAATATCGATCCGATGGGCGTCCACACCGGCGATTCGATCACCGTCGCGCCCGCGCTGACGCTGACCGACAAGGAATATCAGATCATGCGCAACGCGTCCATTGCGACGCTACGTGAAATCGGCGTGGAAACAGGCGGTTCCAACGTCCAGTTCGCAGTCAATCCGAAGGATGGGCGGCTTGTCGTCATCGAGATGAACCCGCGCGTGTCGCGCTCGTCGGCGCTGGCGTCGAAGGCGACCGGCTTCCCAATCGCCAAGGTCGCGGCCAAGCTGGCGGTCGGCTACACGCTCGACGAGATCATCAACGACATTACCGGAGCGACGCCGGCGAGCTTCGAGCCGACCATCGATTACGTCGTCACCAAGATTCCGCGCTTCGCGTTCGAGAAGTTCAAGGGCGCCGAAGCGGTGCTGTCGACCGCGATGAAGTCGGTTGGCGAAGTCATGGCGATCGGCCGCAACATCCACGAATCGCTGCAAAAGGCGCTGCGTGGGCTCGAGACCGGGCTGTCGGGGTTCAACACCGTTGATCGCCTGGTCGGCGCGCCCAGGGACGAAATCGAGGCCGCGCTGGCCGTCGCGACTCCCGACAGGCTGCTGGTTGCGGCGCAGGCGCTGCGTGAAGGCTTCACGGTCGCTGAGGTCCACGCGATCGCCAAATACGATCCCTGGTTCCTCGAACGGATCGAGGAGATCATCGCTGCCGAGAGCGAGGTCATCGCCAATGGCCTGCCGCAGGACGCCGCCGGCATGCGCCGGCTCAAGTCGATGGGCTTCAGCGACAAGCGGCTCGCCTATCTCGCGGTGCAGTCGGTTGGGCTCCGCGATCGTTTCCCGGCGCGCAGCGGGCTGATCCACGAAGCGGTCAAGGCGATGGCCGGCGGGGTCAATGAGGACGAGGTGAGGGCGCTGCGCCATCGCCTGGGCGTGCGGCCGGTGTTCAAGCGCATCGACACCTGCGCCGCCGAGTTCGACGCCAAGACGCCGTACATGTACTCGACCTACGAAGCGCCGAGCTTCGGTGAGCCCGAGGACGAGAGCCAGCCGTCGACTCGGCGTAAGATCGTCATCCTGGGCGGCGGTCCCAACCGGATCGGGCAGGGGATCGAGTTCGACTATTGCTGTTGCCATGCCTGTTTCGCGCTGGCCGAGGCCGGGTTCGAGACGATCATGATCAATTGCAACCCGGAGACGGTGTCGACCGATTACGACACCTCGGATCGGCTCTATTTCGAGCCGCTGACCGCCGAGGATGTGCTCGAGATTCTCTATACCGAGCAGCAGGCGGGTGATCTGGTCGGCGTCATCGTCCAGTTCGGCGGGCAGACCCCGCTCAACCTGGCGCGCGCGCTCGAAAAGGCCGGGATTCCGATCCTCGGCACCAGCCCCGATGCGATCGACCTGGCCGAGGATCGGGAGCGCTTCGCGGCGTTGGTCAACAAGCTTGGCCTGCACCAGCCCGCCAACGGGATCGCGCGCAGCCGCGACGAGGCGGTCGCGGTGGCCGAACGCATCGGTTACCCGGTGCTCATGCGTCCGAGCTATGTCCTGGGCGGCCGCGCGATGGAGATCGTCGACGGCACCCAGCAGCTCGACGATTACATCCAGACCGCGGTCCAGGTATCAGGCGATTCGCCGGTGCTGATCGACCAATATCTGCGCGACGCGATCGAGGTCGACGTTGACGCGATCTGCGACGGTACCGACGTCGTGGTCGCCGGCGTGCTCCAGCATATCGAGGAAGCCGGCGTCCATTCGGGCGACAGCGCCTGCTCGATTCCGCCCTACAGCCTGTCCGATGACATCATCGCAGAAATCGAGCGCCAGACCGACTTGCTGGCCCGCTCGCTCAACGTCGTCGGGCTGATGAACATCCAATTCGCGGTCAAAGATGGCAAAGTCTATCTGATCGAGGTCAATCCGCGCGCCAGCCGCACGGTGCCCTTCGTCGCCAAGGCGATCGGATCGCCAATCGCCAAGATCGCCAGCAGGGTGATGGCGGGCGAGAAGCTCAAGGACCTGCCGGTGATCGATCGCGACATTGGCTATTTCGCGGTCAAGGAAGCGGTATTCCCGTTCAACCGCTTCCAGGGGATCGATCCGGTTCTCTCACCGGAAATGAAGTCCACCGGCGAAGTCATGGGAATAGATCAGGATTTCACCGCGGCCTTCGGCAAGGCCGAACTCGGCGCGGGGACGATCCTGCCCGAGCGCGGCACGGTGTTCATCAGTGTCAAAGACAGCGACAAGCCGGTCATCCTGCCCGGCGCTCGCGCGCTTGCCGATTTCGGCTTCACCGTCGTCGCGACCGGCGGCACTGCCGACTATCTCACCGAGCACGGCGTGCCGGTCGAGCGCGTCAACAAGGTGGCGCAGGGACGTCCGCATATCGTCGATCGGATCAAGGACGGCGGCATCGACATGATCTTCAACACGACCGAGGGCTGGCAGTCGCTCAAGGACTCGCAGCCGATCCGCCAAGCGGCGGTCGCGCAGAAGATTCCGCACTTCACCACGGCCTCGGCATCAGTCGAAGCTGCAAAGGCCATTGTCGCGCTTGCAACACGGTCACTTGAAGTTCGGCCGCTGCAATCCTATCATTCGCACTCGCACAATTGATCCCCTCACAAGAGAAACAGGTGCGGGCGGTCCGGGGACGGGTCGCTTGGGGATGGATATTTGAAACGAGGGACCAGGGGTTATGGCGACTGTTGAGAAGATGCCGATGCTGCAAGAGGGCTATGAAAAGCTCACTGCGGATCTGCGCCGTCTCAAAGACGAGCGGCCCCAGATCGTCGATGCGATCGAGGAGGCCCGCGCGCACGGCGATTTGTCGGAAAACGCCGAATATCATGCCGCCAAGGAGCGTCAGGGCCAGATCGAGGCGTCGATCGCCGATATCGAGGACAAGCTCAGCCGCGCGCAGATCATCGATCCGACCGAATTGTCGGGCGACAAGGTTGTGTTCGGCGCGACGGTGACGTTGCTCGACGACGACGAAAAGCCGGTCAAGTACCAGATCGTCGGCCAGACCGAGGCGGACGCCAAGAGCGGCCGCATCTCGTACAATTCGCCGCTCGGCCGCGCGCTGATCGGCCGCAAGGTCGATGACGAGGTCGAAGTGTCGGTGCCGGCCGGCGACCGCTATTACGTCGTCGCCAAGATCGAGTTCATTTAGAGCATCGCGCGGAAAAGTGGGTACCCGTTTTCCGCGAAAAGCGATGCGACCACAGATAAATAGACCGACCTGCATGATTCAGAAATCATGCAGGTCGGTCTAAACCCGATGCATTTCCGCGATGCGCCGGCGACGTATGGGATCGCGATCCTGACCGTCGCCGTGTCGGTATGCGCGATCCTGTTCGTCGCGCCTGACGTGGCAGCGGTGACCGGTGGGTTCATTCCCGGTCGCGTTCCCGACGTGCCGATCGCCAATTATGCCGGCTGGCTAGTGCCGGTCTGGCTGACTCCGCTCAGCGCCACCTTGCTGCATGGCGGGTGGATGCATCTGTTCTTCAACATGGTGATGCTGGTCTATTGCGGACGCGAGGCTGAGCGTGCGCTCGGATCGGTCAGTGTTGCGGCGCTCTATGTGATCGGCGCCTATGCCGCAGCGGCGGGGCAATGGGCGCAGGATCCGGGCGCGGTCATGCCGATGATCGGCGCCAGCGGAGCGATCTCCGCGCTCGTGGCGGCCTATGCGATGCTGTACGGCGGGAGCCGCACGCCAGGCGTCGGCCCGCTACCTGCGGGGCTTATCCACGCTTTGTGGCTTGGTGTGGCCTGGACGGGCATCAATCTGCTGATCGGGTTCACGACGATGATGGGCCAGCCGGTTGCTATCGGCGCGCATATCGGCGGGTTCATCGTCGGCCTGATTCTGGCGCGCCCGTTGCTGCTGTGGCGATATCGCAAGGCGTAAGGGGCAACCTCAGCCAGAAGCCGATAAAATCTGCATTCGCTCTTAAGCGTGCGGCGCCTGCAACTCTGGATCGGGCTCGAGCAAGCGGTGGAGGTGGACGACCACGAACTTCATTTCGGCATCGTCGACCGTCCGCTGCGCGGCGGCGCGCCAAGCTTTTTCGGCGCTGGCGTAATCGGGAAAGATGCCGACGACCTCGACGGTCGTTTGATCGAAGTCGAGCGTTCGCGGATCCTTGACGCGACCGCCGAATACGAGGTGGAGCTTGCTCATGGCTCCACCCTCTAGGGCTCGTCTCCGCCTCTCGCAACGGTCGTGATTGCCCGAGGCAGTGCTCCGACGAGGAGCGTAGCGCAGACGCGTAGCAGAAGCTACGCGCAAGCAAGCGACGACGCTCGGGGCGCTGCATCGGGCAACCGCTTCGCGGCGGGCGGAATTTGGCGCAGGGCGTCGTCGCGTCGTCGATCACGATGCTGATGGCATCGCTCACTCCTAGCTCCTAGTCCTGCGCCAAATTCCGCTCCGTCACGACCGTTGCGAGAGGCGGAGACGAGCCCTCCTGCTGCGCTGCAGCGTTGAAGCGCCTATTTGGACTTCTTCGCCGGCTTGATCTCCGCGGCCGCGACAGGGCTGCCGTTGAGCGCCGCTTCCCCCGCGCTCGACACCGCTTTGGCCACCTGGTCGATCAGCTTCGAAACCTGCGCTTTTGCCGCGTCCTTGCTGAGCGGCAGCGAGCCGAGCTCTGCCTTGGCCGCGTCGCGCGCGGCTTCGGCGGCGCCGGCCGCGGCACCGGTCAGGCGCTTGCCGACCGAGCCGAGCAATTCCGTTTCGCGTTTGGTCTTAGGCAGCAAAGCGCCCGCCGCCAGGCCGATGGCGATCCCGCCGGCGACGACCGCCAGCGGATTGGTCTCGATTGCCTTGCCGGCGCGTTCGGCGACCTTGCGCGTTTCGTGGAGCGCGTCGTTGGTCGCGCCGCGTGCGGTCGCCAGGGCGCTTTCCATGCGGCCGCTCTGTTTGGTCTCTGCTGTCTCGGTCATATCCATGTCCCTCTGATATGGGGTCGAACTCTTCATGCGTCGGTCGGTTGCCTTCGGAACAGCCGGGCGAGCGGTTTACGCGCGATAAATGCGGTCAACAGCGCGGCAACGCCGACCGCAGGCAGGGGATTACGCTTCACCGACTCGATCCCCGACCGCGCCATTTCGCCACCGACCTCTTTCAGTTCTTCAACCGCATCGCGAGCGAGGGCACTGGGTTTGAGTCTGGATTGCAGCGCGACGACCGTTTGGGCGAGCTGACGCCGAGCATCGACGGAATTGGCCTCCGCCTTCACCAGTTCGTCGTCGATCAAATTCACGGCCGCTCGTCCTTGTCCTTGATTTCGGTCGCCTTCTTGACCAGCAGCCAGGCACTCCAGCCCATGATCGCGGTAACCAATACACCGCCACCGACCACGATCAACGTCGCCCACCCGGGGCCGACCAGCCAGCGCAAGGTCATCAGCAACCCGACCAGCGCCGCCACGAGCACTGCCTGGGCCAGCACGAGCGCGCCGATCCCGAGCAGGATCGCGTTGCGCGCCTCGTCCAGGCGCGAAAACAGCCGCGCGCGGTAGAGCTTGACCTCGGCCCGAACGAAATTCTCGCCATCGTCGATCAGACGACTGACCAGCGAGGTGATGCTGTCGTCGGGCTGCGGTTCCCCCTCCACGCGCGGCCGCTCGGATCAGGCTTTGGTGTCGTTCGACGGCTTGTCCGACGGTTTGTCGGCCTGGCCGTCGAGCCCCGCCTTGACCAATCGCGCCAGGACAAAGCCGATCGCCGCGGCGGTGCCGATCGCGACCGCCGGGCTCTTCTTCACGAACTCGCGCGCATCGTCGATAATGTCGTCGACCTGCTTTTCCTTGAGCGCGCCGGAGAAATTGGCCACCGCGTCGGCGGCGGAGCGGGCATATTGGCCATATTGCTCGCCGACCTTCTCATCGACCGTGCCGGCGGCTTCCTGCAGCATCTTCGCCAGCTCGTCGAGCGCGGTGCCGGCGCGGCTCTTGCCGTCTTCGGCATAGCCCTTCGCCTTTTCGCCCGCGTCATTGGCGAATTTGATCACATTGTCCTTGAGCGCCTGGGTGGCGTTCGGCTTGTCGCCAGTCGTCCCGCCGGCGGTCCCGTTCGGCGTCTCGTTCGATGCGGTATCGGCCATGGTACTCTTCCTTACTGGTTCGCTGTCGACGGACGTCGACAACCGTTGTTCCATATCGACAACCAAGGCGGCGCTTGCCGGTTCCGTCATGCGGGACAAGCGATTTGCCGCCCGCGCGCGAAGCCGTTAGAGCGCCGCCGCGACGCCCCAATCCAATTCCTATTACCCCCAATCTAGGAAGACCGTTCCATGACCGCAATCATCGACATTCACGGCCGCCAGATCATCGACAGCCGCGGTAATCCCACGGTCGAGGTCGAAGTGATGCTCGAGGACGGGTCGTTCGGTCGCGCGGCGGTGCCGTCGGGCGCCTCGACCGGCGCGCATGAAGCGGTCGAATTGCGCGATGGCGACAAGAGCCGCTGGTCGGGCAAGGGCGTCCAGAAGGCGGTCGACGCGGTCAATAACGAGATCGCCGACACCCTGCTCGGCTTCGATGCCGAGGATCAGGCCGAGGTCGACGCCGCGATGATCGCGCTCGATGGCACGCCCAACAAGGCCCGGCTGGGCGCCAACGCGATCCTGGGCGTCAGCCTGGCGACCGCCAAGGCCGCGGCCGACGCGCGCGGCTTGCCGCTCTATCGCTATGTCGGCGGCGTCAACGCGCACGTTTTGCCGGTGCCGATGATGAACATCATCAACGGCGGCGAACATGCCGACAATCCGATCGACTTCCAGGAATTCATGATCATGCCGGTCGGCGCCTCGTCGCTGTTCGAGGCGGTGCGCATGGGCTCGGAAATTTTCCATACGCTCAAGAAGATGCTTCATGAGAAGGGCCTGTCGACTGGCGTCGGCGACGAAGGCGGGTTCGCGCCCGACATCGCCAACACGACCGACGCGCTCGACTTCATCATGCGCGCTATCGAAGGGGCGGGGTACACAGCCGGCGACGACGTGATGCTGGCGCTCGACCCGGCGTCGACCGAATTCTTCAAGGACGGCAAGTATCACATTTCGGCCGAGGGCAAGGTGCTGACGCCGCACGAAATGGCCGCCTATTACGCAGACCTGGTCGCCAAATACCCGATCATCTCGATCGAGGACGGCATGGCCGAGGACGATTTCGAGGGCTGGAAGGCGCTGACCGACATGGTCGGCGACAAGGTCCAATTGGTTGGCGACGATCTGTTCGTGACCAATCCCAAGCGGCTGGCGGACGGAATCGAGCGCGGCCTCGCCAATTCGATCCTGGTCAAGGTCAACCAGATCGGCACGCTGACCGAGACGCTGGCGGCGGTGTCGATGGCGCAGCGCAATTCGTACACCGCGGTGATGTCGCACCGTTCGGGCGAGACCGAGGATTCGACCATCGCCGACCTCGCGGTCGCGACCAATTGCGGACAGATCAAGACCGGCAGCCTGGCGCGGTCGGACCGGTTGGCCAAGTACAACCAGCTGATCCGCATCGAAGAGGAACTGGGCGACGTCGCGGTGTTCGCGGGGCGGAGTGTGATCAGGGGGAAGTAAGCCCAAACCGTCATGTCGGCCTTGTGCCGGCACCCAACGTGCAACAATGCCCGGATTCCGTTTTGGAGGATTGGGCCCCGGAACAAGTCCGGGGTGACGACCGAGCCTGTTGCTGCCCGGCCACTCGCGATTCAATTTATCGCCGATCCGATTCGATTCGGCGATTTATGGTTAAATACTAGCTTGATCCGCGAGTCGTGGTGAGCGACAAGGCCATCCCAATATGCCATCTCGTCGCCGCTCCACCTTCGGGTCCGTTTTTCGTCGTGCCGCTTTTCCCGCGCTCGCGCTGGGGTTCATGGCGTTTTTCGGTATTTACGCCGTGGTCGGCAGCAATGGCGCGCTTGCCTATGGCGATTACCAGCGCCTGCTCGCCAAGAAGCAGCAGCAACTCGCTGACCTCAAGCAGAAGCAGACGGTGCTCGCCAACCGCGTCCAGTTGCTCGACCCGAACAAGGTCGACCCCGACATGGCCGACCAATTGACTCGCGAGAAGCTCAATGTGGTTAACCCCAACGAGGTCGTTGTCCCGCTAAAATAAGTGGGTGCGGGTCGCACAGGAGCGAGCGCACTGGCGCCGCGCCGCGCAATCTGGCAGCACTCCGCCCCATAAGGTTCGGAGAGTCCAATGAAGTTCAAGCTGCTGGGCGCGGTCGCCTGTATCGCGCTGACGTCGTGTCATTCGTCGACCACTTCCTCCAACGTCAACGCGACCAACGTCAACGAAACCACTGCCAATATGACGGCGGCAGTCCCCGCGGCACCTTCGCCGCAATGGGCTCAGTTCCGCGACGGTTTCATCGACGGCTGGTTCAAGCTCGATCCCGCCTTCGCGGTCTATCAAGGCAAGCACGAGTTCGACGGGGTGATGCCCGACTGGAGCCCGTCGGGGCTGAAGGCGCAGGCCGATTTCCTGCACAAGGCGGTCACCGACGCCCAGGCGTTCGACAAGACCAAATTGTCTAAGGAAGATGCCTTCGAGCGCGACTATCTGATCCAGGTCGCGCGCGGGAAACTGTTCTGGCTCGAGGATGCCGATCAGCCGCACACCAACCCGGCTTATTATGTCGGCAACGGCCTCGATCCGAACACCTATATCGCGCGGCCCTACGCGCCGGCGAAGGTGCGGATGGAGGCGCTGATCAAATTCTTTCGCCAGGTGCCGTCGGCGGTGTGGAACATCCGCACCAATCTGCGCACACCGATGCCCGAGAGCTTCATCAAATACGGCGTCGCGGCGTTCAGCGGCTTCGCCGATTATTATCGTGGCGACGCGCGCAAGGCGTTTGCCAGCGTCCGCGACAAGAAGATGCAGAAGGATCTGAAGGACGCCTCCGAAGCCGCGGCGGTGGTGACGGGCGACCTTGCCAAATGGCTCGGCAATCAAAAGAAGACCGCGACCAAGGATTTCGCGCTGGGGCCGGAGAAGTTCCAGCGCATGCTCGCTGAGACCGAAGGCGTCGACACTCCGCTCGACCAGCTCGAAGCAGCGGGCAAGGCAGACCTGGCCAAGAACCAGGACGCGCTCAAGCAAGCCTGCGCCAAATATGCGCCGAAGAAGACGATCCAGGCCTGCATGGACAAGATGTCGGCCAACAAACCCGCCGGCAACGATCCGGTGGCCGAGGCGCGGCGCCAGATCCCGATGCTGCGCGCCTTCGTCCAGTCGCATGACATCGTCTCGATCCCCGGCACCGAACAGGCGCTGGTCGAGGAAAGCCCGCCCTACAACCGGCAGAATTCGGCCTATATCGATCCGCCGGGGCCGTTCGATAAGGGCATTCCGTCGGTCTATTACATCTCGCCGCCGGACCCGAGCTGGCCCAAGGCCAAGCAACTCGGCTTCGTGCCGGGCAAGATGGACCTGCTTTTCACCTCAGTGCACGAAGTGATGCCGGGCCATTTCGTCCAGTTCCTCCACGCCAACCGTTCGCCCTCGCTCTTCGGCCAGCTGTTCGTCGGCTATGCCTATGCCGAGGGCTGGGCGCATTATGCCGAAGAAATGATGTGGGACGCGGGCCTGGGGAATGGCGATCCCGAGACGCATATCGGCGAATTGTCCAACGCGCTGCTGCGCGATTGCCGCTTCCTGTCGGCGATCGGCATGCATGCGCGCGGCATGACCCAGGCCGATTCGTACAAGATGTTCCGCGAGCAATGCTATCAGGACGAAGGCAATTCGGACCAGCAGGCGGCGCGCGGAACGTACGATCCGGCGTACCTCAACTACACGCTCGGCAAGCTGATGATCCGCAAGCTGCGCGACGATTGGATCGCGACGCGCGGCGGGCGCAAGGCGTGGAAGCAGTTTCACGACCAGTTCCTCTCCTATGGTGGCCCGCCGATCCCGCTGGTGCGGGGCGCGATGATGGGGACTGAGGCGAAGTCGGTTTTTTGAGCGATCATT